>JAZOTP010000023.1:0-20856 GCA_045657705.1 Clostridia bacterium
GAAACAAAAAAATTTGTCGATGAATATCTTCATAAATACTTACTTGATGAAAGATTCCTTTCTCAGAATAAAATAACACTTCATAAAAATCAGGTTGAGAAAATAGGTAATTTCTGGATTCAGATGGTTGCTTTGTCAAGAACGCCTGCTCCCGACAGCCCCGTAAAGTATAATACTTATGTATATTGTTATGTATATACTAATAGCACAATGTTTTACCGTATAATGTTTAAAACAAGTGATTATACAGAGGAATTTTTAGAAGAGGTATACAGAACGCTGTATTCTTTCAGCACAGATGTAAAGGTGGTCGGAAAATCTGATACATTTACAGATTTTAAGCCTGTTATACCTGAATATTGGAGCGATGAAACAAAAGAATTTTATAAATCACTCGTAAACTCGGATACCTGCAAATGGGGAATATATACTCCGTTATCCGTTTATAAAAATGATTTTAAAGATATACACGAAATAGAAAAGAAAATTGATGCAAAGTTTGACGGTTTGTTGGAATACAAGTATTATTTTGAGGACATACCTGTTGAAGGAATGAAAAAAGCATATAAAGAAAATAAGATTGTAGAGTTAACAGTTCAGACCTCAACAGTAATGAACGGTGATCTTGATGGCTATAATCCTGTTTTCGACATTCTTGACGGAAGATATGATTACAGATTCAGAGTAATGGCACATCAGATAAAGGAATTCGGTCACCCTGTTCTTTTCAGGCTAAACAATGAAATGAATTCAGACTGGACAAGCTATGGTTCTGCAGCCTGCCTTACTGACCCGGAAATTTATGTAGAGCTTTGGAGAAAAATTTATAATATTTTCCGTGAGGTAGGTGTTGATAATGCAATTTGGGTATTTAACCCTAACGATGAAAGCTATCCTCCATGCGGTTATAATACCTCCATGGCATTTTATCCGGGAGATGAGTATGTTCAGGTATTTGGTGTTACGGGATATAACACAGGAACATACTATGATGTTTTAAACGGTGAAAAATGGCGTACGTTTAATGAAATCTACTCAACAATAATGGAGAAGCATCATCATGTATATGATGAATTTCCATGGATAATAACCGAATTTGCCTCAAGTTCAATCGGTGGAGATAAGGTTCAGTGGATAAATGATATGTTCAGAGATTTGAAAAAATTCCCGAACATTAAAATGGCATTCTGGTTTAACAGCGCAGACCTTGACACGCGTCCTGAATTTGCAGGGGCAGTTGCAAGACCGTATTGGCTTGACGAAACTCCTGAAACAACAAAAGCATTTTCAGATGGAATAAAAAAATCACAAAGTAAGTAAAAATAACAAAAACAGCGGTCATTGACCGCCGTTTTTGTTATATAAACATTAATATCAAATCGACAACAAACACTACAGCACATGATACAATGGAAACTAATAAAAGTCCCTTGCCCTTAAAGGATAACAGCAATGCAGCTGTAATTCCGAGGGCGGCTGAAGGTATACTGCCTGTTGAAGCGAAGGCATCAGGTATGGTCATCGCTCCTAAAACAGAATAAGGAACAAAATTTAAAAATGCTTTTATATATCGGTTTGTTATTTTTTTTCTGAAAAATGTAAGAGGTAAAAGTCTTATTATATATGTAATTAAAGCCATTACCAAAACGGCACAAACGAGATATAATTTATCATTCATTCTGACCTGCCTCCTTTTCGGGATATAATAAAGCTCCGATGAGCGATGCAAGAACTGTCGAAATAATAATCATCCAGCCGCCCGATATTGTGTTAATTACAGGTGTAATGTGAAGAATAACACTGATGGCAACAGCAATTAAAATAACATTAAGTATCGGACGTGAATTTTTAGCAGGGGGAATTATAATGGCAATAAACATTGCATATATTGCCATTCCCAGAGAAAGACGGATAATTTCCGGAAGCAGTGAGCTTGCAAAAGCACCTAAAAAAGTTCCAAAAGTCCATCCCAAAATGGGAAGTGACATTAATCCCAAAAAATATGTAAAGGCAAGAGGTGCAATCCTTTGCATTGAAACTGCAAAAATTTCATCTGTAATTCCAAATGACATAATCAGTCGTTTTATAGTATTGGTATTTTCATCAAATCTTTGCGATAATGACAATGACATTAATAAATATCTCAAATTAATTATAAAGGTGGCAAAAGCAAGCTCAAACAGGCTTCCCTGCGTTTTAATTATTTCAATTCCTGCAAACTGACCTGCGCTTGTGAGATTTGTTAAGGAAATCAGAACAGAGGAAAGAACGGACAATCCTCCACGGGTTGCCATAAGCCCGAAAGCAAAGGATACAGAAACATATCCCAGACATATAGGCAATCCGTCTTTCAATCCTTTTGTGTATTCTTTCAAACGAAACAATCCTTTCATTTGTTCTAATTTATTTTTATATTATATCATATAATATCCTTTAATTCAATTGTCATCATAAATAATTATTTAAAAAAAATAAATAAATATTAATTAAAATTTTATCTTTTATAAAAAATATTAATAAGAATGAGAATTTGAGTAATAATATGTATATAGAAAAATTTGATTTTTTACAAATTGTGCCGACTCAGGGCGGCGGAATGGAGATTATTATGAAAGATAAAATTTTTGGTGTATTGCAAAGAGTCGGCCGGTCGTTTATGCTGCCAATTGCAATTTTGCCGGTAGCCGGACTTTTACTCGGTATTGGAGGCTCTTTTACAAATCAAACAACACTTGAAACGTATAATTTAACAGGCTTTATTTATCCGGGAAGTATATTATATACTTTACTTGATATTATGAGTAAAGCAGGAAGTGCTGTTTTTGATAACTTAGCACTTTTATTTGCCATTGGTGTTGCAATAGGTATGGCTAAAAAGGAAAAAGAGGTTGCCGCATTATCGGGTGTTGTCGCTTTTTTAATTATGCATACAACTATTTTCGCATTGATTACATCACGAGGCGGAGTTGAGGCAATGCTTGAAAACTCTACAGCAACAGTACTTGGTATTCCGACTCTTCAGATGGGTGTGTTTGGCGGTATAATTGTAGGACTGGGTGTTGCAGCACTGCATAACCGTTTTTATAAAATCAAACTACCTCCTGTTTTTGCTTTCTTTGGCGGAACACGGTTTGTACCGATTATTTCGGCACTGGTATATGTGCTTGTGGGAATATTGATGTTCTTTGTATGGCCAATTGTACAAAGAGGTATTTCATTGCTTGGAAATCTTGTTCTTGCCTCAGGTTATGCAGGTACATGGATTTACGGTATTATTGAAAGAGCATTAATCCCGTTCGGTCTTCATCATGTATTCTATATTCCTTTCTGGCAGACATCTGTCGGCGGAAGTGCTATGATTGACGGAGTAATGGTTCACGGCGCACAAAATATTTATTTTGCAGAGCTTGCTTCAAAATCAACAAAGGTATTCAGCGTTGAGGCTACAAGATTTATGTCAGGTAAATTCCCGTTTATGATTTTCGGATTACCGGGTGCGGCGTTAGCTATGTACAAATGCGCAAGACCTGAAAAACGCAGGGTGGCAGGAGGACTTCTTTTGTCGGCTGCACTTACTTCAATGCTTACAGGTATTACAGAACCGATTGAATTTACCTTTATTTTTGTTGCACCTTTGATGTACGGTATACACTGTATACTTGCAGGTCTTTCCTTTATGCTGATGCATATTTTCAATGTCGGTGTCGGAATGACATTCTCAGGCGGTTTTATTGATTTATTCCTGTTTGGTATATTGCAGGGAAATGCAAAGACAAACTGGATTTTTGTAATAATTGTCGGTATAGCATATTTCTTTATCTATTGGGGTATTTTCACCTTTATGATAAGAAGATTTAACTATGTTACACCCGGAAGGGAAGATGACGATAAAGAAACTAAGTTGTATACCCGTAAGGATGTTGAGGCAGAGAAAAATAAAAACAATAAATCAGCACTTATAGTTAAGGGTCTGGGAGGACGTGAAAACCTTTCGGATGTTGACTGCTGTGCAACACGCTTGCGTGTAACAGTTAAGGACGGAAGTAAGGTGTCGGAAGAAATCCTTAAACAGACAGGTGCAAGCGGAGTAATCAAAAAAGGAAACGGTGTACAGATTATTTACGGCCCGACAGTAACAGTAATCAAGTCAGATTTAGAAGATTATCTTGACATGGAAGCAACAACCACAATTCAAACAGCAGTATTATCGGCATATACTGATGGTGAGATAATCCCGCTGAATAAGGTGGAAGATGAGGTATTCAGTCAAGGTATTTTAGGTGACGGTATTGCAATTAATCCGACAAGCGGTATTATTAAAGCACCATGTGACGGTGTTGTATCCAATATATTTGATTCAAAGCACGCAGTGGGAATAACAACTAATGACGGATTTGAAATATTAATACACGTTGGTCTTGATACTGTAAATTTAAAAGGACAATATTTTGAATACAATATAAAGAACGGTCAAAAGGTCAAAAAAGGAGATTCTTTAATAACCTTTGATATAGAAAATATTAAAAAGGCAGGCTATAAAACAGTTACACCGATGGTTGTAACAAACACAGATTCAATTGCAGGGCTGGAAATACTTGCAGACGGAAATATAAAAATCGGTCAGCCAATTCTGAAAATTCAATACTAAAAAAACGGGGATGTCGTAATAATCGGCATCCCTGAATTTATTTGGTTCACATAATGTATGTTATTGACATATTATGTTAATACAGACGTATATGTCTGAATAATTTGATAAGGAGCGATACTATGGCTGAAAATCAATTACCTTCATACCGCCCTGATGACTATTGCGGCTGTGTCGGTTATGCGTATGTTCCGATTCAGTACATCAATGAAATTTATCCTTTTGATGAAGGCTTATGCAATGGAACAATTTTTCCTGAACTACATTTGACTATTTGCGAATACGGTAAAGTATGTAAAGAAAACGGAGGCGAAATGTAATGGATAAAAATGTAACTTTAAATAAAATCCGTTCATATTGCTTTGCTGCACAAGATTTGCTTTTGTATCTTGACACTCACCCTGATGATAAAAAAGCATTTGAGCTTTTTCGTGATACTGTGGCAAAGGCAAAGCAATTAAAAAAAGAATATGAGAAAAACTGTGGTCCGCTTTCTGTTTTTGCGGCTGCTCAGTTTGAAAAATTTAAATGGCTCGATTCTCCGTGGCCATGGGAAAAGGAGGCTAATTAATAATGTTTAGTTATGATAAGTTTTTGCAGTTTCCTGTCAGAATAAAAAATCCTAATCCACAGCTGGCAAATATTATTATTACTCAATACGGTGGACCATACTGCAACTGTTTGAGTAAGTAAAAATGGCAACTATTTATTCTGAAAAGTATAATGATATGATTTTTAGGAAAAATAAATCCGAAAAGTGTTAAATATCAAAAGTTTTTGACTTTTAAGTCTGAAACTATTGACAACAAAGTTTTTTTGAGTATAATAAGGATAAAGAGAGGTGTTTTTGATGACAGAGCGAATAAACAGACCTGAATACCTGAACAGACTGATTGAAAACAAGGATGTTGATTTAGTTAAAATAGTAACAGGTATAAGACGTTGCGGAAAATCAACCTTGCTTGATTTGTTTCATGATTATCTTGTATCAATCAATGTCCCGGAGAATCAGATTATTCATATGAATATGGAGTCTTTGCGTTACAGGAATTTGCTGAATTATCTTGATTTTTATGATTATATAAGCGAAAAAATAATTCCCGGAAAGAAAATGTATTTGATTTTTGATGAACTTCAGAATGTTGACGGCTGGGAAAAGGCTATAGAATCATTCAGACTTGATTTTGATGTGGACATCTATATAACGGGTTCAAATGCTTATTTGTTGTCAACTGAATTTTCAACTCTTTTGTCGGGAAGATATATTGAAATAAAAATGCTTCCGCTATCCTTTAAAGAGTTTCTTGATTTTTATGAGTTTTCAGCGGATATAACAAATGATGAAAAATTCCAGAAATATCTGCAGTTTGGCGGAATGCCTGTATTAAGACAGTTTAAGTTTAATGAATCAAGATGTAATGAGGCGTTGGAAGGAATATATTCTACTGTAGTTTTAAGAGATGTATTGCAGAGAAATAAAGCGGTAGACCAGAATGCGCTTAATAAAATAGTAATGTTCTTGTGTAGCAATATAGGGAGTATCACATCACCCAATAACATCGGGAATATATTGTCTGATGAAGGAGATGTAGAGAAGAATAAAACTATTGCAGGAAAAACAGTAGATAAATATATTTCAATGCTCAGAAGTGCTTTCGTTTTCTATTCTGTCGGCAGATACGATGTAAAAGGAAAGCAGTTTTTAAAAACATTGGGTAAGAATTATATTATCGATTTGGGATTCAGAAATATGCTTTTAGGTTATAGAGATGCTGACAGGGAATATATTTTGGAAAATGTTGTTTTCCTTGAACTTATTAGAAGAGATTACAGAGTATATATCGGAAAAGTAGGTGAAACTGAGGTTGACTTTGTTGCTGAAAAACCGAATGAAAAAATATATATTCAGGTAACGGAATCAATGCTTGGCGAAGAAGTAAGAGAGAGAGAACTCAGACCGCTAAGACTTATACAGGATAATTATGAAAAAATAGTGCTGTCGATGGACAGAAGTTACATTAATTCATACGATGGGATAAAATCACTCAATATAATTGACTGGTTAATGGAGGGATAAAGTTGATGGATTTGTTAAAAAAAGAAATGGCGTAATAGAAGTCAATGAAAAATGCTAAAATCTGGCATGCTTGTTTTGTGTACCCAAATTCCGAATGGGTACTGTTTTTTTGCTAAAAAGAAAGAGTTGGGCAAATGAAGAGGAAATTTGTATTTATGGATTGATGGACAGAGCAACCATACAGGAGAAACGTATAATATGTGGGATTATAAATAAATTCGCAGTTTATGCTATTGTTTGATTTTGTACTTTGAAAACTGAATAATACCTTTTTAATCGTAAGACTGTATGGACAGCAAAGCTGTCAGCACATTAATTGATGCGCGTTGGCGATAAAATCAGATTATAAACCGATTTACAGGCGAATCGGGATGCGATGAAACATATGGTTATAATGATACTTGACTACGGTCCTCGCGGAGTACCCGGGAGAGCTTTAAAGCTATGTATGCCGTGCCTGTGGCTGTTAAAAAGGTTATAAGCAAGAAATGAGATTTTCCAGCATATAAATGTACAAATATGTGAAGGGAGTGTAATATATTGAAGGAACAGTTAATTGAGGTTGTATGTGAATATTGCGGTGAGGGGGAAGTGGAAAAGATAATTTTTTCTTCTTTTCGACAATATTTGCAATATAGACTTTCAAAGTATGATAAAAATGCGATATAATATCTGTGATGAGTGGTCGCTTATTTCAGGAGGTAGATTATGTACAGAGAAATAAGCAATTACATGGATTATTGTGTGGCATTATATATCAGATTATCAAAGGAGGATGAAACTGAAGGTTTATCTGAAAGTGTCACAAATCAGTTATCGTTATTGAATGAGTTTGTAAAGAATCACAGGCTGTCAGTTTACGATGTGTATATTGATGATGGCTGGAGTGGAACGAGTTTTGACAGACCTGAATTCAAGCGAATGATAGCTGATATTGAACAAAAAAAGGTTAATATGGTGATTACCAAAGATCTTTCTCGTCTTGGTCGTGATTACATTATGACGGGACATTATATGGAGAGATATTTTCCTGAAAAACAGGTAAGATATATTTCCTTGCTTGACGGAATTGATACAGGAGTGGAGTCAACAGCAAATGATATAACACCGTTTCGAGCCATTATGAATGATATGTACGCTAAGGACATTTCAAAGAAAATTAAGAGTGTTAAGCACGATAAACAACGAAAAGGTGAGTTTATAGGCGGAAAAGCTCTTTATGGCTACAAGCTGCACCCGACTGAGAAAAATAAAATAATAATTGATGAGGATGCAGCACCAACTGTTCGGTATATTTTTGGTATGGCGTTGGAGGGTATGAGTTGCAGGCAGATTGCAGTTAAGCTTAATGAAGAAGGTGTTCCCACACCATCACAATATGCAGGGCTGACTGTTACAAGAAAAGGACCGTATAGCGGCAAATGGAGCAGTGAGAGAATTTCCGATATGCTCCAGAACGAAACGTATATTGGAAATATAGTTCAGGGGCGTACGGTGAAAATAAGCTACAAATCAAAGAAAGTGTTAAAACAAACTCGTGATAATTGGATTGTGGTTGAAAATACGCACGAACCTATTATTGATAAGGCCGTATTTCAAAAGGTAAAAATGCTCGTAAACAGTCGTAAGCACACAAGGAGCAGAACATATGAATTTCTTTTAAAAGGATTGATTTTCTGCCATGAGTGCGGATATCCGTTGGCTGTACTAAATCGAAAGAATTCTAAAGGTGAAGATGTTTTATATTTTGTGTGCCGTACATATCAGCGATTTACAAAGGCAGGAGCTTGCACAAGTCATACAATCAAGGAAGAAACTATCACTCAGGCAGTGATTGATAAGGTGAGACAGGTGTGCGAGGCGTATCTCAATCCAAAGGAAATGATGCCTGTTGCAAAAGAGGTTATTGAAGAAACTCAAAGAGAGAAAAATTGTGATGCTGAAATTCAGGTGTTAAAAAGTAAAATTGATGCTTTGACCGTAAACCTTGACAAAATTTATATGGATAAACTTGATGGACTTTTGCAGGATTCTGACTTTGAAAGAATTTATCGAAAGACAAAGGAAGAACGTACTTTATTAGAAGAAAAAGTAACTTTGTTAGAATGTGAAAAACAAAATCCTGTAAGCTATGAAGAACGGGCAAGGGAATTGGTTGAAAGCTTTATAAAATCGGCTTTTACGAGCAGAGAAATGCTTGTAAGTCTTATTGAAAGAGTTGAGCTTACAGAGGACAAAAAGGTCATTATTAAGTTTAGATTCAGGGAGTTAGAAGAGGTAAAATAGTTGTTTACAATAGATAGTATGAAAAGTTTCGAGAATAGAAAAAAAAGCAATCAAAAAACTCTCAAAGGTATTTAAGCCTGAAGGTGAAGAATAAATCCGGATAATTTTCTATTTACAATATACAGTTTTTAGTGTATAATTATATAATAGAATGATGTACAATCGGAGTACCGGAGTGTGAAACATATAAAGTTCAGGAGCTTCATTTGCCTGTATATCACTATTTATGTGCAAAAGCGGAAAGTACATTTTTTAATGATTAAACTGAAAAAGGAGATAAAATAGAAATGGATATAAAAGAGAAAATGCATTCGGGTATGCTTTATCTTCCGAATGATGAGGAACTTATGAAAGAGCAAATCGCTTGTCTCGACCGTTTGTATGATTTCAACATGACACGCCCTGTTGAGTCTGATAAAAGACAGAAAATTATGAATGAAATGTTTGCAGAAATTGGCGAGGGATGTTATATAGAGCCGCCGTTTCATGCTAATTGGGGAGGTAAGCACGTTCATTTCGGAAAAAACATTTATGCAAATTTCAATCTTACACTTGTTGATGATACTCATATTTATGTGGGTGATTACACAATGTTCGGTCCAAATGTAACTGTTGCAACAGCCGGTCATCCTATTTTGCCAGAATTAAGAGAAAAGGCATATCAGTACAATGCACCTGTTCATATAGGTAAAAATTGTTGGATTGGTGCCGGGGTCATTATTGTTCCGGGAATTACTATTGGTGATAATTCTGTAATAGGTGCCGGAAGCATAGTAACAAAGGATATTCCTTCAAATGTGGTTGCAGTAGGAAATCCTTGTAAGGTTTTAAGAGAAATAAATGAACATGATAAAGAATACTATTTTAAAGAACATAAAATAATATATAAAGAACTATAAAAATAAAACAGATTTTGAACAGGTAAAAACCTGAATCAAAATCTGTTTTTAAATTAATCAGTTTTCCATAACCATTTCTTTAAACATTTTGAGTTGTGTTTCTGTAGGCTTGTAATCAGTGTGAGAACAACATGGAATGTTAGGTTCACTGCCATCTGTTCCGTAGAATGGCGTGATTCTGTCATTCTCATATTTTTTGCGGCATTCTTCAAGTCTGAAATCGGGAATGTCATACGGCTTTCCGCCTTCAAGCATAGAGCGGTGCGACAAAATTGCAACAATTTCACAGTCAAGCAGCATAAAGTTTTTTGCAATATTAAAACCACGCCCTACACCAAAAATTCCGATTTTAATTTTCTTCATAATAATTGCATACCTTTCTGCCCACAAATATTTACAATTTTCATCTTACTGTGAGCAAATAAGATGAATTATTTATTTAAAATGGAACAGTGAGCCGTACTCACATTTCAATAAAAGCATAAGCATCAATATAGTTATGTACAGCTATAACCAATAGATGAATAAGCTTTTTTAATTATATCAGTATTTATTTGTATATTCAATAGAAATTTTCTACATATTCATTTAAAAAAGTTTGAAATGTGTTTATTTAAAAATACTTGTTTTTTTGTTTGTCATATGATATAATAAACTGACAAAATAAGGTGAGTTTTTGATAACATAATATAAGAGTACAAATATAAAGAAAGGACACAATATACTATGAAGGAATTACTGCAATTGTTTTTAATTTTTGCCAAAATCGGTGCGGTGACTTTTGGCGGAGGATATGCAATGTTACCGATACTGCAAAGAGAGGTTGTTGACAAATATAAGTGGGCAGAAACAGATGAATTGCTTGACTATTTTGCAATCGGTCAGTGTACACCGGGAATTATAGCCGTAAATACAGCAACATTTATAGGTCATAAAAATAAAGGTATTCCCGGAGGTATATTTGCTACACTCGGAGTAATAACCCCATCAATTATAATTATAACAATAATTACGGCTTTTATCAGAAATTTTACTGATATTCCTGTTGTAATCCATGCATTTAACGGTATCAGAATATGCGTATGTGTTCTTATTCTGAATGCAGTTTTAAAGCTGGCAAAAACAGCCCTGGTTGATGTGTGGGCATGTGTGATTTTTGCGGTTGTATTTATACTGTCGGCATTTTTTGATTTTTCTGCCGCTTTGCTTGTTCTTTGTGCAGGTGTTGTGGGTTATATTATAAAACGTCTGAAAAAAGAAAAGGAGGCAAAATAATATGATGCTGATTTTAGAACTTATTATTTCTTTCCTTAAAATAGGACTTTTTTCGGTTGGCGGCGGTCTTGCAACTCTTCCGTTTTTATATGAGCTTGCAAATGAAAAGGACTGGATAAGTGTTGCTGATATTTCAAATCTTGTTGCAATATCCGAGACAACTCCCGGACCTTTAGGAGTTAATATGGCAACATATGTGGGATATTTGCAGTCTGGGGTGTTGGGTGCGGTAATAGCTCCGTTAGCACTTGTGTTGCCGTCAATTATTGTAATAGTGATAATTGCAGGTTTTCTAAACAAATTCAGAGAATCAAAAATTGTTAAAGATGTGTTTTACGGACTTCGGGCAGCGTCGTGTGCATTAATTGCCGCCGCCGGTATGGGAGTTGTGAAGCTGGCATTTTTCGGTGAAAAAATAACAGATTTTTTCTGGCAGGGAGCTGTTCTTGCAGTGGTTTTATATTTTGCAATGAAAAAGCTTAAATGGCATCCTGTTGCATTTATTGCATTTTCAGCAGTAATCGGAATTATATTTAAATTTGAAATCTAAGAAACAGAGGTAAAAATAATGGATAACAGACTTGAAGTCGGAAAAATTGTTAATACACACGGATTAAAGGGTGATGTTAAAATAGTTACATGGACAGATTATCCTGATGTGTTTGAAGATATTGAGTATGTATATGCAAAAAGGAGAAAAGAAGAAATCAAACTGACTTTAAAAAATATCAAGTATCAGAAAAATAATATAATAGTTAAGTTTTCCGAGATAAACTCCATTGAAGAGGCAGAAACCTTCAAAAACAGTGTTTTAACAGCAGATAGAGAAATGCTCGGGGAGCTTCCGGAGGGGGTATATTATATAGCTGATTTAATTGGTTGTACGGTTTTTGAGGATGATAAAGAACTGGGTAAAATTTCTGATGTTTTCAATACAGGTGCTGCAGATATATATGCAGTATCACGTCCGCAGAACAAGGATTTATTGATACCGGTAACAGATGAAACAGTTCTGAGGGTTGATATAGAAAACAAAAGAGTTGATGTAAGACTCATAGAAGGATTGGACGAATTATGATAAGATTTGATGTTCTTACACTGTTTCCTGATATGTTTCGTGCAGTTCTGGGCGACAGTATTATAAAAAGAGCTACCGAAAAGGGATTGCTTGAATTTAATTTTATTGATATAAGAGATTACACAAAAAACAAACACCGTAAGGTTGACGACTATCCTTACAGCGGAGGCGGCGGTATGCTTATGTCGGCACAGCCGATTTATGATGCATATATGAGCATTGCAAAAGGTCTTGACTATAAGCCTCTTACGATATTCATGTCACCGCAGGGAAAGGTTTTTAATCAGCAGATGGCTGTTGATTTGTCAAAGGAAAAGCATATAGTTTTGCTTTGCGGTCACTATGAGGGAATTGACCAAAGAGTTCTTGATATGATTGTTGATGCAGAAATTTCTATAGGTGATTTTGTTTTGACAGGCGGAGAAATTCCTGCAATGGCAGTAATTGATGCGGTCAGCAGAATGATTCCGGGTGTACTTTCTCAGGAAAGCTCATATGAAAATGAAAGTCATTTTAACGGCCTTTTAGAGTACCCTCAGTATACCCGTCCCGAGGAATTTATGGGGGTAAGAATACCCGATGTTCTCATATCGGGTCATCATGCAAAAATAGAAGAATGGAAGCATCAGGAGGCATTGAAAAATACATATTATAAACGTCCTGATATGTTAGAAAAGCTTACTCTGTCAAAAAAAGACTCTGACTTTATCAAAAAGCTGACTGAGGTAAAATCTAAAAAAAGTGAAATTATTGAAAGACAACATTAATATATTATGAATTAACGGAAGTGGGGCTGTTGTGTTAGCAACAGCCCCACTTCCGCCAAGCAACTATATTAATATAAATTCATTATCCTTAACGTCAACTGTAACGCTATCACCGTTTTTAATCTGTCCGTCAATAATTTTTTCTGCGAGCATATCTTCAATCTTGTTCTGGATTGCACGTCTTAACGGGCGTGCACCGTAAATCGGGTCAAAGCCTTCTTTTGCAATCAGCCCTATGGCATCATCGGTAAAGTCAGCAGTGATTTCGTTTGCATTCAGTCTTGTTTTGAGTGAAGATAACATCAGTTTTGCTATTAATTTGATATTGTCCTCACTAAGTCTTTTAAATACAATTATATCATCAATTCTGTTAAGAAATTCAGGTTTAAAGGTGTTTTTTACTTCTGCCATTACCTTTTCCTTTATTTTTGTATCATCACTGTTATCCGAATTATCAGAGCCGGAAGCAAAGCCGAGCTTTGTGGTTGTGTTTAAAATATTCTTTGCACCGAGGTTTGAGGTCATTATTATAACGGTGTTTCTGAAATCAACTCTCTTTCCCTGAGCATCTGTTAAAATTCCGTCCTCAAGAATCTGAAGCATAATGTTAAACACATCAGGGTGAGCTTTTTCAATTTCGTCGAACAGAATAACAGAATAGGGCTGTTTTCTGATTTTTTCAGTAAGCTGTCCCCCCTCTTCAAAACCGACATATCCGGGAGGTGAGCCGATAAATTTTGATACCGAATGTTTTTCCATGTATTCTGACATATCAACCCTTATTATTGCATTTTCAGAGCCAAACATTGCTTCTGCAAGTGCCTTTGATAATTCTGTCTTACCGACACCTGTCGGACCTAAGAACAGGAAGGAGCCTGTTGGTCGTTTCGGATCCTTTAAGCCGGCTCTGCCTCGTCTTATTGCTTTTGATACTGCAGTTACAGCCTCGTCCTGACCTATAACTCTTTCGTGGAGTATTTCTTCAAGCTTTTTAAGTTTTTCGCTTTCCTCCTGTGCGATTTTTTTGACAGGGATATTAGTCCAGCTGGCTATAATATCGGCAATATCATCTTCTGTTACATTCAGATTGTGCGATGTGGTGGTTTCTTCTTTCCATTCACCTTTTGCTTTTTTTATTTCTTCTCTGATTTGTGCCTCTTTATCCCGAAGCTCTGCTGCCTTTTCAAAATCCTGTGCAGTGATTGCTTCCTGCTTATCATTAACAACCTTATCAAGTTCGGCTTCAAGCTCTTTTAGGTTGTCGGGGGCGACAAGGGTAGTAAGTTTTTTCTTTGAAGCGGCTTCATCAATTAAATCTATTGCTTTGTCAGGAAGAAATCTGTCTGTGATATATCTTTCTGACAGCTTTGCAGCAGCCTTGAGTGCTTCATCGGTTATATTTACTCCGTGGTGAGCTTCATACTTATCTCTGATACCTGATAATATTTCAACAGTTTCCTCAACTGTAGGCTCACCGACCGTAACAGGCTGAAAGCGTCGTTCAAGTGCTGCGTCCTTTTCAATATATTTTCTGTATTCGTTTAAGGTTGTAGCACCGATTAACTGTAATTCACCCCGTGCCAGTGACGGTTTTAAAATGTTTGAAGCATCAATTGCACCCACAGCCGAGCCTGCGCCGACTATTGTGTGAATTTCGTCAATAAATAGTATGACATTTCCGGCAGAAATCACTTCTTCAACCGCTTTTTTAAGTCTTTCTTCAAACTCACCTCTGTATTTTGCTCCGGCAACCATTGAAGACAAATCAACTGTAACAAGTCTTTTGTCCTTTAGTGATTCAGGAACATCACCTGATGCAATTTTTTGTGCCAGACCTTCAACGACAGCTGTTTTTCCAACACCCGGTTCACCTATAAGACAGGGGTTGTTTTTTGTACGTCTTGATAAAATCTGTACAACTCTTTCTATTTCTTTGTCGCGTCCGATAACAGGGTCAAATTTATTTTCTGACGCAAGCTGTGTAAAATCTCTTCCGAATTTATCGAGATTTGGGGTTCTTGTATCCTTTTTCTTATTTGTCTGTGGCTGAGAAAAGCTTTCATTGTCAATTGAGTTGACTGTGCTTGAATAAAATTCTCCGAGATTTACACCGAGACTGTTTAAAATCTGAGCGGCAACTCCATCACCGTCACGTATTACCGCCATTAATATATGCTCTGTTCCAATATAACTGTGGGACAGTCTTTTAGCTTCCATTGCACTGTATTCAAGTATTCTTTTGCTTCTGGGTGTGAGAGATAATTCAGTGTTGGGATTTATAGGTGATTTTGTGCCGATGAGAAGCTTAATTTTTTCCATTACGGCTTCTTCTGTTATTCCCGCATCTGACAATGCCTTTGCGGCAACTCCGGTACCCTCTTTAATCAAGCCTAAAAGCAGATGCTCACTTCCGATGTAGTAATGTCCCATTTCGCAGGCGGAGTCATGTGCGTTTGAAATGGCGGCTCTTGCTTTTTCTGTAAAATTTGAAAACATCATACTAATCACTTTCCTTTCGGTTTTTAAAATTTCATATTGTTTAGATTTTTTCTCTTATCAATTCTGCACGCATACAGTCTCTCTCATCCGGTGTCAACTGTTTTCCTGCTTTGTTTTCAATAAAAGCAGGCTCGGTAAGAATTATCAGCTCTATGAGATTTTCTCCTATAATGGGAAGTATACCCATATTTTCACCCATAATTACATCAGAAATAAGAGTTTTTGATTCTTTTGATGAAATTGAACGGGCATATTTTAAAATCCCGTATGACCTCCATATCTTATCTTCAAGATAGTTTTTCTTGTTATCATAGAGTTTTTTTCTTGCATCACGTTCTAAATCGGCAATCTGGTTAACTATATTTTTTAATTTTTCGATTATTTCCTTTTCCGACAATCCGAGTGTTATCTGATTTGAAATCTGATATAAACATCCGTATGCCTTTGAGCCTTCACCGTAAAGACCCCTTACTGCTATACCGAGATTACTTGCCGATGAAATAATTCTTGAAATATTATCTGTAAGCGTAAGTGCCGGCAAATGCATCATGACCGAAGCGCGAAGCCCCGTACCTGTATTTGTAGGGCAGCTTGTGAGATAGCCAAAATCTTTGTCAAAAGCAAATTTAACCTGTTCGTCTATTACATCATCAACTTTGTTTGCTGTTTCATATGCCTCATCAAGTTTTAAGCCACCGAGAATTATCTGTAATCTCAAATGGTCCTCCTCCATAAGCATTATACTCATGCTGTCATCATTGCTTATCATTACAGAACCGTACGGTCTTTTTAACATATCTGTGCTTATCAGGTGCTTTTCATAAAGCATTTGTTTTTCAACATCACCAATTTCACCAATATGGTAAACCTTAAAAATGTTTGACAGTGTTGAATTTGAATTTAAGATACTGTTTTCCATTTCAGTAACTGCCGATTTTATCTGTTCTGAATTCATAGCATTCGGAAAAGGATATTTTTCTAAATTTCTTGCAAGTCTTATTCTTGTGCTGATTACTATATCATCATTACTTTTTTCTTTATACCAGATCATAATTAAACCCCTTTCTGTATTATTCTACATTTCCAAGAGCTTTAAGCTGTTTATGAAGAAGTGCTGCCTGTTCATAGTTTTCTTCGCTTACTGCTTTTTGAAGCTGTGCTTTTAATTCTTCGTAATGTCTTTTCTTTTTTAATTCCAATGCACTGCCGGCAGGGATTTTTCCTGTATGGTGTACATTCTGATGAATTTGCTTTAAAGTTCCTGTTATAGGATTTCTGAAAGTGCTGTAGCATTTTGAACATCCTAATTTTCCTGTGTTTCTGAAATTCTGATAGCTAAGACCGCATCCCGGACATTTTTCTGCTTCACGGTAGGTAGGGAATACGTCAAAGCTGTTAAAAAAATTATCAAAATCTGAAAAAATATCATACATAATTAAATCGCTCCTTATAACATTTTATTATTGATATTTGTATTTTATAAAAGAGTAAGCAGCATATTTTTTAAAATATTTGCCCTTATAATATTTTTTTCCGAAATACCCGGCGGAATGCTCTTTTCGGATATAGCACTTAAAATCAGGTTATAAGATTTTTCATCAATTGCCTCTGCGGACAAAAGGTATGCAACAATAGATTTTGCACCGGGATAATCTATGCTTTTCCCTATTCTTATAACAGTATTGTAAATAAGGTTTTCTTCATCTGCAACAACTCTTTTTATTCTGAGGTAACCGCCGCCGCCTCTCCTGGATTCGACAATGTAGCCTCTGTCCGAATTAAATCTTGTTGCAATTACATAATTTATCTGGGAGGGAACACAGTTAAAAACAGAGGCGAGCTCGTTTCGTCCTATTTCCAACCAGTCATCATCATTTTTTAACAGTTCGAGTATAAAGGTTTCAATTCGGTCACTTATCCCCATATATTATCATCTCCAATATTTAAATATTTTTGACTTTGACTTTCTTTGACTTTTATAATTACATTATAACAAATTTTTTGTTTTTGTCAATTAATAAATTTTACATATTTTGTGAATTATTTGTTAACGATATATATAATATTTGGATTAATATTTTTTTACATAAATTGACCAAAAATATGCAAAGGTTTTATACATATGACTTAAAATAAAAATAAAATGCATTATCTGCTTGAAAATTGTCAGTTTTTATGGTATAAATATATATGGAGAAATATGAGAATATATGTCTGCAATTTATAAGGAGGAGTATAATGGAAAAAGCAAGTAATACTTTTGGTAAGTTAACAATCATCGGTATGAAGGGCTGTGAGGAAATAACAAGTAAAATTGATTATTACTTAAAGCAGTTCAGAAAGGATTATGACGATACACAAACTTACATTGCACACATCAAGTGCCCGCGTTTCGGAACTGGTGAAGCAAAGTGCGTAATTAATGAAACAATAAGAGGTCATGATGTATTTATTATTTGTGATGTGTTTAACCATGGGGTTACATATAAAATGTACGGTCAGGAGAACCATATGAGTCCTGACGATCATTATCAGGATTTAAAGAGAATTATTGCTGCAGCAAGTGGTAAGGCAAGAAGAATAACTGTTGTAATGCCTATGCTTTATGAAGGCAGACAGCACAGAAGAACTTCAAGAGAATCTTTGGACTGTGCATTGGCACTTCAGGAGCTTGTTTCAATGGGCGTTTCAAATATTCTGACATTTGATGCACATGATGCAAGAGTACAAAATGCAATTCCTCTGCACGGGTTTGATGATGTTCAGACAACTTATCAGATGATTAAGGCTTTAACAAGAGCTGTTCCTGATATTTCATTTGATAAGGATGATACTATTGTAATTTCTCCGGATGAAGGCGGAATGAACAGATGTATGTACTATTCATCTGTACTTCAGATAGATCTCGGAATGTTTTATAAGAGAAGAAATTATTCTGTAATTGTTGACGGTAAGAACCCGATTGAAGCACATGAGTATCTCGGACGTGACGTTAAGGGCAAGGACGTAATGATTGTAGACGATATGATTTCAAGCGGAGAGTCTGTTCTTGATATTGCAACAAAGCTAAAAGCACAGGGCGCAAAGAGAATATTTATATTTACAGCTTTCGGTCTTTTCTGTAACGGTCTCGAAAAATTTGATGAAGCTTATAAAAAGGGTGAAATTACAAAGGTATTCACAACCAATCTGATATATCGTACACCTGAATTATCAAGCCGTGAGTGGTATTATAATGTTGATATGTCAAAATATATTTCAATTCTTATCAACACTCTTAACCATGACGATACTTTGAGTCAGCTGTTGGTACCTGTTACAAGAATAAAGAATCTGCTTGAAAAGAGAAATGCAGAATTAGAAAATAAATAAGGAAGTTTTATTATGAATTTTTCAGAAAAAACAATAAAGTCTTCAACGGTTTATGATGGAAAGGTTTTTAAAGTAAAATCTGATGTTGCACAGCTTCCGGACGGCTGCGAAACCAAACGGGATTTGGTAGTACACAACGGAGGTGTTGGAGTAATTGCCGTTGATGGTGACAGAAATATTACGCTTGTTCGGCAATACAGATATGGTGCAGGTTGTGAAACCTTTGAAATACCGGCGGGGAAGCTTGAAGCAGGTGAGAATCCTTTGGAATGCGGAAAGCGTGAATTATTGGAGGAAACAGGATATGTTGCTCAAAACATGGAATCGCTTGGAATAATTTATCCAACGCCTGCATATTGTTCTGAAAAAATTTATATTTACCTTGCGACGGAGCTTACAATGAAAAAACAAAAGCTTGATCCGGGTGAGTTTTTAGAGGTTGTAAAAATCAGTCTTGATAAGGCATATGAAATGGTTATGAATAATGAAATCAGTGATGCAAAGACGGTTGTTTCAATATTAAAGGCTAAAAATTTATTGGGATAATAAGGTATAATCAAAAGCAGCTTGTTATTTGAAGTAACAAGCTGTTTTAGTATATATATTATCTTATGAAAAGTTTACGGACATAAGTTTGATTAAAATATGAATAGCGATGTACAATAAATTCAAAGATGGAAAAAAAGGAAAAAATATGAAATATTGCTTTTTGACTATGGAATAAATTTGGTCAAAAATGTTGTATTTTTATCGGTTTTTCCGATCCTTTGTATTTTCTTGCAGTGTTCAAAAAAATGATTGGTGTATCACCAAAGGAATACAAAAAAGTTGAAAATCCGCAACTGCGAATTTTCAACTTTTTGGTGTTATAGCTCTGTATTTTATTCGTAATCAACTACATTAACCCATCTTAAAAGGAATTCACGTTCTTCCGCTTTACCCTTTACAGACTGTGAAGCTGCAACTATAGGCATCCATTTTTCAACATACTGTCTTGCAGTATCGCTTTTTTTACAGAAGAGTTCGAGATATTTTTTTGCTATAGCTTCCTCACCGTTTAAGCAGAACAACAGATATGTTCTTGCGACATCTGCTGATGCGTTACCTTGTGTTACATGAGCCCAGTCAAGAACATAAAGCTTTCCGTCATCACCCCAAATAACATTACTTGGGTTGTAATCTCCGTGGCATACCTTGTTATGCTTTGGCATACCCTCTAATCTTGTATGAAGATCGTATCTTGTAGTTGCGTCAAGCTCTGCCTGGGAAATCTTTCTGTTCATTTTATCCTTTAATTTGTTGAGCATAGGTGATTTTTTGCTGTGAATTTCAAGCTGTAAATCAACAAACATTTCAAGATATTCGTCAATTTTTCCGGGATTTTCTTTCATAAGCTGTTCAAGAGTTTTTCCTGCAATAAAATCAGACACAATTGCCCATTTTTCGTCAACCTTTATTACCTCTCTGATTTTATTGATGTTTAGTCCGATTCCTTCAATTCTTGCCTGATTCAAAGCTTCGTTTAAAACATCTGCCTTTGAATACTCTGCATCAAATACCTTGATTGCGGCATCATCTGAACGGTATATTGTTTTATTTATTCTCTCGGCAATAACATTTTCCAATTTCATGACTTATTCCTCCTCATACATTTTCGTGCTTTGCATAATATGCATTCAGATACATTTGCTTGATTTCGCTCATAAGCGGATATCTTGGGTTCGCACCTGTACACTGATCGTCGAAAGCCTGCTCAACCATGTCATCAAGTCTTTCTAAGAAGTCCTTTTCATCTATGCCGTAATCCCTGATTGATTTCTTAATTCCAACAGTCTCTTTCAATTTGTCAATTTCTTTGAGAAGCTTTTCTACTTTTTCCTCATTACTCTTACCGCCAAGTCCCAGATAATCTGCAATTTCAGCATATCTTGCCATTGTATGAGGGTGATCGTACT
>JAZOTP010000024.1:0-3688 GCA_045657705.1 Clostridia bacterium
TCGAAAGTGTAATGTATGAATCAGGCGTTGTTACTGTTGAAGGCGGCTCACTTAATGTACGAAGCGGAGCAGGAACAGAAAATACAATAGTTATAGATCAGATTGCAAGCGGTGACTGCATTGTTGTTTTAAACAGAGTGAACGATGAATGGATGAAGGTTTACTACGGTAACAATTACAGCACAGGTTATGTAATGTCAAAATATGTTAATATCGGCGGAATGGTTGCAAGAGATGAAGTTGCACAAAGCCGTGTTGACAGAATAAATGCCATTTCGGACGACGGTGTGATTGTTGTTTCAGGAGCATATGTAAACTGTCGTCAGATGCCGTCAGAAGAAGCAAATGTCATCAATACATTTGCAAACGGTGATAAGTGCCTTATCGTCTCACAGGGTTCTGAATGGACAAAGATTGCATACGGTCCTTACAGAATTACAGGTTATGTTAAATCTGAATATGTAATGACTGAAAATGCATACAATTCAATGGTAGCTCAAAGAAATGCACAGAATTCATCAAACAGCACCAAGAAGAAAACAAATAAGTCAAACACATCAAATTCTTCTCAGAAGGCTACTACAAAAACCAAGTCAGAAAGCAATTCAAATCCTGCTCCAAGTTCAAAAGGACAGGCTATCGTAAATGCTGCTGCAAAATATATAGGTGTTAAATATGTTTATGGTGGAACATCACCGTCAGGCTTTGACTGTTCAGGACTTGTACAGTATGCTTGTAAGCAGGTTGGTATTTCGGTAAACAGAACATCAAGAGCACAGTACAGTAACGGTGTTGCAGTATCAAAGAGTAATCTCCAGCCGGGTGACCTTGTATTCTTCTCAAAGGGAAGTGGTATTTCACACGTTGGTATCTATGCAGGTAACGGACAGGTTATTCACTCACCAAGACCTGGTAAGTCGGTTTGTTATGTACCTTTATCAACAATTTGTGGATATTCAACATACGTTGGAGCAAGAAGAGTTTATTAAAAAGTTATCCCCTTAAGAAAATTTGAAGTCTTAAGGGGAATTTTTATGTATAGAATTAAATATCTCAATATTTATGATTAAAAGTAAAAAAAATATTAAAAAAGCAAGAATACAATTGACATTTTACATAAGTTAATATATAATTGGTATAATGCTCAGGAAGGTTAATTTGTAAATCTGAAAAAGGAGAGATTGATTTGCAGAATTTTTTATATAAGGTAAGAGAATTTATGTATGGCAGAAACGGCATTGACGGTTTGGGAATATTTTTGTTTATACTGAATTTTGCTTTGAGAAATGTTTCTTATTACTCAAGAAACGGTTTGTTGAATATATTAAGTCTTATTTTATTGTGCATTGTAATTTACAGATTTTTTTCAAAAAACCTTTCAAGAAGACGGAAAGAAAATGATGTTTTTATGAAGTATTTCAGAAAAATATATGCCTGGTTTTCAAATCAGACAAGCCTTGCACGCGACAGAGCACGCATCAGAGATACCCATAAAATATATCTTTGTCCCAAATGTAAAAGAAAACTAAAGGTCCCTAAGAAAAAAGGAAAAATCGAAATAAGCTGTCCATGTGGAAACAAATTTTTTAAAAGAACATAAAATAATATAAGGAGGAACATCATGTTAGATATATCGATAAATATTGACGGAATAATCACATCCGAATGTGACACCAAAGAAAAAATAAAATCCGGATTAAAAATGTTTAAAGATGCCGGAATTAATTATCTTGACTGCAACTGTGCTTATAACCAACTTTCCTGTACAGATAAATGGATAGATAATTTTAAAAATGCTCTGGCTGAAACAGAAATGAAGGTTGGACAGACTCATACCCCAATACTTGGTCAGATTAATACAGAACGCGGCTCTGCTGAGTGGAGAATGAGTGATGATGAAAAAAAGAGGGCAGAAACAGCATTTAAAAGTACTGCCGAATGGGGCTGTAAAAATACAGTTGTTCATCCGCATACTGCATGGCCAAGCTGGAACAATAAAGAATTTACATTATACAGACAAATGAATATTGATTTCTTTAAATATATGCTGGAATTTGCGTATAAATATAATGTAAACATATGTCTTGAAACATTGGCACCGTTGCACGGAATGAGAAATTATTGCGATAATCCTGCCGAGTTAAAGGAATTACACGATGTATTGAATGATGAAAAAATAAAATATTGTGTTGACACAGGTCATGTTAATTTATCAGGGTATGATATTGCAGAAACAATAAAAATGCTTGGAAGTGATGTTTCGGTTTTACATATGCAGGATAATTTCAAGACAAATGACGGTCACTGTCTGCCGCCTTTCGGAAACACGGACTGGAAAAGCGTTGCAAAAGCTTTGACCGAAATCGGATATTCCGGAACTCTTAATTTTGAGATTAATGGCGTACGTATGCATTTTATGGACAATGAGGCAAAGCTCTCATATTTAAAATTTGCCTGCGAAATGGGTATGTTTATCAAAAGATTAATGAAATAAAAAAGATTTTTTTTGCGGAGGTAAATCAAAATGAAAGTATTGGCAATTGGAAACAGTTTCTCTCAGGATGCGACAAGATATTTACACAGCATAGCAAAGGCTGACAGAGAAAATTTTAAAGTGGTAAATTTATATATAGGCGGCTGTCCGTTAAGGACCCATTATATTAACGCCTTAGAAGACCGTCCAAATTACCAGTTGGAATTTAACGGTGAAAATACAGGTTTTGGAGTAAGCATAAAACAGGCATTAATTTCAGATAATTGGGATTATGTAACTTTACAGCAGGTAAGTCATCAATCTCCGAGATATGAAACATATCAGCCATACCTTGATTTTCTTGCAGATTATGTAAGAAAATATTCACCCGAATCAAAGCTGTTGATTCATCAGACATGGGCATATGCACAGGACAGTTCAAGACTTACGCAAGAACTTGGATATGAAAAACACACAGATATGTTTGCCGATATAAAGGCTTCATACGATAAAGCGGCAAAGGATGTTAACGCATACGGCATTATTCCGAGCGGTGAGGCTATGCAGCAGCTTTTGAAAAATGGTATTGAAAAAATTCACAGAGACGGTTTTCATGCCTCCCTCGGAACCGGAAGATATACACAGGGTCTTGTCTGGTATCAGGCACTTACAGGAAACGATATTGATAATAATATGTTCCGTGAATTTGACGAAGAAATATCGGAAGCAGATATTTTAATTGCAAAGAAATCTGCAAAGGCTGCCGTCGAAATGTATAAGTAAACAAAAAATTTCTTCTTTCCTCCCTGAATATTCGGGGAGGAATTTTCATGCTTCAAAAGCTATATTAAATTATATCCGGCTGTTACCAATAAGTTTTTTATATCCTATTGCGTTTGCTTGGGACCGATTCCATAAAATTTTTTATTGTGACGATGCAGAATTAATGTGTATATACAGCGGTTATCCCGCAAATGAGGACTCATATACTATAAACAGCTACCACGCTTTTGAGGGAAGAGCTATCGCTGTTGTACGCACAAAGGATGCAGGAAATGTAACCTTAACAGTCGGAAGTAATAACTTAAAAAGAGATTTGGTTAGTATTCAGGCATATATAAACATCAAATAAATCCCAAAGGGGTATTGCCAACGCAACACCCCCCCTTTAAAAACTTAATAATTTATTATCTAACTGTTTTTAATTCCTCTGCC
>JAZOTP010000025.1:0-2754 GCA_045657705.1 Clostridia bacterium
GGGTTATGTAATAATTGGCGAAAGAATCAAGTCAGATATAATTCTTTATTCACATTGCTGACAGTTTTAATTATCAAGCTGTAACAAGAGGTTGTTCTTCGGTAATTTTTGTACTGCTTTTATCAACTGTATAGGTTGGAACTACCTCATGCATAATTGACTTATAATCACTGTCCGGTATTGATAAAGCCATTTTTAACATATTAAGCTTTTCATCAAGTTCAGCTTCTGAAATATCAATAGGCTGTCCGACAAAAATCTTGCTGTGAGCAGTCTTTTTCAAGCCTTCCTCATTCATTAACAATTCTTCGTATAATTTTTCTCCGGGACGAAGACCTGTAAATTCTATTTTTATATCCTCATCGGGCTTAAATCCTGAAATGCTTATCATTTTTCTTGCTAAATCATAGATTTTAACCGGTTTCCCCATGTCAAGAACAAATATTTCTCCGCCTCTTGCATATGCCGCTGCCTGTAAAACAAGCTGTGCAGCTTCGGGAATAGTCATAAAGAATCTTGTTATGTCAGGGTGCGTGACGGTAACAGGACCACCCTCGGCAATCTGTTTTTTAAATCTCGGAACTACAGAACCGTGAGACCCGAGTACATTACCGAATCTTACAGCTACAAACTCTGTTTTGCCGAGCTTTTGCAATGTCTGAACTATCATTTCGCACATTCTTTTGCTTGCGCCCATAATATTGGTTGGATTAACCGCTTTGTCTGTTGAAATCATTACAAATCTCTTAACACCGTATTCAGCAGCACAAGTAGCTGCGTTATATGTACCGAAAACATTGTTTTTGATTGCTTCTTCCGGGCTGTACTCCATAAGAGGTACATGCTTGTGCGCTGCAGCATGGAAAACAATATCAGGTCTGTATTCTTCAAAAATCTTATTCAGTCTCGCCTTATCTCTTACAGATGCAATTAAGACTTCCATTTTTTGTTTTGGATATTTTTCAGTCAATTCGTTTTGTAGTTCATAAGTTGTATTTTCGTAAATATCTAAAATAATTAAACGTTCCGGTTTGAATTTCAGTATTTGTCTGCATAATTCCGAACCTATAGAACCGCCGCCGCCGGTAACCATTACGGTTTTTCCGTTTATATCATTTTCAATCAGTTTATTGTCAAGTATAATGGGGTCTCTGTCTAAAAGGTCCTCTATTTCTATTTCACGCATTTTGGCCGGTTTAAATTCATCTGTTAGCGATACATCAACACTTGGAATGATTTTAACCTTTAACCCTGTCTGACTGCATATATCTAAAATTTCAACTTTATCTTTAATAGGGAGTGTATATATGGCAAATATGATTTCTTCTATATTTTTTTCTTTACATATAGTAAGTATATCGTTTCTGGTTCCAATAACTTTTGTGTTATAAATGAGTGTGTTCTGCTTTTTTTCATCATCATCAATTAAACCGATTACATTATAATCAAGTTTGTTGTTGTTGGAAATATCTCTTAAAAGCATTACTGCCAGGCTTCCTGCACCGATAACCAGAGTTCTTTTTCCTGATGTGTGGTGTCTCATCTGTATAATATTGTAGAACAGTCTGATTACAAATCTAATGCCCAGGATCATAACAATAATCGTGCTATTTGATAATAAATTTAATTTTGGGAAAATGATGTTGGAAGATATAAACAATCCTGCTATAAAGCTTAAAATGCATGATAAGACAGTACTGCCGATTAACAGGAGATATTCTTTTGCTCCGGCATAAATCCAGTTTATACGGTATATACCGAATATAAATAATACTGCAACATAGGTTAAGGTAGTTAACGCTATGAGATTCAATCCTGAATGCAAAAAATACGGTAGAGAAAAAATTGAATAAATAGCAATCACGGCAAACATGTATGATATTAAGCACATCATAATATCAAATAAGAACATATATCTGTTTCTTATTCCTTTGCTCAATGATTGGATTAATTTAAATAAGTTCATAATGATAATTCCCCCATGTTACTCTATATTCTTTTTATGCTGTTCTGTCATGAATTAAAAAATAACGGTGACATTTAGTATAAAAGATACAGACAAAGTCACCGTTGAAAAATGTTTTGTGTTTATATCAAGAAATAATCGGTATCGTTAAATTTAAACATAACATAACTATCTTCCGTTAAATCAGTTTTGATTTCAGAAAGAAGTCATATCTTTTTTGTTCTTAAAATAATATGTATACTTTATTTTGTTTACTTTACACATAATAATATCATTATACAACAATTTTTTTTATAAGTCAATGCTTATAATTTTTTTTTTTGATGTTGTTTTTATGTGTTGATGGCCTGAGACATTTTTCTGAGAAAAAAATGATTTAGATGCAATATAAAAATAAGCTTTGCATAAGCAAAGCCATCTTGACTTTTTTTGTTGTTTTACTTATTACTTCCACGAAATGTGTACTCACAGTATTTTCATGGAAAAGAGATTAGCTAATAAGTAAAAATCCGTACACAATTGTGTACGGATTTTTGGTACACCTTCAGGGACTCGAACCCTGGACACCCTGATTAAGAGTCAGGTGCTCTACCAACTGAGCTAAAGGTGCATATTCTCTTCACTGCACCTTCAAAACCGAACAGAGCATGAATGTTAGAGTTCAAGGCTTATTCGCCTGCACAAATTCTTGTTTAGGTCAAGCCCTCGAGCTATTAGTACCGGTCAGCTGAATGTGTTACCACACTTACACTTCCGGCCTATCAACGACGTAGTCTTCATCAGCTCTT
>JAZOTP010000026.1:0-5335 GCA_045657705.1 Clostridia bacterium
TTTTAGACCAATTATATCCCACTTCATCAACCTGTCCGAGCAATCCCTCTGCAGTAATAACCGTATCGGATATTTCAATACCGTCTTTAGTTCCTTTATCTATAGTCAGATAAGAAAACCAATTATCCGGCTCATATGCAACTACTCTTGCAGCCACCTTGTTGTAATCAGTCATTTCATTTGAAATACCCAAAAGCTTCTTTAATCTTTCGTTTTCCTCCTGATATTCCGATACATCCTTAACCTTTGCCAAAAGCTCATTGTTTTCAAGCCTTAATTCTTCATTTTCCTGTTTATACTGCTTCATTTCTCCGACAAATTCAAAAAAATTATCAATCGGAACCGTTACCTGTGAAAGCTTCGACTGAATCGGAGTTAATACAGAGTTTACCGCATTCGCCACAGGATTATTTCCACTTTTTGAAATTGCGGCAAGACCAACAGCAACAACAAGAAGCATTATAAAAACCAACCAACTCTTCTTTTTAAAAAAAGACACAAATTACACACCCTTATCTAACCCGTCCGAACATAGACCTGTTTAATATATTTTCATTATCAAGCGCTTTGCCTGTTCCTATAACAACACAATCAAGAGGATTATCTGAAATCCTTACCGGTATACCGGTCATCTGATAAATAAGCTTATCAATATTTTTAATCAAAGCTCCGCCACCTGTTAATGTTATACCGTACTTCATTATATCAGATGCAAGCTCAGGAGGAGTTTCTTCAAGAGTATCCTTTATAGTTTCAACAATAGAAAATATCGCGTCACTCATTGCATCCCTTACTTGTGCTGAAGATATACGCACATTTTTAGGCAGTCCTGCAACCAAATCTCTGCCCTTGACATCATAAAAGGCTTCTTCATCATACTGCATTGCGGAACCAAGCTCTATTTTTATTTCTTCGGCTGTTTTCTCACCGATAGACAAATTATATTCACGCTTTATAAAATTCACTATAGAACTATCAAGTGCATCGCCTGCAATTCTTATTGATTTTGAAACAACAATCCCACACAAAGAAATTATGGCAACCTCTGTTGTTCCTCCTCCTATGTCAACTATCATATTTCCTACCGGCTGATCCACAGGAAGACCCGCACCTATTGCCGCAGCCATAGGCTCTTCAATAAGAGAAACAGATTTTGCACCTGAAAGCATAACAGCTTCTTCAACAGCCCGCTTTTCAACATCGGTAACACCTGCAGGAACACATACTATAACTCTTGGTTTTGAAAATGTAATTTTATTTCCGCAAGCTTTTTTAATAAGTGTTCTTATCATTGTTTTTGTAATTTCAAAATCTGCAATTACACCGTCTTTTAACGGGCGGATAGCTGTAATATTTTCAGGAGTTCTGCCCAGCATTTCATCAGCCTGATTACCTACTGCCAGAACTTTTTTATCGGAGCTGTCTATCGCAACAACAGACGGTTCTCTGACAATGATACCACGTCCACCCAAATGAACAAGAGTATTCGCAGTTCCTAAATCTATACCTATATCTTTAGTAAATCCGAAAATATTAAAATTACGATTCATACACTAACTCCTTATCAAATATATCAATCCCAAACTCATCACGCAAAACATCTGCTAATGCTGAAAGCGGTAGTCCGACCACATTAAAATAGTCACCGTAAATCCCCTCAACAAGAACAGCTCCCTTTCCCTGTATGGCATATCCTCCTGCTTTATCAGAATACTCCATAGTGGAAATATATTGTTTGATAACCTCATCTGACAACGTTTTGAACTTTACATCTGTTTTTATGCTTCTTGTAACTGTTGTCCCGTCACAAATACGCATAACGCATAAACCTGTATAAACCTGATGCGTTTTACCGGATAAACGTTTTATCATATTAAATGCATCAGGAGCATCTTTTGGTTTTTCAAGTATTTCATCCTCAAGATAAACAACAGTATCGGCAGCTATAATAATCTGTTTTTTTCTTTCAAGAATTCTTTTTGCTACAGCAGTTGCCTTAAGTAATGCAAGCTCTCCTGTATATAATTCCGGAGGCAGGCTCTTATCTATATTTTCTTCTTCATTCGATACAATAATATCAAATTTTAATCCCAATCCTTCAAGCAACTCTCTTCTTCGTGGTGAAGCAGATGCAAGTATCAGTTTATTCATACTCTATTTCCTTTCAAAGAAAATTACTGAACAGCTTTATAATAATGTCCACGTGTAAATGTGTTTTCCTTTCTTGCAATTAAGGCACCGTCGTACAGTGCAGCTTTATAGTTATCAATAATTTTCATACATTCATCATGTGTTTCAATTGAAAAATCAAGGCGTAAAAACTTAACACCTGTTTTTTTCAAATCATCAATTTTATCAGCCATATAAATTGGCTTGGAGTTTAACAATTCACAAAAACAACCCTCAGTACAAACCAAAGGAAATTCCTCTTTTTTTCTGTCAATCAAAAGGTTTTTCGAATTACCCTTGTCACATTTTCCATGTGCTCTTACCGGACAATTTTCAAATGTCATAAGAGGGATATGTCCATACACAATAAGTTCTGTATCACAAGGCTTGTTTATCACAGAGATTTCTTTCAATGTTAATTCAGGTGACAAGGTTACTGTGCCTGCTTGTCTGAACAAATCCAATGTATATGAATTTGCAGTATTAACCCGAAAGTTTAAATGTGTATCCGATAAATCATTTTTATTTTTTTGTCCCAAAGCCGATATTAAAACAGAACCCTCATAAAAAGCGGTTTTTTTCTCATTATCAACCGGTGGACATACAGTAATGAATTTAACATCTTTTTCATCCGATATTGAATCAATTACATTTTGGGGTGCATATATTCTTTTTATTCCTTTAGTTATACAGGCAATTGCCTGTTCCTTATTCCTTACCAGAGCTGTAAAGCTAATTTCATTTACATTAATGTTGTCAAATTTAAAATCAACATCCTCTACTCTGCCGGATTTTCTGTATTCTCTGAGTTTTGAAAGCTCGATAACCGCTTCACGTCTGACATTGTTTATCTCACTGACAGGAACGGTCACATCATCATCCATTTCAATAAATATATCTTTTGCACTAAAAACAGTTCCGCCAAGTTTTTGTAACTGTATAGATAATCTTTCTTGGCTCATCGGTACTTTCAGTGCATATTCTGCCCGAATATCTCCTTTTACCCTGACCTTATTTATACCATCAGTAATTTCCACTATAAGAGGTTGTCCCATTTTCAATTGAGCATTAATAGAAACAGAAATCTTTTTTAATTGAGCATCTTCCCTGCATCTTGCTTTAACCTCATCAGAAAAAATATTTTCAGCAATATTTGACGGTGTACTGTAAGCCATCATTGTTTTTCCTGTTTGGTCAACAAAATATCCATCAGTAAAACCGCTTCGGTTAAAAGCATTGAGCAGTTCTTTATTTTCATTCCTTGTGGGTTTTCTGTTTTGATCCAATAATTTCCTATACACACCGACAACCGCCGAAACATATTCCGGACGCTTTAGTCTACCCTCAATTTTTAACGAGTCAACTCCTATTTTATTAAGAGTATTAATATGCTCTGCAAGACACATATCTTTCGGGCTTAATAAATATCCGTCTGATACATTTTTACCATTATTTACAAAATTATACGTCAATCTGCACGGCTGAGCACAATAACCTCTGTTACCGCTCCTTCCGCCAATCATACTGCTCATAAGACACTGACCCGAATAACTCATGCATATTGCCCCATGAACAAAAACTTCTATTTCACAATTTACTGTTTTTTTTATTTTCTCTATACTTTTATAATCAAGCTCACGAGCAAGAACTATTCTTGAAAATCCGATTTTTTCGAGTTCTTTTGCAGTATTTGCAGATGCACAGGTTACTTGTGTACTCGCATGCAAAGCTAAATCAGGAAACATTTTATGAGCGGCATATGCCATTCCCAAATCCTGAATTATTACCGCATCAACACTGATTTCATTAAGGAATCCGATATAATTCAAAAAATCCTTAGTTTCATATTCTTTTACTAATGTATTAGCAGCAATATGTACCGCCACTCCATGCAAGTGACAATACTTTACCCATTTTGCAAGCTCATCATTATTAAAATTATGTGCAGAACCTCTTGCAGAAAACCTGCTTCCACCTGCGTAAACTGCATCGGCACCGCTTTGAACTGCTGCACTCAAAGCTTCATATGAACCTGCCGGAGCAAGCAATTCCATAATTTCATCCTCCTGTCAATTGTCGGGTTTTATTTTTTTTATGTATTCTCTGAACTGTATTTCACGAGCCTGATAGTTCATTTTTATTTCAGATATTTTATCCTCATAATCTTTTTTTACAGAGTCAAGCTCTTTTTCAAGCTGTTTATACTTTTGGGTAATACTTGATAATTCCTTAGCATACTGCATAACCTGTTGTCTGAGATTATCATCTTCATCATTATTCTTATCAGAATATTTCAACAATTCACTCTTGCGTGCGTCATCACAGAATTTCAAAGCTGCAAGCACTGCCGCTCTTTCAAAGGTCATATCGGGGTTAGCGGCAAGCATACCGGATATACTTTTATCTACCTCTTGAGCAACATCTGTAAGGTAATCAGGCTTTTCATCAGAAATAATTCCAAAAGCACGTCCGCCAATCCTTACTCTGACACTGTATCCTTTAGACACCGTTACTCCTCCTATTTTATCATTCTATTTTAACATTATACTACTTTTTTCCAAATAAATCAATAGCGGTAATAAACAAATATATTTTTTTGTCGCAGGTTTACAATTTTTTATAAAAATTTACCATTAATTTATCTCATTAGATTTTGTATTAATGACTAATTTTTATTTTTTTTGTAAATACTAATCACAAAACTGTAAATGTATTTAGGTTTACACAATTTAATTCATGAAAGGAAAATGTGAAATGAAAGAATTTTCATATATAATTAAAGACAGTGCCGGAATTCATGCACGACCGGCAGGAATGCTTGTTAAAGAAGCCGCAAAATATAAATCGGATATAACATTAATGACAAAAGGCAAAACTGCCGATGCAAAAAAAATATTTTCTGTTATGAGTCTTTCCGCAAAAAGCGGCGACGAAATTAAAATTACCATTTTCGGTCAGGACGAAGACAACGCAGAATTTGCACTAAGAAGATTTTTAGAAAAAAATCTCTGATAAAAATTTTTAATGGGGCTGTTGCAAATGAGCATTTTTAAAGTGCTCATTTGCTTAGCTCTTTCCTTTTTACAAAAAAACAGTACCCATCCATAAAATTGGGTACACAAAAATAATCATACCTGTTTTTGGTATTTTTACTGATTTTCTTATG
>JAZOTP010000027.1:0-3275 GCA_045657705.1 Clostridia bacterium
GTTTATGTGTTTTCACATTATTATATTTATCAGCTTATGGTTACATTTGAATCCAAAACAAAGGATTTGTTTAAAAACGGATTTATTCTTGCACTTTCAACAATGCCTGTAAATATAATCTTAACGGCTATCATCGGTGCAATATGTTTATTGCTTTATATATCATTTGAACCTGTTTTCTCGATACTTCTTTCGTTTATATTTGTTATAGCATTTTTAAGATTTCCTTTTGAATTCTATGCAGCAAGTGTAATTAAGAAAAAAATATTAAATAACATTGAAGAAAAAAAAGAAGAGGAAACAGAGGATTTATCTGACGGGAGTGAAAATTAACTGATGTATACAGATAATTATGATGTTGCTGTAATCGGTGCAGGTCATGCAGGAGTTGAGGCTGCAATGGCGGCGGCAAGGCTTGGAATGAAAACAGTAATATTTTCAATAAGTCTTGATGCTGTTGGAAATTTACCGTGTAATCCGTCTATCGGGGGAACAGCTAAGGGACATCTTGTAAGGGAAATTGATGCATTGGGCGGAATTATGGGAAAGGCTGCTGACAAAACTTTCATTCAGTCAAAGATGTTAAATGTCGGAAAAGGACCTGCTGTTCATTCATTAAGATGTCAGATTGACAGAAAAAAATATCATATTGAGATAAAAAAAATAATTGAAAATCAGAAAAATCTTCAATTAAAGCAGGCAGAGATATGTAAGATTTTTGTTGAGGATAACAAGGTTACTGGAGTGGAAACACATCTTGGAACAAAATATTCTGCAAAAGCGGTAATAATTGCAACAGGAACATACTTAAGAGGAAAGATTTTAATTGGAGACTATGAAAGAGAATCAGGACCCGACGGAGTTTTTCCTGCAAACGAGCTTTCAAAAAATCTTAAAGAAATAGGCGTTGAGCTTTTAAGATTTAAAACAGGAACACCTGCAAGAATTCATGGTGATACAATTGATTATTCAAAAATGAGCTGTGAATACGGTGATGAAAGGATTACGCCGTTTTCTTTTGAAACTGAAGAAGCGGGAGAAAATAAAATACCATGCTGGCTCACATATACAAATGAGAATACTCATAAAATAATAATGGATAATATTGATAAAGCTCCTATGTATAACGGAAAGGTTGAAGGAATAGGTCCGAGATATTGTCCTTCTATTGAAGATAAGATAATGCGATTTAAGGACAAGGCAAGACATCAGCTTTTTATGGAGCCTATGGGTATTGACACAAGAGAGGTTTATGCACAGGGAATAAGCACAGGACTTCCGGAGGATGTTCAGATAAAAATGTTAAGAACAATTGAGGGTCTTGAAAATGTTGAAATTATGCGTCCTGCCTATGCTATTGAGTATGACTGTATCGACCCTACTCAGCTTTATCCTACACTTGAGTTTAAGAAAATAAGCGGTCTTTACGGTTCAGGGCAGTTTAATGGTACAAGCGGTTATGAAGAAGCCGCCGCACAGGGACTTGTTGCGGGAATAAATGCGGCATTAAAAATATCAGAAAAAGAACAGATTGTTATTAACCGTTCACAGGGGTATATCGGAACTCTGATTGATGACCTTGTTACAAAGGGAACAAATGAACCGTACAGAATGATGACCTCACGTTCTGAATACAGATTGCTTTTAAGACAGGATAACGCAGATGAAAGACTTACACCTATTGGATATAAGGTAGGACTTATAAGCGAAGAAAGATATAATAAATTTTTAGAAAAGATGCAAATGGTCGATGAAGAAATAAAAAGACTTGAGGGAATTGTTATTCCTCCTCAAGCGGCTAATCCTATTCTTGAGGAAAACGGAACAAGTCCGGTTGTTACAGGCATCAGATTATCTGAAATGATAAAAAGACCCCAGCTTAATTATGAAAAAACAGCATCTGTTGATAAAACACGACCTGAGCTTCCATATGCTGTTTGGGAGCAGGCTGAAATTAAGCTTAAATATAAGGGATATATAGAAAGACAGCTTATTCAGGTCGAACAGTTTAAGAAAATGGAAGAAAAAAAATTGCCTGCGGACTGTGATTATTCAAAGATTTACGGTTTAAGAATAGAAGCAAGACAGAAGCTTGAAAAAATAAGACCTTCAAATCTTGGTCAGGCGTCAAGAATATCGGGAGTATCTCCTGCCGATGTATCGGTTCTTATTATCTGGCTTGAATCACAAAAATTATAAAATGTAATAAAGGGAGTATGACTATGCTTGATATAATTACATCATTTGATGAAAATGTTTTGTTATGGATTCAGGAAAATGTAAGAAATTCTTTTTTGTCCTCAGTACTTATACCCATAACAAAATCAGGTGATGTTGGAATTATATTTATAGTATTGGGAATAATTTTTCTTTGTTTTAAAAGAACAAGAAAAACGGGAATTATATTTTTAATGGCATTAGTATTAAATTTTATTGTAAATAATCTGATTATAAAAAATGTTATTGCAAGGGAACGCCCCTTTAATGTTATTGAAAATCTTATTATTCTTATACCACCGCCGGGAGGATATTCGTTTCCGTCGGGACATACATCAAGTGCCTTTGCCTGTATGATAACTTTGTTTTTTACAGAAAAAAGATTTGCACCTGTTGGCTTGGTTTATGCGTTATTAATGGGATTTTCAAGAATGTATGCAGGTGTTCACTATCCTACAGATGTGATATGCGGTGCTGTAGTAGGAACAGTAATTGCTTGCTTCTCAGCCATAGGATATAACTATTTTATGAAAAGATTGAATACGATAAAAAAATAATGATTGCATTATTTGACTTATTATGGTATAATATACAGGTTAAAAAAATTAAAAAAGAAAAGGTGGAAGAGAAAAAATGAAATTATTGGCATTTATCTTGTATTTTGCCGCAATGCTCGGAATAGGAGTATATTTCTTTGTTAAATCAAAGGATAAAGGCGAAAAAGATTATTTTTTAGGCGGAAGAAGCATGGGACCGTGGGTTACGGCTATGAGTGCACAGGCTTCTGATATGAGTGGATGGCTTTTGATGGGACTACCCGGAAGCATTCTTGCACTTGGACTCGGTCAGATTTGGATAAGTATAGGACTTGCAATAGGTACAGCACTTAACTGGATTTTAATTGCAAAGAGATTAAGAAAATTTTCTAAAGTTGCAGATGATTCGATTACTTTACCGCAGTATTTGTCAAACAGATTTTGTACATCAAATCCTGCATTGAGAATTATATGTGCAATTGTTTTCCTTATCAGCTTTACAATCTATGTTGCATCAGCCTT
>JAZOTP010000028.1:0-2917 GCA_045657705.1 Clostridia bacterium
TCATCAGGAACGGCAACAATACCTACATTTGGCTCAATCGTACAAAAGGGATAGTTTGCAGATTCTGCTCCTGCCTGAGTTATAGCGTTAAAAAGTGTGGATTTTCCAACGTTTGGAAGACCAACTATACCTAATTTCATTATATATCACATCTCCTTGATTTATCAGTAGTTTTCACTTTTTTCTTATTAGAAAAAAGCCAATGCAATATAAAGCATTATATCACATTGGCTTTAATTTATCAAGAGTTATGTTCTAAATTGTAAGTTTCTGACTGATAAGTTGTTGAATTATTCCTGATAAAAATGCAACTCTGCAAATTTTATAATTAGCATTTACATACCTTCATTTTTATTGAAACACGTTTTGTAAAATAAATGACCTGATCTTGCTCCGAAAAATCTCAAAAGTGTCACTAATATTATGAATACCACCGAAACAATAGGTATTGATATAATAGTTGTTATTCCAAAGTATCCAGCAAATCTTAAAGGCAGAAATATTCTGTTGAACACAACAGGCGGAAATATTAAACAAGTTAAAAAGCCCATAACAATATATATAACTAATGGTAAAAGCAGACCTAAATAATAATCCTGTATTTTCCAAAAATCAAATGAAAAGTGGTATGCGTCAATGCCTGTTGCGACTATAAATGCTATAAATGATATAAATAATATACCATTATCTGGAATTGTTGTCAAATATTCAAGATATATTGGCAAAGAACAAATTATGCCTGTAATTATAATCCTTAACAATCTAAAAAATAATGATAATAACATTTTATTTTTCCCCGATTTCTGTAGTTTTTTCTGTGTATCTTCTTATAACCGCTGCTGCTTCTGCTCTTGTGGCGCTTTCCTTAGGAGCAAGGGTGTTATTTCCTTTTCCCGTAACGATTTTCTCCTGCACAGCCCAGGAAACAGCATCCTTTGCCCAATCTGAAACTGTGTTGTTGTCGGAGTAATGGGATATGTCGGCAAATTCAGTTTTAGCTCCAATGTGTTTTGTATAATTATAAAGCATAACGCAAAGCTGCTCACGGGTTAAATTATCCATCGGTGCAAAGGTGTTTTCGCTTGTGCCTGTAACAATTTTATTTTCAAATCCCCAATTTACAGCGTTTTCGTACCAGCTATTTTTTTCAACATCATTAAATATATCTTTTTCATACATAGAATTATCTCCGTCAATTCTATGTAAAATTGTAATCATCATAGCACGATTCAGAGTAGTATTCGGTGAAAATTCACTTTCGCTCGTACCTGTCATAATCTTATTGTTAAAAACAAACATTACATCACTGTAAAACCAATCGTCCTTTTTTATATCATCAAAAGTTTTAATATTATTTTCTGTTTGTGTCGGCTCAGGCTTAGTTTCGGTCTTGTCATCTGGCTTTGTGCTCGGTCTGTATGAGCTTCCGCTACCGTAGCTGCTGCCTGCATTGTCTGAGCTTGTGGAGTCGTTTGTTGAATTATCTTCTTGATTATCATCCATTATTTCATCATTTTTTTCCTCAATCAAAGGAAGAAACGGAGTTTCATTTTCTATGAGCGTTTCTGCTGCATATACATTTACAGAAATCATATATATTATCAATACAACGGTTGTAAGTAACGTTTTAATTCTGTTCATTTTATTCTCCCAACTCATAAATTTATTTTTCAAAGTAGATTAGAGTAAAAACGGGCAAGGGAAGCCTTGCCCGTTTTTTTGATACCCTTCTAATAATTATTATCTAAATTGCTGTTATAAGTAGCTAAAGCCGGATTGAATGGTGTTTCGTTTTCTCCGCCGCCACCTAAGATGCCGGATGTCTGAATAATATCTCCTGCATCAATCTCAATAACCTTAATCTCAGGTGTTTCGTATTTCATTGCATATTCTCCTTTCTGTATGTTATATAATGTTATTTAACATTATTTTGCAAAAGCAGCTTTTGCTGATTTTGCAAATTTTGCAAGGTTAGGATAAAGCTCATCGGTTTTACCGCTGTCAATCATATCCTTAAGATAAGCATTTACACTAAATACCGCTGTTCCAACTTCGGTATTGTCACTATTGAACAGAGTAACAGTAACAAGTGTTTCTGCATCTGCAATCGCAACAGGAACACCAACACCTTTATATCCCCAAGCGTTTACAAATGAATCATAATCAACTGTTTCATTTATTTGTGTGCCTGCATGTGTTGTATAAGTATATGTTGCATACATTCCTTCTTCTACATCTTTAAAGTAAACATTAAGTGAAATCATATCTTCAAGAGTAAGCGTTGTTCCTGCCACTGCTTTTGATAAGCTACAGCCATCTTTGTCGAGGGTGTATTCTGTGCTTGCATACGTTTGGAAATCTTCAGCTCCTGCTGATGCAAGACTTCCGGTTTTGTAATTAAACATTTTTTGAGCTGCTGCACCATAGTTTAGCATATCAGTGAGTGCATGCAACCATAAGCTGTTGGTTTCGCCATTGGTAACAAATCTGTTCATTGTGCTAATTGCATAATCTTTAAGGCTTGTTGTATAGGCTTCGCTTACTTGTGTATCTTCTGCATTATAAATGGTAATAGTTAAATCATCTGCCATCTCTTTTGCAGCAATACCTGTGTAACGAATAACCTTATAGGTTCCGCTTGTTACCCAATCAGCAGAAGAGATAGTTGTTTTTACAACACCTGTTGTTTTTTTGTGTTCAACAACTGCGTAGTAATTCTCTTCTGTTAAGTCAGACGAAGCTACATAGATGTTAAGTGCAAGTGAGCTGTCAAGAGAAGTAGTTGTACCTGCAATCTTGAATAATTCAGTTGCATCATCTGCAGTAAATTCGTATGCTTCGCCAATAACATAACTTTCTTCAGGATTTTCTGGGTTATATAGCTTAAGAGCTAATGTTATTTCTAAATCAGGATTAT
>JAZOTP010000029.1:0-4898 GCA_045657705.1 Clostridia bacterium
TTCCATATTTATTTTTAACAAATGTGGTCCGTATTTTGTCATATCAGATAAAGTAAAGTTTGTTTTTACATTTTTTGATAATGTTTTATACAAATCAGGTAACTTTGTAATAATTCCCGCATTAAGCTTCTGTTCTGCAACTGTCTTTATGAAATCCTGCTGTACTCTTACTCTTTTAATATCTCCCTCAGGATACATTCTGAATCGGACAAGCTGTTCTGCTTTATCACCGTCAAGCAACTGATAACCCTGCTTTAGATTAATATATAAATCCTGAACAGGATCGCTGTACTTCATATTCTGAGGAACATTGTAGTATACACCGCCCAGGGCATCGATTGTTTCCTTAAAAGCATCAAAGCTGAATTCAATATAATAGTTTATCGGAATACCGGTAAGTCTTGTTACTGCTTCTACAGTCCCCTGAGGACCTTTAATTTTTCCACTCTGCGATATTGCGTGTGCCGCATTGATTTTTTGATATTTGGAACCAACATACATTCTTGTATCACGCGGAATTGACAGCATATTTACACTGTTGTCATCTGTATCAAAGGATGCTACAATTATGGTATCTGTACGAAGACCTTCTTTGTCAACACCCAGAACAAGTACATTTACCTTTCCCGTAACCTCATCAACAGGCGTCATATAATCTTCATTGATTGTAACAGAACCGTCGTCAAATAATGTAATCTTGTCAAAGAATCCGCCAACAAAAACAGCCAGCACAGATGCTATTATAATCACTGCCAGTGATACAGAAAAAATAATTGCGTGTTTTTTCTCGAATTTTCTCTTTTTATTTTTCTTTACACTGTCCGCTCCCGAGCTCTCTATATCATTTTGTCTTCCTACAACCTCATACTTTTCATCACCTTTTTTTCTGATAATTTTCATATCATCATCCGAAAAATCTTCATTTGGAATTCCTTCAAGGTTGCCATTTTCTTCAACATTGTCGGTTGATTCTTCAAAATCACTCTGCTGATTTACGACTTCTTCAGAAACATTACCCTCATTAATAGGATGTTCATCCTCCTCCATTACTTTACCGTAATATTTCATCTGAAAGTCTTTCTTTTCATTTTCATTTATATCTAAGTACGTTTTATCATCTAAATAAGTATTTTCTCTGTATCTGTTTCCATGTTTATTATTTCCTGCAGAAAATACGCCTTTTCTGGCTCTTCTCACCCTTATCCCTGCCTTTCTTATTTTATTACCGCTTTATTATATCACTTTAATCATGTTCATGTCAACATAATTTAAAAAGTTCTCCGTTTTACACAATAAAATATTCAAACAACCTTTCCGCATCAATGTATGGCAGGTGTTATTTTTTATTATCTATTTCATATTATATCATAATTATTAATAATATATTGCGGTATTTTAGATTTTTTTAAAAAAACTATTGACAAAATTATACTTATACTGTATTATATGTATTAATACAGTTGGTACATTGGAGGTGATAATATGATAGTTTTAAACCCTACCGATTCCCGTCCGCTTTATGAGCAGATAACAGAAAAAATCAAGGATCTTATAATCGGAGGTTACTTAAAAGAAAATGACAAAGTACCGTCTGTAAGAGAGCTCGCCTCACAGCTTGCAATAAATCCGAATACCATTCAAAAGGCGTACAAGCAATTAGAGCTTGACGGATATATTTTTGCAAAGCCTGCCAAAGGATATTTTGTAAAAACGTCTCAACAAATTGACGGACGAATACCTTTACTTACAAAACAGCTTTCCGATATAGTAAAAGAATTGTATTTTCTCGGATACCCAAAAGAAAAGCTTGACAGATTAATTAACGAATACTATGAACAAGGAGGTAATAACCATGATTAATGTCCAAAATGTGACAAAAACCTTTGACGGCTTCAAGGCACTTGATAATCTTTCACTTGAAGTAAAAAAAGGTTCTGTATACGGTCTTATAGGTCCTAACGGTGCAGGAAAAACCACAATAATAAAAAATCTCTGCGGAATTTACAAGCCAGATTCAGGAGATATATACATTGACGGAGAAAAGGTTTTTGAAAATACAAATATAAAGGAAAAAGTTATATACATAAGTGACGAGTTATTTTTTTATTCCACATATTCAATAAAAGCAACAGCAAATATGTACTCACATATTTATCCCAACTGGAGCTGGGAACGCTATGAGAATATGAAGGAAGTATTTAAAATAGACGATAAAAGAAAGGTTCGCCGTCTTTCAAAGGGTATGCAGAAGCAGGTTGCTTTCTGGCTCGGAATATGCACAAAGCCCGAGGTTATGATACTCGACGAGCCTGTTGACGGGCTTGACCCCGTTATGAGAAAAAATGTATGGAGTCTGGTTCTTTCCGATGTAGCAGAACATGGAACGACAGTTTTGATTTCAAGTCACAATCTGCGTGAGCTTGAGGATGTCTGCGACCATGTCGGAATTATGTTTTGCGGCAAGGTTGTTCTGCAAAAATCACTTGATGATGTCAAGGGCAATATTCATAAAATACAGACTGCTTTTCCGGGACAATTCCCCAAGGAACTTAATAATAAGCTTGATATACTTCACAAGTCGAAATTCGGCAGTGTAACAACTATTATTGCCAAAGGCAATACAGAAAATATTAAGAAAGCAATCAATGAACACAATCCGTTGATTTGTGATGTTCTTCCACTTACATTGGAAGAGGTATTTATTTACGAGTTGGGAGGTCTTGGTTATGAGTTTGAAAACATCATTCTTTAATTCAACACTTTTTAAAGCAAATATCAGACGTTTCTGGTGGGTAGGCGCAGGATATATTGTACTGTTTCTAACTGTTGCTGTCCTTCCCATGATTGATTCCGGCTATACAGACGGACTTATGATTGTAAATGTATTAACGGCTCTTGCGTGTGCTCTTATGCCTTCAATTTTATTTTCCTATCTTAACTCAGCAGGCTCCGTAACTTGTTTGCACGCATTTCCGATTAAAAGAAAAGCTCACTACATAACAAATATTCTTACAATATATGCACTGTTTCTTGCTCCTATGCTTGTCGGATATGCATTTTCTGCTGTTTATGCTGTTTTAAACAATCCAATTGATTTTCCCGAAGTAATTGAGTATTTCGTTCTCGGAATTATAATGATGACAATTACTTCATCAGGGGCGGCATTAGGTGTTATGGTCACGGGAAATACAATTGCATCAATTGTTTTTGGTGCATTATTTATAGGCTTTCCGTTCTATACAGAAGCTATATTTAAAGAATTTTTACGTTTGAATGTGTACGGAATCTGGCAGCATTTTGATTATATTATGCTTGAAAATTTCAGGGTTGATAAATTAAACGGTTTTATGTGGATATATTTTATTATATCTCTGATTGTATTTGCAGCGGTGTGGTTTTTATATAAATACAGAAAGCTTGAATCTAACGGCGACATTATTGCATTCTCATTTTTGAAGCCATTGTTTATAGGTGCTGTTGCAATATTTGTGGGATTTTTAGGCTACTTTTATCTGTACTCTCTCTACAGAATCAGCAATATATTCTTTATGCTTCCATTCGGCATTATCGGTATAATTGTATCATATATGCTTTCAAGAAAAGCCTTTACATTTAAAGGAATGTGGAAGCCTGCTGTTATTTACACATTGGGAGTGTGTGCTTTATTCGCTGTAGTTAAATATGATTTAACCGGATTTGAAAAGAGAATCCCCGATATTGAGGATATAGCTTCTGTGAATATTTCGGACAGAACTATATATGATTTCAGAAATGAAAATTCAAGGTATATTAACGGTAAACAGTATTATTTTAAAGAGCCTGTTACAAAAGAAAGCTTTGCTTTTACGGAAAAAGATGATATTTTAAATGTTATAAAGCTTCATGAGCATCTTATACAGACAAAGCATGATGAAAATGAACGTTTTACTTCACTCCCTATTGTCTATACCTTAAAGAACGGCAAAGAAATTAAAAGATATTATAACATTTCATATGACCGTGATAAAGAATTTCTTGCACCGGTTTATACAACAAAACAGATGAAAGACGAAAACTGGTTTGTATTCTCCGATTTTGAAAAAGAAATAGTATCCGTTAATGTTTATAATGACAGAATGAAGGGTAATACAAATCAATCAAGGAATGAAACCTTTGCGATTTATTCCGGAAACGATGAGCGTGCAAAAGCTTTGATTAATGCATTGAAGCAAGATTTGGAAAACGTGGATTTTGAATATGTATACGCCTATTCAAGAGGAGCGACAAGAATTACAATAGAATATAAAAGACCAATGGTTGACAGCAACGGAAAATCAGTTGATTTAAATAAGCTTCCCGATTATGATACAGACGGTTCAAGCTTTATAATTTCACCTCAGTTTACAAATACAATTAAGCTTTTGACCGAATATGGCTTATATAAACAAGTTGCTCCTGCAGAAGATATTTCACATGCCGAAATTTCCTTTAATTCTAACTCTGTTTCACTTACAAAAATAACCGAGCTATCTGATATAAAGGCACTTTATGAATACTGTGATTATTGGGAATATTTCAATAATTATATGCCTAACGACCTTGGTGAAAACATTTATACAACCGAAATAAAATTCTATAACAGTGATGAACAGATTATATCAGAATATAATATATCAGATGATGTAAGATTCTTGTACCCTGAAATAATTACTCTTGAAGCACACAAATATAACCAAAAATACGGTTCTGATATATCTGATGTTGAAATCAGAACCAACCCCAATTCAGCAGTCGGAGCCACAGCTGAAATAATTTCTGATTAATTATTGTTTTTTTTGTCAAAAATATCACAATTCCCCTCATTATTTTTGTATGAGGGGATATTTTTTTTAAAATAATATTGCAATATTTACAAAATA
>JAZOTP010000030.1:0-6641 GCA_045657705.1 Clostridia bacterium
AACAAACAATTGACAAACAAAAGAAAAAATGATATATTAATATTATTATTTTTTTGGAGTTGATATATATATGATGGCTGGACACGATGACATATTCTATTGCACAAACAAAGAAGCATTGGAACCGTATTTTAAAAATTAATGCCCATGAAAAACAAATTCTGTAACTCAAAAAACACAACCTTATGTGCAATGCTTGCCGCAATTGCAATAATTTTCGGATATATCGAATCATTATTCCCTATTCCTCTTCCCATTCCCGGAATTAAGTTGGGGCTTGGAAATATTGTAATACTTATATGTCTTTATAATTTCAATAAGAAAACCGCATTTATTGTTATGCTGATAAAGGTATTAACCTCTGTACTTCTGTTCTCAGCTCCGTCTGCCCTTATTTATTCACTTGCAGGCGGTACACTGAGCCTATTAATTATGAGTTTTATGAGAAAATATAATTTTCATATTATAACAGTAAGTATCGGCGGGGGTATTTCTCACAATCTCGGACAGTTGCTTGCAGCTGCCTTGGTTTTAAAAAATATTAATGTACTTTACTATTTGCCTTTGTTGATAATTTCAGGAGCCGTTATAGCCCTGGCAACAGGTATTTGTGCGAAAATAATTGACAAGAGAATATCAAAAATAATTAAATAACAAAACCTCAGACAGTATTTATGCTACTCTGAGGTTTTATTTTATTCTAAAACAATATTACATATTATAGTTTCGCCATTTCTGTATATAACTATATTCATAGTATCTCCAACATTCAATGAGCTTTTAATTTTATTAATTTCCGATAACGAATTAACCGGTTCTTCATTAATTTTAATTATCAAATCACCATGCTTAATTCCTGCTTTATCAGCTAATGACCCTGACACTACATTGTCAACATTCACACCGTAATCGGCATCACTTCCGCTTATTCCAAGCTTTTGTGTTTTAGGTAATTCTGTATTACCGATTATAGCTTCAATTGAAGCTTTTAAATCATTAATAGGGGTAATTAAAGCAATATCAGTTGATGAGACAGTGAATTTAGCAGTTGACATCCCAATCAACTCACATGAATTATTAAACATTAACCCACCAATGCTGCTTGCCAATGCGGTGGCATCAGTCTGCAAAACATTTACCATTGAGCCGTCCTTTAATGTAACCTGTGAATTATATCCGCATATTCTTCCGAAAGTAATCGGATTTGCTAAATCTGCGGATACTCTATTGCCTACACCTATCACAGAATCACCTAACAATACCGATTCTGAATCACCAATTGAAACATTAGGAGTTTGTATGCCGTCAATTTTGATAACTGCAATATATGAATCTCTGTCAACACCTACAACCGAAGCATTGTATTCTTCATTATTTATATCTGTAACAATCAAATCTCCATTCGATTCAAGAATATACGCACTTGTAAGAATATATCCATCATTACTTATAAATACACCGTTTCCCGAGCATAATGCTGTAGACTGTCCAAAAAAAGAACCGGAGCCTACCATACTTACATTAACAACAGCCTTGCTTATACTGTTTACATCAACAATTTTCAGCATATTATTGTCATCAATAATTACGTTATTGGTTTTAGGACTGTTAGTTTCAGTAATATAATCAGCTGTTATTTTCCGAATTTCAAGTCTTGGTAAAACAATCAGGGCAAACAGTAAAAAAAACACCATCGAAGTGAATATAGTTGTAAGCAGAATAACAGGCAATACATTTATTCTTTTTATTGTTTCATCTGAATTGATTGTATTGTTCGATTCACCGGAGTTATAATTATTTAAATCATTATCATACCATTTGTATTCATTCATATAACTGTTCCTTTCAGTTTATATCCCCATACAAGTATTATAATATATTTTCACCTATTATGTGTTAATAAAATGTAAACTTTATATTAAAGAATACCGCTTACAACTCTGTCAACACCGCACAAATCTTTTATAATTTGTATATCATGAAAAGATTTTTTCATTAAATCCCTAACTGCTTCAGCCTGATTTATTCCCACCTCAAAAGCAAGTACACCGTCTTTTTTTAAAAACCCGGTTGAAATATCAATTATATGTCTGTAAAAATCAAGTCCGTCAGCACCGCCGTCTAAGGCATTATAAGGCTCATAATCCTTTACATCAATATCAAGCTTTTCAATTTCATCTGTTTCAATATATGGAGGATTTGATACAACAAGCTCATATTTTCCGTAACACTTATATGTAAAAATATCTGCTTGATCAAATGTAACCCTGTCAGCCACGCCATTATCCTCTGCATTTTTTTTTGCAATTTCTAAAGCTCTGGGGGATATATCAATTCCCCGTATATATGACTTTTTATTATAATGTGCCAGCGATACTGCTATACATCCCGAGCCTGTACCTATATCCAAAGCAGTAAAGCTTTTATTTAAAAACATACTTAATATATGCTCTACAAGTGTTTCGGTATCAGCTCTCGGAACAAGAACATTTTTGTCAACATAAAAATCAAGTCCCATAAATTCCTGGGAGTTAAGAATATACTGTAACGGTTCTTTTTTAATTCTTCTCAAAACCGCCTCATTTATTATTTCAAGAGTATGGCTGTCAATTTCCTTTTTATTATTAAGAAGCAAATCCATAGGTGACATATTCAAAAAATGTCTAAAAATCAAATGTGCTTCAAAAACAGAATTTTGATTATCGTTTTCTTTTAGGATTTTCACAACTCTTGAAAGTTCTTCACCTATTACCATTTGTCCTCCTCCCTGTTTTCAGGGATTACTGCCTTCATTGATTTTATAGCAACCTCAATCTGACTGTCATCAGGCTCTCTTGTTGTAAGCTTCTGAAGCCATAAGCCGGGTTTTATAAGCATTTTTACACATTTACTCTTACTTCTTCCTGCTAATTTTATAACCTCATATGAAAGTCCAGCAACAACAGGCATTAACGCAAGTCTTGTAAGCATTCTTAACAATATCTGAACAATCTTTAAATCAAACTGATCAAATCTCGGAAGCAAGGTAAATATAATAATACTGATTATCATAACAAAAAGTAAAAAGCCTGTTCCACATCTTGGATGAAATCTTTCATGCTTCTTTACATTTTCTACAGTTAATTCATCACCGCTTTCATAGCAGGCAATAGTTTTATGTTCAGCACCATGATACTCAAAAACTCTTTTTATATCCTTCATCTGAGAAACCAAAACCATATATGTAAGGAATATCAGCATTCTTATTATACCCTCGCTTACTCCTGTGAACACCTGTGTCTGTGATATATTTTTCAATGCAGGTATTAAGGAAAATAAAGATTCCAAACCGCCTGTAATTGCAGATGGCAATAAAATAAACAATCCGATACTAAGCACCAATGACAAGGCAATTGATACATATATAACTATATCTTTGATTTTATCACCAAATTTTTCTTCTAGCCATTTATCAAATTTACTCTCTGATTCCTCTTCATCCTCCAAATCCATAAATTCAGCAGAAAACATCAAAGCTTTCATGCCGATTACAAGACTGTCGATAAAATTAACACAGCCCCTTATTATCGGCAATTTACAAATTGCAGGTCTTGTTTTTGTCCCGTTTTCCTTCACTTCACAAACAATTTCTTTATCAGGCTTTCTTACAGCATAAGCTGTTTTATAAGGTCCTCTCATCATAACGCCCTCAATAATAGCCTGTCCTCCGATTGACGTTATATGTTGTTCTTTATTACTCATCACAAAATCATACCTTTCTTAAATATTTTACTTTAACAGCAGCAAACAAACCTTGAACACATACATGATAAACACAATGATGTACATATACTGCAAGCAGCTCCGTTATTTGTTGTGAACACAACATCTCTATAGTTACGATTATTATTTTTAAAGCTATTAACGGTTGCCTGATATTCGGAATTTGTCGGATCAAGCTGCAATGCTCTGTTGATATATTCCATACCTTTGTCATACCAGCCTCTGTTAATATATATAACACCCATAAGGTAATACCATTCAGCATTTTGAGATAATTTAGAAAGCATTGCCTCAGCTTCTGCAAAACGACGCATAGCTATCAGGCTTCTTACATTTTCATACGATGCTGTTGAGTAATCTCTGTTTGAGTTATAATATCCTCCACCATATCCCCCAAAAGGTCCGTATCCTCCGTAATTTCCGTAACCGCCATAACCTGTTTGCTGATTAGATGAAGTGTTTTTATTTGTTATCATGTCATACGCTTCATTTATCTGCTTCATTTTTTCGCTTGCAGTTTCTGCCATCGGTGTATTCACATATCTGTCCGGATGATATTTTTTTACTAATGCCCTGTAAGCTTTTTTAATCGTTTCCTCATCAGCATCTCTGCTGACACCCAAAACCTCATAAGGATCCATCATTTTCCTCCGTTTTATAAAATAAACTGTCCTGCCTTGCCGGCAAACCGGAATATAAAATATTTCTTATCAGTGTATCATTTCTGTATATTTTAAGTAAATCATATGCACTTGCAATATTATTTAATGTATATGTTAATGTATCATATATTCTGTCTTCAAGCTGTTTTGAATTATCTTTCATTAAAAACGGGTTATAGCTTTTTGATTTTCTGTCCTTTTCAATATCTTCATATGCATCAATTACATATATCCATCTTCCGATATTATACCCCATCCAGGCTAAAATTTGTCTGTTATCCTCATCAGTAATAAAATCAGGTGTGAAAACTTCTTCAATTATCTTTCCAAAGCAATCAGCAACTTCATCAACGCTGTCGCAATTACTTTTTTCAAGCTGAGATAACTTGCTTAAATATTTATTAATATTATCTTTAGTGACCTGATACTTTGCACACACTTTATCCGTTTTTCTCCTCAAAAGTGTTCTTAATGTCATTGATGATACTTTTTTGTCATCCTCTGCATCATCGCATATTTTCAAATAAACAAGCAAAATGTTCATATCAGACACATAATCCATTATCTCATCAAATCCGATTTCATTATGCTTTTTTATATGATGTACCATACAGGTTTTATCATATAAAATTTCAGGTTCTTTTTTGCAGACAGCAGAAAGAACAATACTTAAAAAAGTCAAGTCATTATTAAGTCCCAGTCTGTAAATCTGTGACTTTCTTCCAATAGCTTTACACAATCCGCAGTAATAGCTTTGATATAAAACCTTATCTTCTTTTGTTATAACTTTTTGAGATATATTTACATTACCAAACATATTCTGTATATTTTACCGCCTTAGAATAAACTGTTCCATATAATAGTATACAGCTAAATTGTTTTAATATCAAGCATCTTGTAGAATATTTAATTAAAATTAACTTTTTATTCATATTTTATCCCCAAGAAGTTAATAATAAATAAAAATAATCAGTAAAGGGAAATTTATATGTCAAAAGAAATAACCAAACAAGAATATCAGGAGATGGTGAAACGAAAATCTCCTTCTTCAAAATTATTAAAAAACTTCATAAATGCATTTTTAATTGGCGGAATAATTTGCACAATAGGTCAGTTATTCTTAACATTTTATCAAAAAACGATTCCCGATCAGGAGATTGCTTCTTCTGCTACGTCAATCACCATGATTTTTCTCGGCGTTTTATTGACAGGTCTTGATATTTACCCTCGCATTGCAAAATACGGTGGAGCAGGAACTCTCGTTCCTATAACCGGATTTGCAAATGCAGTATCATCACCTGCGATTGAAGCAAAAACCGAAGGTTACGTTTTGGGAGTCGGTGCAAAAATATTTACAATTGCCGGCCCTGTTATTTTATACGGTTCGATTGCCTCGTTTTTTGCAGGATTAATTTTTTATTTCATGAAATAAAAAATCACATCACAGCAATTGGCACAAAACTGCTGTGATGCTACATATAACTATTTAAATTGATTATATTCCATAGAATATTCATAATTAATCTTTTTTAATTCATTTTCAATGTAGTTCTTATCATAACCAAGCTCATCACATAATTTATCAAAAGATGAATATTCATCTCTTAATTTTGTGTTGATATAGCTTAATAATATTACAGAATCCTTAGGTAACACATAAATCCCTCCATTTAGTCAATTTTAAGTGATTTTATCACATCATAGTCAAAGGTTTTTATTATAAAGCTTTTATCCTCATATATCATGTAACTCTGAGGATTGTTTTCTTTTGGAATTGCAGCAGAGCCTGGATTTAAATAATATATACCGTCAATATTCTCTGCTTTTAAAACATGAGTATGACCGCTTATCATAACATCACCGTTTTTCATTTTTAAAGGTTTTTCAGGGCTGTATACATGACCGTGAGTAACATAAATACGAATTTGTTCATCATAAATCATTGTATAATCCGCCAATATCGGGAAATCAAGAACCATCTGATCAACTTCACCGTCACAGTTTCCTCTGACCGAAATAATATCATCACTCATTGAGTTTAAAACATCAATAACCTTTTTCGGTGCATAACTTTTAGGCAAATCATTTCTCGGCCCGTGATATAATAAATCGCCGCATAACACCAACTTATCTGCATTTTCCTTTTTAAATGCTTCCCTGACTTTTACAACGGAATCATAATCTCCGTGTATATCCGATGCAAACATTAATTTCATC
>JAZOTP010000031.1:0-9848 GCA_045657705.1 Clostridia bacterium
TGAACACCACTATTTATAAATTTTAAATCTTTAAAAATCATATCGTATCCATTACTTGCGAGGCACCTTGCACCGTATGTAACACATTCTATACTTTTATATACCTTTGCCGGGTTCCCAATTGAATATAAATATACCTTATGTCTTGCAGTGATTTCTTTTTCTTGATAAAGATATCCGAAACATTCATCAAAGAAATCGCCCTGTTCTTTCAATTCTTCTTTTGTCCACCGCAAGGTTCCGTATGAAACAGAATCATTGAAAACAAAGTTTCCCACTTCATCATTTTCTATAGCTTCTGTAACCCATATATTTTCTGATTCTTCATACCATAATTCTTCTTTATCCAAGCTGACAGAACCGCAAAAAACAGGTTTTTTGCCTTCACCGTATGATGCGTATGTTATAGGCTTTCCCTCCTCGCCACAAACATTGTAAAGTCTATCTCTTATAAAACTTCCCCTTTTAAACAAAACGGTATCTCCCGGCATTAATGCTATTTCTTTCTCATTTTTTAGAGGGAACTTTTCAGAAAGTCCGTTATTTTTGTTATTTCCATTCTCTGAATCTATATAATATATTGCCATTTTTTATTGTCACTCCCATGTATTTATATTTTATATGAAACTGCGTGTTTTTACATGGCTTCTAAAATACCTTTTAAATATCCAATAGCATAAAGTCTACCCAATGCGTCGTAACCGGCAATCTTTGTTTTCTCACCTGCCATAGTAGGCACGTGATCAACTCTTACCGGAACATCTACGCCGCATTTTTTATATAATCTCATTATATCTCCCATAGCAATGTCCCCATTATCATGAAAGGTTTCTCTGAAATCGATCTTGACTCCTGTTGTGTTTCTAAAATGTACAAACATTATCTTATCTGCAAATCTTGGAATAACCTTGTACAAATCTTCACCCATCATTTTATATGTCGCCTGACACATGGTGATTCCAAGATTTTCGGACCTTTTTATGTTCATTGCTTTTTCGACATTATCTGCACTTACCATAATTCTTTCAACATCACCAAGACGTTCCAAAGGAGGATCATCCGGATGCAACGCAAGATTTATATTATACTTTTCTGCATACGGAATAACTGTATCTATAAAATATTTATAATTATCCCAAAGCTGCTGTTGCGTTATTTTTTTGTCAGTAGGGGTAAAATCGTTTAAGTTAAAACCTGTAACTAACGCACCACCTCGCTCCTGTAAATCGCTTGAAGTCCTGAGCCATCCGATATGCGCCATCCAGTTAAAGCAAATTGTCCGTATATTCAGTTTGTCCATAAAAGGAAGCATTTTAATTACCTTTTCAATACACTCATCCCGTTTTTCGTCACCTGCTTTAATGTGGTCGTGAAGTTCATTCGGCATAGGTTCTATTATAATTGGTGTAATACCAAAATCCGTAAAGCGCTTATACACTGCTTCCCAATGCGAAAAGTCACAAATATCGAAGTCACTTGTTTCCGGAAGGCGTATTACACCGTGATTGACCCCGCATTGCTTTGCAAAATCCCATGTTAAATCCCGTTCACTTCGGAAATAATCTGTTAAAAGCATTTATTGTCTCCTATTCAATATTATTTTTATCAATGCAGTAAACAGTTGCTTTTCTACCTGTTATATCTGTATTAAAGGCAATTTCTTCTTGTATATCCGATAAATTCTCTTCAAAACATTCCGAATATCACATTTTTCACACGCCGCCAAGAGTTAAAAATCCACCATCAACCGGCACAGTGATTCCTGTTACAAATCCCGAACCATTTTCATCTAACAACCATTTTACACATCCAATCAAATCGGAAGCTTCGCCGAATCTCCCCATCGGTGTATGATTAATAACCGCTTCACCTCTTGCAGTCAGTCCTTCTTCTACAGTTCCAAGGTAGTTTTTACTTCTCTCATTCACCATAAATCCCGGTGCGATTGCATTGATGCGAATATTTGCCGGTGCATAGTATGCTGCAAAGGACTGTGTTAAATTTGACACAGCAGCTTTACTCATAGCATACGCAAAGCAACGCGTGAGAGGACAGTAAGTGTTCATTGAAGCAAAGTTTATAATACTGCCACCGCCTTTTTTTATCATTTGCTTTGCAAATTCCATTGTCGGAATAACAGTTCCCATTGTATTGATATTCAAAACACTTTCAAATGCATCTATGTCAATATCATATAAGCCTTTTTGCCCTTCCGGCAAAGCTCCTGACAATTCTCTTTCATCAAACTTTGTAATTGTAGGCATCGCCTTTATATTGTTTCCGCCCGCTCCATTTATGAGGTAATCACATAAGCCAAACTTATTTTCCAACTCTTTTGCAAGATTCGCTATTGCTTGTTTATCAGTTACATCACAGGCATAAGCAAATCCCTCTCCGCCCTCTGATTTTATTTTTTCAAGGACTGCTTCAAGCTTTTCCATTGTTCTGCCTACCAAAACAACCTTTGCTCCGTTCTTTGCAAGCTGTATTGCAATCTCAGAACAAAGTGTACCTCCTGCTCCTGTTATTACTGCTGTTTTATCTTTAAACATCTTTATTTCTCCTCCGCCTTTTTACAGAGCCGACTGCGTATCGTTGGGATCACCGTTTATTGCAAGGTCATATTCTTCCGACCAGTCAAGACCACGGTATTGCGCCGCCCTCTCATCATTTTCTATAAATTCCATCAGTAAATCAAGCATTTCCTTAGTCCAGGTATTCTTATCTATTTGTGCTGTCGTAAACTTATTGAGACTTATCATTTCAAATCCGAACATATCCTTTACCTGAGTTTTAGCAGCTCCGCCAACGACCTCTGCCACAAGATGACTTGGTATAAACAACACTCCGCCACCTGCACCGAAAACAACATCTCCTGGCAAACAAATAGCATTACCGATTCTTGTAGCTGTGTTGTATCCCATCATTATAAAATCACGTATTGGTGTGGGGTCAATACCTCTGTAATACACCTGAGTATCCTCAACCTTTTTCATCTGCTCGGTATCTCTGATACCACCCCATATTACAGCACCGCCGTTTTCGTTTTTTGTTTTATTTTTAAGAGCTGTAGTAAGATTACCACCTAAAAATGTTCCTTTATATATTTTGTCATACATATCTATTACAGGAACATCATATTCCATCAGATTATCAATAACCCACTGATTATATGTACCTGTTCTTCCTTCATTTCTGCCGATATCTTTAGTAACCTCATCAAGGTCTGGTCTAAACGGGCAGTATGTAGCCGTTACAGCACGACCTATAAGCTTTCTTCCATCGTCGTGGAGAGTGTGAAGTCTGCCTTCAAACTGACTTTCATAACCCTTTACAAATATAGGCTTCCAGACCTCTTCAAGTGTGAGTGTTTTAAGCGCCTTTAAGTATTTCTCTTCTACCTTTGGTCTTCCGTCCGGAAGTCTTTCACCCTTCCATTGCGGTGTTAACGCGATAATTTCTTCTTTTACATTAAAATTCATTTTTTAATTTCCTACCTTTTTTGATATATTATCACTTACATATTACTTCTCAATTAATCTCTTGGCGTTGTTATAACACATATCAATGATTAGTATTCTTAAATCATCTATACCACAGCACAGCTCATTATTTTCAAGCTTTTTCGCAAGCCAATCACACAAACTACGCCTAAAATAATCATGTCGTACAAATGACAAAAAACTTCTTGAATCAGTCGTCATACCCACAAAATTTGAAAGCAGTCCAAAGGATGAAGCATTTTCCAGCACTTCTTTAATTCCGTATTTATGGTCACACCACCACCATGCAGGTCCTTGTGTTATAAGTCCTGATACATTATCTTTACTGTATGAGCCCGATAACACCGAAATCAACGCATTATCAGCCGGATTTAATGTGAAAAGAACCATTTTCGGCAATCCATATTCACCCTGTTCTAATGTATCAATCATTTGAGTAAACGATTTTATATCGACACTGTTTCCGATTCCGGCAAAACCGCCTGCCGCCCCTGCAAGAGTTCTTAGGCGTGTGCTTGTATAACGCTCAGCACCAATATGAAGCTGAACAGTCATATTTCTTTTTGCATATTCACCGCACAGAAATACAAGCAGATATGAAAACAGTTTTTCAAAATCCTTGGCATCTGTAAGTTTACTTTTCAAAAGCAGCTCAAATCTTTTATCATTCTCTCCATCATCAGCATAAAATTTAAAACCGTTATCAAGAGCATGGTCTGTAAATCTGCAACCGACTTTTTCTATTTCATCAAGTCTATTTTGAATAGATCTCTTGTAGTCAAATAAATTATTTATTTTATTTGTAAGTGTTTCAAGCTTATGTATCAATCCGATGTCCGGAGCTGTTATATCATCACCTCGAAGTGACGGTGCTATATTAGTTTTATTTTTAATTACGCTAAAATTATCAGTTAAAGACATACACGGGCAAGCCATCTCGACATTAAATTTTTTTAATATGCTTTCCGGAGTGATTTCATTATTCAGCAAATACAAATTCGCTTTTTCATATATCACTTCTGCATTGTCCTTATTTGGTAATTCCGAAATTTCAAACACCGTTTCAAGCTCCATCTGAGACCAGATGTACAACGGATTTCCGATAAGCTTCGGGACTGTTGAGCACCATGCTTTGAACTTTTCAAAATCCGAAGCATCGCCGGTTATATACTTTTCCGACACACCGCACATACGCATTGCACGGTGCTTATACGGATCAGGTTTTATCCATAAATCGTATATATCGGTAAATCGCTTATTTTCAGATATATCTGCCACCGACAAATGATTATGGTAATCGATTATCGGCAGTTGTTCTGCAAATTCATATAATTCCCTTGTCTTGTTTGAATTCAATAAATATTCTTTAATCATTTTCTCTCCTTCAGCAAAAATCCGGTGTCTGTCCTAAAAGTCTTTTTGTGTTATACAGATGCTGTTTTACATTCATCTTAAGATCGCCTCTGTACCAGTTTTCAAAAATCCCGTACTCAGCACGCTTACGATATTTGAGATATTCCTCAAGACTTTGGGCAGCCGCATTAAGCGAGTTTGTCATCTTTTCGCTTTCGTACAGCTCACAATATTTCTTTGCTTCATACAGATTAACGTACCATTTATAGATATAAAGCAATGTTTTTGCAAATAGCAACCATTTAACCTCAAGATGCTTTTTCAGCGGGTATGTTAGCGTTTGCGAAAGCTGCTCAAGCTCACTGCACAAACGGACATATTGAGGTATGACTTCTTTTAACTCTTTGTAATACGGCTCACATGTACTGTGCTGAAGCTCCCTGTGAAAATCCTCAATAATGAACCAGCCGTGATCCAGAATATCGCCATCCTTTAAGATATAATTTTTTATTCCTTCCGGATTGCCCTTATAGTGGTTAAATAAATAATTATAGTGATGCTGCGACAGATAATCACTATCTATACAAGGCAAGATGTCATAATAGCTGTTTATGAGCTTTTTGATATCGGACTTATATTCTCCAAACATACCGCAATAATCATCAATATACTTCTCTTTTGAGAAACCTTCAAAGTCCTGTACCATCTCGGAATATGCCTTTAATTCAAACACAAATTCCCTGGTATTTGATACATTCATTATGTAATATGATGTGTCGCCTTTTTCATACGCAAGAGCAGTGTTGTAATAAATCTTATCCAAACCTGTCTGCGGTGCAAGATGAGGTCCGCTTGCAAAGAACTGGAGATGATAATATATGCCATATTGGTAATCCGGTTTTCTCGTAAGATTATAGAACTCATTGCCGTACATCTGATTAAGTCCCGCATCTGCAAATACCAGAATCGTATTTTCCGGGAATTTCAGATACCCCTTTTCCGCAAGTGAAGAGCCCTCCATCCATAATGTAGAGGTGAAGTACTTAGCCTTGCCCTCGGTGACCTTCATAACTATTTCCTTTTCTTTGGCATAGGCCTTGCTTATAAAACTTCCGTATTCCTTAAGTTCTTCCTCGGTGGGAATTGCATCATGCCACATGGGTTCATCACCTTTACCGCGCAAACCTATCTGCCATATTACATTGTCATACTGTGCCCATTTTTCAACATAAAACTCCCATGCTTCCTCAATTACAGCAGCATTATTTATATATGAGAATTCTCCTGTTTTATTATATTTTCTGCAATAGTTTCCAAATGTATGTGCTGATAAGCCAAGCGGTTCGATATGATGCTGTGAAAGATAAATTCCCCTTTTTGCAACACAATCTGCAAGAAGCTTTTCGGGAGGATTATCAATATCAAGAAAAGATGCCGGTATCACCAGGTTGAACTTCAGACGAAGCATAGTCTCTACTATCATATCCATGACGCATTCCGGCACGGTAAGATGATACCACGGAAATTTCATATATCTTACTCCGCCGCCGTCCTTCCAGCCAGTGAGCAAATCCTCGTCATTTATGAACACGCCTCTGAAACCGAAGCTTTCAGGCTTTTCTGTTATATCAATATCTGATATTTCTATGCTGTCACGCTTTTCAATCGCTAAATCATTAAACAGATAGCACGGGTCAACGCCAAGAAACTTTTCGCAAAATGTATATATTCCCCACATTGTACCAAGATACCCACTTGCTGAAATTCTGATTTTATTGTTTTCACTTTTTATCGAGAAGCTTTCATCTTTTATTGGTTCACAAGAATTTGTTGTGTTTTCCTCAATAACTATACACCAATCATTTTCGTTGTCTGTAATGTCAGGTGTTATACACAATTCGCTCACCTTTTTAAAATCATTTCTCATATCCTCTACAGCTAGGCGGACATATTTATTTGCATTTTTAAGGCAAATGCTTATACACTCTTTTCCGCTGAATAATTGCATAATTTCACACTCCTTTTTATTATAAATTATTGACTTTGTTTTAATTTTAGTATACAATGAAAGATGAAAAAGAACAATACTCTATTTGATAATAATGTGTGGTATTCGCTTATTCTGGAGGAAGTCATGCAAGATATTCGTTTTGACGGGAAATTAGATTATATTATAGATAACATTGAATTTGTAAACGTTTTAAGAAATGCCAATTATACCTTTCCATATAAAAACGGTAAAGAAAAATATTCACTTATATTCGTTGAAAACGGCGAGATGAATTATTATTTCACAAAAACAAAAACATTAAAAAAGCTCACCAAAGGCAACATCTTGTTTATTCCTAAAAACACTCCGTACATTGCAACATATACAACGGATAATTCAATTGCAAAAGTTCTTACCTTTGATATAATTTCGGATTCATTGTCAGATTGGATGAATTCTGTAGTTTGCAAATCAGATGTTAATTTTTCTGATATTTATAAAACTATTTCAGGCAAAAATGCAAACAGCACGATATTTCTTGTCTCAAAAATATATGAATTACTTTACACGATGCAAAAAGAAAGTATTGTGATTCCTAATAAATATAAAAAAATTATTCCAGCTTTAAATGATATACAGAAATTTTATTTTGAAAACAAAAAGCTTTCCTACTACTCCGATATGTGCTACATGAGCGAATCGAATTTCAGAAAGCTTTTTAAAGAATATACAGGCAAATCCCTGATAGAATACAGAAATATTATAAGGATTTCAGAAGCACGCAAAATGATAGACAGCGGCGAATATACTGTTCAGCAAGCAGCCCATCTTACGGGTTTTAACAATATGTCTTTCTTTTATGAAGTCTACAAAAAACATATATATTAACTCATGACTAGACCGTTTCATCTTGTCAACTCAACCTATTAAATTTTACACAGCGAACTCAAATATCCGTAAGTAAACAAGCAGTTTGTAAATGGGGTTAAATTTCAAAATTCTTTATATAAAGGTTTTTCGCAGTGTTTTTATTCCGCTGTTGACATCAATGCTACCGTCTCAACATGGCTTGTATTCGGAAACATATCCACACCTCACGCTTAGTTTATGCAAAATTATGTTTTGTGCAAATTTTACAAATGTTTACGGGGGTAAAATCCGAGTTTTTATGCATCATTTTGCGGATTTGTTTACCCCCGGGGGTAAACTTTCACCTTCAAACAAAATAAAAAGGCAAAAAAATAAGGCTCAAAAAGAGCCCTAAACGTCAGAAACCGCATGAAATCAAGCGGTTTCACGTGTGTCAAACAATACGTTTGATTATGAGACGAGTAGGCTATTTTAATTAATACAATTTCGCAATTTACAGATTATTTTGCGGAATTGTTTACCCCCTTATAAAGTTCCTGCAGATGTTCCATACTTTTTCAAGTCGTACATCCTGTGGTTTTATTTCTTTTTCTGCTCCTATTTTTTGTACCGTTACATAAATTTTCTTATCTACAATCGGCACACAATAATCATATAGAATTACCCCCTCGGAAGTTTCAATAAATTTGTATCCGGCATATATTTCATTATTTAATATTTCTTGAATCTTCTCTTCGGTCCACTCATTCTCACTGAAAAAGTATTTGCTTTCATCTTTAGTTTTCCAGCATATTTCCTTTAAAGGAATACTCCAAATATACATCCAATATATTTCCCTGATAATATCCGCTTGGGCATCATTTATTTTCAATCTGTTGTTTCTGTCAAGTTCATACCCAAAAACAGCAACTCTTTCAACTTCTTCTTTAGAAATATTTTTGAATCCAACACTTTTATCCAAATCTGAAAGTCCCAAAAACCATGTATCAATTATATCCTCCCTGGTTTTATACACTGGGCATCTCTGTTCTATTTTTCTCTTCATAAACGCTACAGTTCCTTTCATTTTTATAGTATATTACCTCTGTTTTCATATATTATCAAGTCATAATTCCATAATAAAGTAAACAAACTTTGAAACAAATATTGTAAAATATAGTCTACTATGATATACTCTTATTAGGTGGTGGATATTATGGAACGTAAAGTTGTTAAAATAATTAAACCGGATTATTCTATTTTGAAAAAAACACGTGTAGCTGTTTACTGCAGAGTAAGCACAGCTCATCTCGAACAAATGAATAGTTTAGAAAATCAAATTGATTATTTCAAATCATTGGTTCAGCAAAATTTGCAATGGACTCTTGTAGATATATATTCAGATGTTCAATCAGGTAAAAATAATGGCAGAGCGGAATTTCAAAGAATGATTCAGGATTGCATGGATAATAAAATTGACTTAATAATTACAAAATCAGTTAGTCGCTTCGGAAGAAACACTGTAGAGACTTTGGAAGTATTACGAAAACTCAAACTAAATGGTGTTGAAGTCTTTTTTGAAAATGAGAATCTGACAGTTTCTGACCCAAATAATGAATTTATAATTTCATTGCTATCAGCTTATGCACAAGCAGAAAGCGAGTCAAGAAGTCAAAATATAAAATTGGGAATAAAAAACCAAATTGAAAATGGTACATCAAAGCTTTATAACAGACCATGTTACGGATACCGCCATGATAAAGATGGTAATCTTGAAGTAATATGGCAGCAAGCATTAGTTGTCCAAAAAATATTTGACTATTATTTAGAAGGTGCAAGTATAATTCAAATAATAAAATTGTTGCAAAAAGAAGCTATTAAATCACCTACTGGGAAAGATGTATGGTCAAAGAAAACTATAGAAAATATTTTAACAAACGAAAAATATATAGGTAATGTTTTACTTTACAAAACCTTTTCCAGAGAGTTCCCTAATACCAAAAGAATAAAAAATAATGGTGAACATAAGAAATACTGTGCAAACAATAACCACCCGCCTATTATTGATGAAGAAATATTTGAAAAAGTACAAAGTGAACGTTTACGACGTTCAAATATCGAAATAACTTCTGAAGGAAAGAAAAGAAAATCTC
>JAZOTP010000032.1:0-11869 GCA_045657705.1 Clostridia bacterium
GTATTGTTCCATAAGGCATATGATATAAAAACTCGGTTGTCACACCCTGTTTATATATCATCTTAGAAGAAAAATCGCCCTTTCTGGAAACAATGACTTCTGTTTCGTTAATCTTTACCATTACAGTACAGTTTGCCATTCCCATTTCTTCATTTTCTTCATACATTATGTACCACGAACCGTTTTTATAATAAAAAGCTCCTTCTGTAATCAATTCAATAATATCATCATCTGAATCTTTTGTGCTTTTAACTCTTATAGTTGAATTGTTTTTCAATTATTTTATCCTCCTGTCTTATATGCGAATCAAGGGACTGTATTGAAATTTGCACATCACAATACAGACCCCCGGTTAACATTATTTTACATGCTGCATTCCAAGTTCAATAAGCTCATCCAATAAATCAGGATATTTTTTTCCAACAGCCTCCCATAGCTTTGGATACATACTTATGTTTGTAAATCCCGGCATGGTATTAATTTCATTCAAAACAACAGAATTATCCTTATATCTTACAAAGAAATCCACTCTTGATAATCCCAAACCATCTAATGCACAAAAAGCTCTTACAGCATATTCTCTTATATTTTCAATTACTTCATTCGGTAAATCTGCCGGTATTTGAAGCTTTGTTGTTCCGCTTGTATATTTGGCATCAAAATCATAAAATTCAACCTCGGGCAATATTTCTCCAACTGTTGAGGCTTTTGGATTTACATTTCCCAAAACAGAACATTCTACCTCATGACCCTCTATATTTTCCTCAACCAAAATTTTTCTTCCGAATTTTGCGGCATTTTCCAATGCACTAATCAGTTCATCCCTGTTTTTAGCCTTGCCAACGCCAACAGATGAACCGGTTGAAGCAGGCTTAACAAAGCAAGGATATCCAAGCTTTTTTTCCGACCTTTCGATAACCTTATCCATATCCTGCATTTCATATGTATTTACAACAATCCAGTCAGCCTGTGGAATACCGGCATTTTCAAACACAATCTTTGTAAATGCTTTATCCATAGCATTTGCAGAAGCGCACACTCCCATACCTACATACTTAATTCCTGCAAGCTCAAATAATCCCTGAATAGTTCCGTCCTCACCGTACTCACCGTGAAGTACCGGAAATACAACATCGGGTCTGATTTTTCTTATCTTATTCTCTTCAAAAACCAAAATTGCCTTATCCTTTGCATCAGGAGATATTATAGCTTTTTTCAGATGCTTTTTATCCTTTTTCCATGAACCGTTTGCAATAGACTCAGTTTTACCTGAATATAAAAACCATTCACCCTTCTTAGTAATACCAATTGTGGTAATTTTATATTTATTTTTATCTAAGTTATTAAGAACCGAAGTAACAGACAAACATGAAATGTCATGCTCAGGAGACTGCCCTCCGAAAATCACGCATAATTTAATTTTATCAGCCATAAAACTTACCCCCTGTTAATTATTGTACTATAAAACATATTAAAAATCAACCAATACAAGCAATTTACTAAAAATTGCTTTTTGCTCTTAACTTATTCAATACATCAGAGAAATATTCCGGAACATCCTTTGAAAACTCCATATATTCACCTGTTGTCGGATGGTCAAAGCCAATTGTTCTTGCATGAAGAAGCTGACCGTCCAAGTTAAATTTTTCTTTTTTTATTCCATACACCTTATCACCCACAACACTGTGTCCGATAGATGCCATATGAACTCTTATCTGATGAGTCCTTCCTGTTTCAAGAATACACTCACACAAAGTATATTCGCCCAAATCCTCTAAAACATTATAATGTGTTACTGCTTCTCTTCCGCCTGCAACAATTGCCATTTTCTTTCTGTCAACGGGATGTCTTGCAATCGGGGCAGATACGGTTGAATTTTCTTTTATTCTGCCGTTTAACAACGCCCAGTAACATCTGTATGCTTTTTTATCCTTTATCTGTTCTGAAAGCTTAATGTGTGCCTGATTATTTTTGGCAACTACCAATAAGCCGCTTGTATCCTTATCAATTCTATGCACAATTCCCGGACGTATAACACCGTTAATTGCTGATAAGCTGTCCTTACAATGGTAAAGCAGTGCATTAACCAGTGTATCGGTATAATTCCCCGGTGCAGGATGAACTACCATTCCCTGCGGCTTATTTACAACAAGCAAATCATCATCCTCATAAACAATGTCAAGAGGAATATTCTGTGCAATTACCTCCTGAAGTTCAGGTTCAGGAATATCTACCTCAATAAATTCATTTCCCTTTATTCTGTAATTTTTATCAAGTACCTTACCGTTACAGGTAATTTTTCCGCTCTTTGATAAATTCTGAGCAAAAGACCTTGAAACATCTTCAATGTTGTCACTCACAAACTTATCAAGACGCTCTCCGACATCATCTGCCTGCGGAGTTAAAACTATATTTCCCATTAAAGGCTTACCGTCCTTTATTTGTTTTCTTTATCAAAAAATACAACATAAACAATCAATAATACAGCACCGATTGTTATTGCTATATCGGCAACATTAAAAACAGGAAAATTAATAAATGTTGCTTCAATAAAATCCACTACAAAGCCTCTTGCAATTCGGTCTATAACATTTCCGACCGCACCCGAAAACATTAATGCCAGTGCAAGAAGCAAAAGCTTACTTTTAGGTTTATATTTTATAACAAATAACAACACACCTATACAAAAAACAACTGAAATAACGCTCAATAAAGCTATTCCATATTCTTTCTGCGACAAAAAACTAAACGCCGCACCTGTATTTTTTACATATACAAAATCAACCACACCCGGAATAATTTTAATAGAATCGGTCAACCCAATATTTTCTACCACCCAATATTTTGAAAATTGATCAACAAATATAACTACTATTGCCAAAAGCGACCAAAATATCATTTCATTATTTCCTTCCTATCACAATATCAACACTCATTTATATAACCAATAGCAGCATCAATTTCTTCACTTGAAACATCACTGGTTTGTATAACAGTACCGATTTTTTCAGGCAAAACAAATTTCAGTTTTCCACTGCTCTTCTTTTTATCCTTCTGCATTAAAGCCTTAACAGCATCGGGATTTTTAATACATACTTTTGTTTTAAATCCGTAATTACTTAAAATCTTTTCTATTTTTTCAAAAGCTTCTTTTTCCAAATTCCCACGCTTATATGAAATATATGCCGCCGCAATCATTCCCAAACCCACACATTCACCATGCGTCAGAGAAAAATCAAAGTGAGCCTCAACTGCGTGTCCTATAGTATGTCCAAAATTAAGATCTGCTCTTAATCCGTTTTCAAATTCATCACGGCTTACAACATCTGATTTTACGGAACAGTTGGTATAAGCCATTTCCAAAAGAGTTTCGCACTCTAATTCCTTAACTTTTTCAATATTATTATAAATATATTCAAAAAAATCTTTATTTCTTATAATGCCATGCTTTATAACCTCACCCATTCCCGAAATAAATTCTTTTTCAGGTAAGGTTTTAAGGGTAGAAACATTAATATAAACCATTTTAGGCTGATGGAAAGCTCCAAGAATATTTTTTACATTCATAAAATCAATGCCCGTCTTACCCCCGACACTGCTGTCCGACTGACTTAAAAGCGTTGTCGGCACCTGAACAAACTTAATTCCGCGCATATAAATTGCCGCTGCAAAGCCTGCCATATCACCTACAACTCCGCCGCCTAATGCAACTATCATGCTTTTTCTGTCCATTTCATGCTCTATACAAGCCTTACAAACAGACAAGATTGTATCCATACCCTTATTCTCTTCTCCTGCCGGAAAAGCAAATACACAGGCATCATATCCCGCTTTTATTAATATGTTGCAAACCTCATCAGCGTACAGTTCTTTAACATTGCTGTCTGTTACTATCAACAGCTTTCCCGGAGCATTAACCGACTCCAAAGCTTCACACAAATTATTAAAACTGGTATTAAAAAAAATATTATAAGATTTATCTCCTAATTCAACCCAAAGCTTTTTCACTTTTATTCTTCCCTTTTTTATACAAAATAAAATTTTAGTTTTTAAAGGGTCTGCGATAAATTCGCAAACCCTTTTTAACATTTTGTCATCCGCCAATCTGACAGCCTGTACCGAATATTGCCGCAGCTGCTTCGTATAAGCTCTGCATATATTCGTTTGTCATTGGCTCGATACCCTTTAACAAATACTCTCTTCCAAGTCCTGCATATTTATCCTCACCCATTCTGTGATAAGGAAGCAGATGAAGCTGTTCTACACCTAATGATTTTGCAAATTTTGCAATATCACTTATTTCCTCTTTTGTATTGTTAAAGGTCGGTATCACCGGAACTCTTATTGTAAGGTTAGCACCCCTTGCTTTAATCTTTTTTGCATTTTCAATAACAAGCCCATTAGACTGACCACAAAATTCCTTATGCTTTGCTTCATTCATATGCTTAATATCCATAAGTACATAATCAAGATATTCAAGATACCTTTCTATTGTTTCAAAAGGAGCAAAGCCTGTCGTTTCAATTGCAGTCGTTATTCCGTATTCTTTTGCCGCACGAAGCAGTGACACTGCAAAATCCGGCTGAAGAAGTGACTCACCGCCCGAAAGCGTTAATCCGCCGCCCGAACGCTGATAATAAGGCATATCCTTTAATACCTCATCCATTACCTCTTTGACGGTAACATCACGTCCGACTATCTTATTTTTGCCTCCGAAAACCATGTTCTGTATTCCAAACTCTTGTGATTCGGGATTACAGCACCAACGGCATCTGAATGCACAACCTTTTAAAAATACTATCGTTCTTATACCCGGTCCATCGTGAATGGAATATTTCTGTATATCAAATATACGTCCGATAGTATTCAAATAATCCTGCATAGCAATAAATTCCTTTCATATTACTAAACAAGGCTGAGACAAAATTGTTCAGACTTATCTGTTAAATGCTTGTTCTGTACGGTTAATAATATCATCCTGTAATGATTTTGAAAGCGTAGTGAACAATGCACTGTATCCTGCAACTCGTACAACAAGATTTTTATAATTCTCAGGGTGTTTTTGTGCGTCAAGAAGTGTTTCTCTGCTGACAACATTAAACTGCATATGCATACCCTTCTGATCAAAAAACGCTCTGATATATGATGCAAAGTTTGAAAGTCCTGCCATTCCGCTTAATGCAGACGGATGGAATTTCTGATTGTATAAAGTACCGTTTGATGCAGATGCATGGTCGAGCTTTGCAACAGAGTTTGCAGCAGCAGTCGGGCCCATAACATCACTTCCCGAGCAAGGTCCTACACCGTCGGCAACAGGTGTGTTTGCCAATCTTCCGTCAGGAGTTGCACCTGTTTGTTCACCCAAAGGCACATTTGCAGAAACAGGATATAAGCCTGCCTGATACATTCCGCCTCTTGGATTTTTATACTTTTCAAGCTCTTTTGTGTATATATTTCCGACATCTCTTGCAAAATAATCTATTTCAGGTATATCGTTACCGTATTTAGGCAATGAACGGATTTCTTCCAAAAGCTTATCGTATTTTGCTTTTTCCTCAGCTGTCGCCATACCGTCCATAAACATTCTGAATATTTCTTCAATCTGTTCCGGAGAAACATTCCTGCCTTTTGCGATAATTTCAGAAACAACCTCAGAAGTGGCTTTTTGTGCTTTTTTAGCAGTCATACCTTTTCCGAAGTTATCAGAAAGTGCTTTTTTCATTTCACCGATTGTAAGCAGCTTATCTTCATAAACAAGCTTTTTAACTGCATACAATGCATCGGTCATATTTGCAATTCCGAAGCCCTGCGGGCCTGTAAAGTTATAAACAGCTCCACCCTCCTGAATTGTCTTACCTCTTCCGATACAGTCCTCAATCATAGATGACTGGAACGGCAAGGGACATCTTTCCATATGAGCATAATCTATAGCATTATCTGCATTTACCATCAAGCCGATATTGTACTTCATCTGCTTTTTATATGCTTCATAAAATTCATCAAAGGTCCTCATATTCTCGACATCGCCTGTCTGAATACTTACAAGCTCACCCTTATCATATCCGTTTGAGAAAACAAGCTCCAAAGGTCTGCACATATTAAAGAATGCAGCATCATGCCAGCCGTCTGTCTTTCCGGGAACCTGAGGCTCAACACAGCCTATAATATTATAGCCTCTCGCCTCTTCCATTGTTGCACCTCTGCTCATCAATGCAGGAATAATTACCTCATCATTATAATAAGCAGGTAAACCAACACCTGTTCTTGTAAGTTCTGCACACTTTAACAGAAAATCATTCGGTGTTCCGTTCCAGACTCTTACAGAAAATGACGGTGCAGGCAGTTGTGTATGCATAGACGCACGAATACACATATATGATAATTCATTAGTAGCATCACGTCCATCCGAAGTCTGTCCTCCTGCACAAAGGTTCTGGAACATACTGTAACCTGCAAAGCCCTCGGCAGAATCCTTATCTCTTACTTTATTAATATCATTCAGCTTAACCCATATACAGTCAATCAATTCCTGTGCAAGCTCTGCTGTAATATCCCCCTTATCAAGGTCAGCCTTGTAGTATGGGTACATATACTGGTCAAAACGTCCCGGAGAAATAGAATGTCCGCTTGATTCCACCTGTAAAAGCAGTTGAATAAACCAAAAACTCTGACAAGCCTCCATAAAGTTTTCAGCAGGATTTTCAGGAACTCTTGAACAGTTTTGTGCAATAAGAAGTAATTCTTCTTTTCTCTGTGCATTTCTTTCGCTTTTTGCCATTTCACCTGCCAAAGCAGCATATCTTTTTGCATATGTAATAACTGCATCACAGCAGATGATAACAGCATTTAAAAATTCACTCTTTTTAGGGAAATCCGCATCATACACATTACAGCTTTCAAGCTCCTTTTGTGCCTCCTGCTTTAATCCCTTATAGCCAATTTTTAAAATCTTACCGTAATTTACAGTAAAATGTCCTATACCGTTATAAAAATAATTTCCGGGAGTAAATATGTTATGTTCGATAGCCGCAATTGTTTCAGGTGCCATATATGAGGTTGCAAGCTCACTTGTGGTTTTACCTTTCCAATACGGATATACCTTTCTTAAAACATTTTTATTTTCCTCCGAAATATAAAACGGATCGGCAGATCTTTTTTCAACAGTGTCAAGCTCCGCTTCAAGCCATTCATAAGAATACTCGGGAAATATCTGACAGCTTCTGGGTCTTTTTGTTGAACTTCCGACAATCAGTTCATTATCTCTGATTACAATCGGAATATTTTCTAAAATATATTTAAATGCCAATGCCCTTCTTCTGACAATCGGCTGTCCCTCGGTAGCTTTATAACTTTCTGTCAGCAAAACAGCTCTGTCAGTTTCAATCTGAGGCATTTTTTCAAACAAAGCATCAATCAGCTTTTGGATTCTTGGGGACATAAGTATGTCCTTGTTTTGAAATTCAGCCATATTTCATACCTCTTTCATATAACATTAAAAGACGAATTCAAACCAAAGACTGTATTTTTACACAGTCTCGTTTATCCTTTATAAACACTTTTTCCGCTATTACCAGAACCAACAAAACAAAACAACAAAAAAAACTGATAAATGCGATTATAAAGCAATATTTACACAATTGTAAATCTTACTATGTAAGTATATCACATCTATCAGAATTTTTCAATAGAAATATTCAGTTTTTTTATTTTATTTACATTTTTTTCATTTTTGTTAAAAGAACGTTATTACTGTGCATTCAAAAGCTTACTGAATGCTCCGCCCTTTTGTGCCAGTTCATCATATGTACCCTCTTCAACAATCTGTCCGTTATCGAACACTATAATTCTATCTACATTCTTTATTGTTGAAAGTCTGTGAGCAACTACAATTACCGTATGGCTCTTCATAAGCTCCTCCATTGCCTGCTGAATATGTCTTTCAGAAACATTATCAAGCGCTGAGGTTGCTTCGTCAAATATAAGAATATCAGGGTTACCGAGAACTGCTCTTGCTATTGCTATTCTCTGTTTCTGTCCTCCCGACAATCCTAATGCACCGTCACCTACAATTGTATTCCAGCCTAATTCAAGGTCATTTACAAATTCATGCACATGGGCAATTTCCATTGCCTGCATAACCTCTTTATTAGAAGCTTGCGGACGTGCTACTATGATATTATCCCAGATTGAACCGTAGAAGATAAACGGATTCTGCGGAACAACACCAAATGTCACACGTAAATCATGTAATCCATATTCTTTAACATTTCTTCCATGTACCCGGACATCACCGGAATTGGCATCATATAATCTCATAGCAAGCTTTGTAAATGTACTCTTACCGCTTCCGCTTCCGCCGACCAATGCAACACTTTCATTATATTTTATGCTACAATTCAGACCTTTAAATATTATTCTGTCGTCATATCCGAAATAAACATTGTCAAAAGAAATACAAGGTCTGTTATTGTTAATTGCACTTTCCTTTTCAACCTGAATGCTTCTTGAATGGTTTTCATCAACCTCAGGTGTGGAAGTATTTGTATCAAGTATGCTTAATATCTTATATAAGCCTGCTTCTGCCGTACTCTTCTGAAGTCCTATATTCATCCAGCTGATAAGCGTTGTCAGAATTATTCCCATACTTGATAAAAACGCATACAGCGTACCGACAGACATGCCACGGTATACACATGAAACCGCTCCTACAAGATATACAACAGCAGTTCCTATATACTGAACAAATTCAGGTTTAATGCTTTCCGATGTCTGCTTAAAGCTTGCTTTTAAGCCTTTTTCATACATATTGGTAATAAAATCCTTAAATACCTCAAATGTATTGTTTTCAATTGAATAAAGCTTAATCGCATCCATTCCGTGCAGAGTATCATTAAGATAGTGACTCGCTTCACTTTCTACCTTTATATAATCTCTGAACAAGGTTCTTATTTTACGTCTTGACACTATATTGAACACAGCCATTACAAATGCAGTAGCTAATAATATCAGTGTGAGTATCCAGTCATATGAAATAAGTGCAGTTATTGAAATAACAAATGAAACAGCCTGATACGGAACACTCAGAAACATCTGATTCATATAAGTTTTAATATTAACCATTGGCGAACCCATAATACAGTTAAATAATTCACCAACAGAGGTTGCCTCGTAAAATCTCATACACATATGCTGAACATGAGAAAAGAATTCAGATCTCAGATTAAATAATGCACCCTCAAGTGTTTTTAACACATTTTTAAATGCAATTCTCCATATTGATATTCTGAATCCGCCAAGCAAAATATATATCAAACACATAAATGCAACATATTTGATTTTTTCTGTCGGTTCCAACGTGGCATTTGATATCCCGTTATCAACAATATATCTTATAACAAGAGGCTGACAGGCAACACAAATACCGACCAACATCGCTCCAATCATTGTTATCACTAATTTTTTGTAATACTGCTTTATGTATTTATGCATGTATTTCCAAAAGCCCTTGTAGTTTGTTTGTTTCTCATTCATAAACAATCATCCTTTACTTAAATAGTGTGGGTTATTGGTAAATTATTGTTTTCGTTTGAAGTATACAATATATTTAACCGAATGTCAAGATGTTTTTGAATATGTAATCTTTTTGTAAAATTGACCTATAATACAAGCAAAAATAACAATATATTTTTACACTTTATATAGTCTTATTATATATAAAAAATTTGACAAATTATATTATTTATTATAAAATATCTATTAAAATATACAACAGTTGAGGTATAAAAATGAATTTGTTTGATGACGGTAAGACTATTTGTATTCGCTGTAATCAGCGTGTGCAAAACACAAAAATAAAATGTGACAGTATTGGCATTTGTACCGAATGTTATTCAAAACTAAAGCCTGTTCCTCCTGATTCTCCATTTGAAGGGACAGAACACATTAAATACTTTTTCTCTTCATTCTTTTATGAAGAAAATATAAAAAAACTTATACATAGATATAAATTTTACGGTCAGTGGAAAATTGCCCAACTTTTTTCAGATATACTGTATAACTATCTTAAGGATATATCGCATATAAAAGAATTTGATTTTATAACCTGCGTCCCTCTTTCAAGAAAAAGATTTTTAAATCGTGGATATAATCAATCTGAATTAATAGCAAAACAGTTGGGTGACAAATTAAATATTCCATACGTTTCCTGTGTCTACAGATTTAAAAACACAAAGGTTCAAAGTAAATTAAAACGTATTTACAGAACAGAAAATACAAAAAATGCTTTTATAGCAGACAAAGAAAAGGTCAGTAACAAAAGAATTTTATTATTTGACGATATATTTACAACAGGTTCAACTATGAATTCCTGTGCAGGAGAACTTATTAATAAGGGTGCTGAATCAGTAATCGGTATTTCCCTCGCTGTAGTGCGAAATAGTTATGTATAAAAAATAAAATTAAGGAAATTATAAGTATAAATGCAAAATTCAGTTTAAGAAAGGATTTGTATAAATTGAAAAAGCTTATAATTTTCCTATGTATATTTTCTTTTATTTTACCTATTAATGTATATGCCTTGTCAAGAAGAGGCTCACGTGGGACAGAGGTACGAAACATACAGTCAAGACTAAGTTCATGGGGATATAATCCCGGACCTGTAGACGGAATATACGGCGCAAAAACAGAAGCTGCCGTAAAACGTTTTCAAAGAAACAACAAGCTTACTCCGGACGGTATTGCCGGGCCTGCAACATTAGCAAAAATTGGACTTCCGACAGGAAGCAGTTCCGGCTCATACAATTCAAATGTAAACCTACTTGCAAGAATAATAAACGGTGAAGCAAGAGGAGAAAGCTATACCGGACAGGTCGCAATTGCCGCAGTAGTTTTAAACAGAGTTAAGCATTCATCCTTTCCTAATTCAATAGCAGGGGTTATATATCAGCCCGGTGCTTTTACAGCAGTTGATGACGGACAAATAAATCTAACTCCCTCTCAATCATGCTACAACGCTGCAAGAGACGCTCTTAACGGCTGGGATCCTACCTACGGCTCTATCTATTATTATAACCCGAATACTGCTACAAATTCATGGATACGAACAAGAAAAATAACAACACAAATAGGACGTCATGTATTCTGTGTTTAATATCAAAGCCGAAGCGTTTTTCACACTTCGGCTTTTTTAGCTTTTTAAATATTTATATACTTCTTTTACATCCTTGTATATGAACTCGGGCTTTGTATCTCCGTTTTCAACATCCTCCATTGTTCCTTCACCGCTCAACACAAAAATTGTACTTACACCTGCATTTATACCACTCTTAATATCAGTATATAATCTGTCACCGATAACCACGGTTTCCTCTTTTGAAAAACCTGTTTTCTTCATTGCATGATAAATCATTTCAGGCTGTGGCTTACCGATAAATACAGGCATTTTTTTTGTCGCATTGTAAAGCATGGTGCTTACAGAACCACAGTCGGGTACAGAACCGTATTTGGTCGGACATACCCAGTCCGGATTTGTTGCAACATATGCAATATCTTTATTTAACAAAATACACGAATCCTCAAGCTTTTTAAATGTAAGCTCAGTATCAAAGCCCATACATAAACAGTCAACATCATCTTCAACATCTTCTGTTATATTTAATCCGGCTTCTCTTAACTGTTCTTTAAATGTCGTTGTACCGAAAGCATATATTTTTTTATAATTCTTTTCTTTCAAATAAATAATCGTTGCATTTGTCGAGGTTAAAAAATCTTCTTTATCCGATTCAATCCCCAGTGATTTAAGCTTTGCAATATATGCATCAACGCTCTTTGATGAATTATTGGTTAAAAATATATATCTTCCACCTATTTC
>JAZOTP010000033.1:0-7833 GCA_045657705.1 Clostridia bacterium
GTTCTTGCGGCTAAAGGTATGAAGCAGTTAAGAATAGCTGAAACAGAAAAATATGCTCATGTTACATTCTTCTTTAACGGTGGTGTTGAAGAGGTATATAAGGGAGAGGACAGAAAGCTTATTGCATCTCCTAAGGTTGCAACATATGACATGAAGCCTGAAATGAGTGCTTATGAAGTGGCTGACGCTTGTGTTGAATTAATAAATGAAGATAAATATGATTGCATTATATTAAATTTTGCAAACTGTGACATGGTTGGACATACAGGTGTATTTGATGCGGCTGTTAAAGCTGTTGAGGCAGTTGATGAATGTCTTGGAAAGGTAGTTAATGCAATTTTGGCAAAGGACGGAAAGGTGTTAATTACTGCTGACCACGGTAATGCAGACTGTTTAGTAGACCCTGAAACCAAGGATGTGTTCACAGCGCATACTACAAATCCTGTTCCGTTCATCTTAATCGGTGCAGGCGATGTTGAGCTTAAAAAGGGAAGACTTTGTGATCTTACTCCTACAATGCTTGACCTTATGGGAATTGAAAAGCCTGCTGAAATGACAGGCGAAAGTCTTATTGTAAAATAATAATATAAATATACAGCTTTATCGAAACCACTTTGATAAAGCTGTATTTCTTTTTTGGGGTAGATTCGGACACTCAAGGGCGTAACAATTATTACAGTCTGTTTTTTCAAAACAGCAAATCATGTAATCACATTCGTCACAGCAACATTCTAAAGGATTTCCGTCTTTGTCGTAAAAAGTACCGTTTCCTAAACAATTTTTTCCGCCGTTGCCGGGAGTGAGCGGTATTCCTGTAATATCAATTATCATAATGTTAGTCTCCTTAATTTTTTCATTAAAAAAGTGCATAGCACTTCATCGAAGACTATGCACCGAAAAACGCAATAGCTTCGAACTTTTAGAGCGCTAACATCTAAAAAGTGATTTTGATGTGTTCAAACAAAATTTTACCGAAGCTTTACGCTTTTCACAAAATATTATTTTTGAACACATCTTAAATTATGCAAAAATATCATGGCAAAATATTACAGAAAATTCCAATATTATATCTTTTTAGATGTTAGCATATATATTCTAACACAGATTTTGCAAAAATTCAATAGTTTCGCAAATAAAAATCATATGGTTTTTTGAATTTTAAAAATATACTTGACTTTTTTTTAAAATTTGCATATAATAAAAGTGTAAGAAAATCAGAATTTCAGAATTTGCGAGAGGTGATTAATATGTTGGCAGAAATCAGAGGACGTTCTCAAATTACAATTCCGGCGGAAATTATAAAAAAATTAGGGATTTCTGAAGGTGATAAATTTGATGTTGTAGAAAAGGATGGGGGTATATTTCTTTGTCCTGTTATAGTTTATCCCAAAGACAAATTATTAAAAATTGCAAAATTGATAAAAGACTCAGAGGTAGAACTTGTAAATCAACAAGGATTTGATACGGTTGAAGATATGTTTGCGGATATGGGGATAGATGTGGATAATGTATAAATTAAAATACACAAAAGAATTTGAAAAAAATCTTAAATCCCTCACAGCCCAAGAACAGAAAATGGTTTTAAACAAATTAAAAATACTTATTCAAAATCCATTTTATCCTTCACTTCGGACTAAAAAAGTACAAGGGCTTGATGGTGTTTTTGAAATGAGTGTCAATATGGATATACGCATATTATGGAAATATGAAAACAAATTAATTATTTTGATACTTGATGTAGGGCATCACAAGGATATATTGGGAATATAAAAGAGGAGAACATACCATAAAGAGATATGTGTCTCTTTTTTCGTTTTGCATCTGAATCCCAAAAACCACAAAGGGGTGTTGCTGACGCAACACCACAATGAAATTTAACTTAATCAACAAGTCTGAATTTTTTTGCCAATGCATATATTTTATTACCCATTGGAAGCATCTGTATATCTTCCTTTGAAAGAACTTTTGATACAAATATCGTTACAAAGTAAATTACAACACCGACAATGATTGAAACTGCAACAGCAATAACATTTGAAGGTATTACAAGCATTATCAGTTTATATATTGCAATTGACACAATTCCCATTACAACAGCACATGACAACGGAAGAACAACATATTTTTTCAGACTCATTTTTACCGGTATATTTTTTGATAAAATAGTGAATCCGTAAGTAAATGATATTACCTGACAGGCGATTGAGCCTATTGGTGCACCGTAAATGTTTATTTGCGGCTGTCTTATAAGAATTGTGTTTATAATGAATTTTGCAATACATCCGATTAATAACCCTGTTGCGGGTGCATATATTTTTCCGATTCCCTGGAGTGAACCTGAAATTGTCTGATTAAGAGCTATGAAAATCAGAGCAATTGAGCTTAATTGCAGTAATTCATATCCATATGGGAACTGCGGATACAAAAGTCTGAATATAGGTTCTCCGAGTGCAATAAATCCTACCGCACAAGGGAATATAATCAGTAATGAAATGAGGAAAGAATAGGAAACAAACTTAGATGCTTCCCTCTTTTCACCCTTTGCAAGTGCCGCTGAGATTGAGGGAACGAGCACAGTTGCAAATGATATATTCATTGAAATCGGCAGATTAAGCAATGTATCACTTTTTGAAAGTATGCCCGCAAGTCTTACGGCTTCTTCATTAAGCTGTTCAAGTGTCGGTGAATTTATTACAGCCGTACTTCCGAAAGAGGCAGGAATCATAGCTGAAAACGCTGTTTCAATTCCTCTTGTTATTGTTGCTGTATCAACTATTCTGTTAACAGCTGCAATTATTGCTCCCAAAGAGATTGGAATTGAAATCAGTAGTATGCTTTTAAACATTGCAAGCGTTGATTTATTTTCACATGGAATTACAGTTGAATTGATTTTTTCTTTTAAGTCTTTTTTTCTCTTAAAATAAAAGCCGAATATATATATTGTACTCAAAACTGTAGCAAGTGATGTTGCAAGGTTAGCACCTGCAGCCATGACTGCTGCATTCATATCAGCATCATCGGGGAAGAGTGTCATTTTTGACATGAATATGACTATTCCCACTGTAAGAACACATTTAAATATCTGTTCCAGAATTTGCGACCGACTCGAGGCGTTCATATTCTGCATACCGACAAAATATCCCCTTACAACAGATGAAAGACAAACAAAAAGAATTGATGGTGCCAATGCCATAAGTACATATTTGGAGTTGGGCATATTTATCAGATGTGTTGCAATTGGTTCTGCGGTGATAAATAAAATAGCGGATGATACAGAACCTATTATTGCAAACAATAAAAGTGCATTTTTGAAAATTTTGTATGCTCCTTTGTAATCGCCGAGTGCATTTTTTGCAGATGTCATTTTTGAAATTGCATTCGGAATACCGACCGAGGATATTGCAAGCAAAAGAGTATAAATCTGATAGCCTGCAGAATAATAACCGTTACCCTGATCACCAAAGCCGTCTATATTGGAAATTACAATACGGTAGATTATTCCGAGTAATTTTACCATAATCTGTGCAAAAAGAATAATCATAACATTATTCATAAAAGACTGTTTTTTATTTTCGTTATTCATTAATATGTCCTTTCATGCAAGGTTGTCAACAGAACCGTCCCCATGACACCCTTTTTATATTTGTAATATTTTACATTATACATCAGTAAATTTGTTTTGTCAAATAATTGTTACTTTATTGACTATTGCTGTTTAAATTCACATAAAATACATATGAATGTATCTTTTTTTGTTTATTGTTCCAAATACGAAAAAAATATATTGACTTTTGGAATACAAAATATTATACTGAAATAAACTGTAGCATGCTACAGTTTATTTGGGGGGATGTATATGAATCAATATGACTGCGGAATAAAGAAAAGTATTTTATTCTACATAAAAAGGATAAATGATATAATCTGTATTCATGAAAATTCAAGATTGAAAAATATGGGACTTACCATATCGCAAACGGTAATACTTGGTTATATTGTTATTATGGCAAATGAAAAAAAGATAATAACTCAAAAGGATATTGAAGAGCATTTCGGGTTTTCACACCCAACAGTGACAGGAATACTTTCAAGACTTAAAGATAAGGGTTTTGTAAATATTACTGTTAATAAAAATGACAGAAGGCACAGGGATGTTGAGCCTTGTGAAAAGGCTTTTGAAATTCAGAGAGAAATAATTGATAGTACCAATAAAATAGAAGAAATATTTTTAAAACTTTTGCCCGAAGAAAAGGTTAATTCTCTTAAGGAAACACTTGAAATTTTATATAACGGATTAAATGAAAAAATAAATGAGTAAGAAAAGGAATGATAGTATGAAAAAGATTGTTATATTGACGCTTTTGACAGCCTTGCTATCCTCGCAGTCATTAATTACATCATATGCAGAAGATAAGGTTGTTGCAGAAGCTTTAACTGAACAAGCTATTGAAACTACTGTATATATGGATGTTACAGAGGGGGTAGAATATGCTTTGAATCACTCTCTTTCACTTGCAAGTGAAGTGTCGGGCATATACACAAACAAATATTCATACGGTGATGCATTGAAAACCTATAATAACTATATTAAGCGTACAAACGAAGCATCTACCTTTGATACAGGACTTTTAGTAAAAAAATATTATGTTGAGCTTGCAAAGCTTCAGTATGATTCAACCGAGAGGGCGTTTGATACAGCAAAGCTGAAGTTAAAAAATGATGTGACTGCGGCTTTTTATACATACTATAATTGTGTTGAAAAAGAAAAGCTTGCAAAAGTAAATCTTGATAATGCAAATGAAAAAATGACCTTTCAAAAGGCAAGACTTGATAACGGAATAATAAGTCAGCTTGATTATGAGCTTTTTGAATTGTCGGTAATGAGTGCGGAGAATGCACTCGATGCAGCAAAAAGAGATACAGAGCTTGCGTTGATAAGTATAAAAAATATAATTAATTTTGAAGCAGGCAAGGAGCTTGTAATAACGGGTGAGCTTCCCGAAATTGAGGTTTCATATGTGAATGCTGATGAGGCAATTGAGCTTTCAAGAACTCAGAACTCATATATCACACTTACCCAGAATCATGAAATAGCAAAGAAAAGATGGGATTTTGCACAAAATTATTATTTCCCTGCTGAGCATGGCTACAGTATTGAAAAGTACACCTACGAAACAGCCTGTTCGGATTATCAGATGAATGTAAATAATATTGATAACGGAATAAGACAGACCTATTATACTCTTTTAAATCTTGAGGATAATATAGAATACTCTCAGAAGTATGTTGATTATCAGAAAAAAAGCACAGATGTAGCATATACTAAATATGAAATGGGAATGATTACTGCAAACACTTATGTTGAAACAGAACAGAGCTATTTTAAGGCACAAAATGATTTGATGGATTTGAAGCTGTCATACAGAAATACAGCGTTGTCATATAAAGCAATGTACTCGGTTGAATAATAGGCAGAAAGGAATTTAAGAATGAAAGTGAAAAATATATGTATGGTTCTTGCAGTCAGCATGATGATAGCAATGACCGGATGTTCAAAAAAAGAGAAGGCTGTAGAAGAAGTGTCATCTGCTGTTAACGTTGAAGTTTATACTGTGGGACAGGATAATATTTCTGATAAAGTTACATATACAGGTGAAATAAAGGCGGGAGAAAATGTGTCCGTATCAGCAAAGGTAAGTGCAAAGGCTGTCAGCATAAATGTAAATGAGGGAGACTATATTAAAGCCGGACAAACGCTTGCAGTTCTTGATAAAACGGATATTCAGCTTTCATATGAGCAGGCAGAGGCAAGCTATAACAGTGCAAAAGCAAATTACGACATGATGGTTAATTCTACTGCACCGAGAAGTCTTTCACAGGCACAGCAAAGTGCAAAATCGGCAAAGATTGAATATGATAATGCCATAACAAGCTATAACAGAGAAAAAGAGCTTTATGAGCAGAATTCAGCTGTTAAGCTTGCAGAACAAAATCATAATGATGCAGTTGCCGCTTATGAAAGAGCAAAAAAACTTTATGATAATGATACAAATGTAATATCTGCAAGAAACGGTTATCAGACAGCAAAGGATAATTATACACGCTCAGAAGAGTTATATTCAAAAGGAGCTATCAGCAGGGTCGAACTTGATACTGCAAGAACAAGTATGGAAAATGCAAAGGCAAGTCTTGATACTGTTGAAGCAAATAATAAAGCGGCTTTAGATAATGCAAATTCGGCTGTTATAAGCACAAAAGAAAATCTTGAAAATGCAAAAATTACAGCAGGAGCGGCACTTGATGTGGCAAAGGCAAATGTTGAAAGAACAAAAAATTCTTTAGACAGTGCAAATGAAAATGTTTCGCTCACACAGATTGCAAATCAGGAAAGCATAGAAACAGCTGAGGCATCTGTTAAATCAGCGGAGGCTGCATTGAATATTGCAAAAAACAATCTTAACAATACAACAATAACTTCTCCTATTTCGGGATATGTTTCTGCAAGGAATGTTAATGCAGGTCAGATGGTAAGCCCCGGAGTTGAAATTTTTGCTGTTAAGAATTCTAATACTGTAGATGGAGAAATTAAGGTGACTGAGTCGGTTATTCCGAATGTTCAGGTTGGGACAAAGGCTGTTGTCACAATAAAATCAGCAGGAATTTCGGATATTTCTGGAACGGTAACGCTTGTTAATCCTGTTAAGGATGAAAGAACAGGAATGTATACAGTTCGTGTAACGATGGACAATGCTGAAAATAAATTAAAGGTAGGTATGTTTGCAGATATTACTCTTATTACAGCTTCTGTTGATGAGGCTGTAGTTATTCCGTCCGAGGCGGTAATGCAATCGGGTGATGAGTTGTATGTTTATGTTGCAAATGGTGATAAGGCAGAAAAGCGTGTTGTTACAACAGGAATTGAAGAGGGAGATTATGTTCAGATAAACTCAGGTATCAACATAGGTGATAAGGTTATTGTATCGGGTAAGGATTATATTTCCGAAACCAATAACAGTATTAAGATTGTGTCTGAAACACGAAAGGAATCACAACAATAACACGGAAAGGAATTTTTGATTTATGAAATTACATGAATTATCGGTAAAAAGACCTGTTGCGGTTACTATGGTGGTTCTGATATTTGTTGTTATAGGTGTGTATTCCCTGAGTATGCTGAAAATGGAGGCAATGCCGGAGATGGATTTGTCCATGGCAATTGTAAGCACTTCATATCCCAACGTAGGCTCGGAGGAAATTGAAAATCTTATAACAAAACCTATTGAAAGCGCAATAAGCTCTGTATCGGGAGTAAACACAATAACATCACAGTCAAGTGAGGGAAGCTCTCTTGTAATGGTCGAGTTTTCGGCCGGAACTGATATGGATGAGGCTGTGGGCGATATGGAGAGTAACATAGATATGTTCTCGGCAATGCTTCCTGAGGATGCCGATGACCCCATGGTATTGAAGCTTGATATGTCAATGATGGCAACTGCTATGATGAGTGTGTCATATGAAGGCTATGACATGACTCAGACAAAGAAATTTGTAGAGGATAATGTTCAAAATAAGCTTGAAGCAATTGACGGTGTTGCATCGGTGTCTGTTACAGGAGCAACTGACAGGATTATTGAGATAACGATTGATCCTGAAAAAATGTTTGGATATAATATGGATATGTCACAGCTTGTGGGAGCAGTTGCGGCACAGAATCAGAATATGTCATCGGGTTCGATAGAGGGCATGAACAAAAAAATGAGTGTAAGAACACTCGGAAAATTCAAGAATCTACGGGATATTGAGGTAGTACCGATTACAACCTCAACAGGACAG
>JAZOTP010000034.1:0-29682 GCA_045657705.1 Clostridia bacterium
TAATAATTAAAATCACCTTTTTTGTCAAATATCAGCCAGTCAATAACCATCATAATAGGAATCAGAATTCCCAATACCCAATCATATGTAATACCCAGATTTATAATAGAAAAATTTTTTATAAAAACAAGAACCGAACACAATGTAAGTATTGATTTAATTCCCATTATCACTTTTCCGGGATACCTTGTTATATTTCTTATAAAAACAATAAATATACATATAAAAGATAATATATCAATAAATAAGGTGAAATTTAAAATTTCGGGCGACAACGTCAGTATGTTAAACCCCACCTTCTGACATATTCCCCATACGCTGAATAATATGAAAATAAAACGATAAATCATCGCTGCTGTTTTTTTCATTTGTAATTTTTCCTTTCGTTTTAATAATTATGAGAATATTTAGTAGTATGCGTGTCTCCGTTTATTATTTTATATTAAATTTCATAAAAAGTCAACTTTTAATACTACATTTATAAGTAACTATCAGAACAAAATAAAAGGCTCAAAACACAAGGTTTCAAGCCATTCACTGGAGCTGATGACGAGAGTCGAACTCGTGACCTCTACACTACCAATGTAGTGCTCTGCCAACTGAGCTACATCAGCACAACGATTATATTATACATTAAATTTGTAAATATGTCAATACTTTTCCCACAAAATTTTTTAATAAAAAAGTCCCGAAGCAGATATTCTTTATAGCCGCTTCGGAACATATATTTAAAAATTATCAGATTTTTGCATTAGCGGTCTTTAATGTAACGTCATGATATCCACCTTCTATAATGCTTGTAGCAGATACTAATGTGATTTTTGCATTTTTCTGTAAATCAGGAATATTTGTAACACCACAGTTGCACATTGTTGATTTAACTTTATACAAGCTCTTTTCAACGTTATCATGAAGACTTCCGGCATAAACAACATATGAGTCAACACCCTCTTCAAATGACAGCTTTGATTTTCCGCCAAGATCATATCTCTGCCAGTTTCTTGCTCTGTTCGAGCCCTCGCCCCAATATTCCTTAACATAGGTACCATTGATATTTAATTTATTGGTCGGGCTTTCATCAAATCTTGCAAAATATCTTCCGAGCATGATAAAGTCAGAACCCATAGCCAAAGCTAATGTCATATGATAATCATGAACGATACCACCGTCTGAACAGATAGGAATATAGATACCTGTTTTTTCGTAGTATTCGTCACGAGCTGCTGCAACTTCAATAACTGCTGTAGCCTGACCTCTTCCTATACCCTTTTGTTCTCTTGTGATACAGATAGAACCGCCGCCAATACCAACCTTAATAAAGTCAGCACCTGCTTCTGCAAGGAATAAGAACCCATCACGGTCAACAACATTTCCTGCTCCAACCTTAACACTGTCACCATATTTTTCTCTGATGAATTCAATTGTCTGCTTCTGCCAGATTGAATAACCCTCAGATGAGTCAATACATAATACATCAGCACCTGCTTCAACAAGGGCTGGAACTCTCTTTTCATAGTCAAGAGTATTTATACCTGCACCAACAAGATAACGCTTCTGTGAATCAAGAACCTCCTGTGGATTTTCTTTATGTGTTGAATAATCTTTTCTGAATACAAGATATAACAACTGCTGTTTATCATTTATAATCGGTAATGAATTTAATTTATTTTCCCAGATTATATCATTAGCTTCTTTTAAAGTAGTGTGTTCAGGAGCTGTAATTAATTTATCAAACGGAGTCATAAATTCAGTAACACACAAATCAGGACTCATCCTGCTTACTCTGTAATCTCTGCTTGTGATTATACCAAGCAATTTTCCGTTTGCAGTTCCATCATCTGTAACAGCAATTGTTGAATGACCTGTTTCTTCAACTAATTCCAGTACATCAGCAAGCGTACTTTGGGGTGATAATTGAGAATCACTTACAACAAATCCTGCCTTGTAATTCTTCACTCTTGCCACCATTGCAGCTTCATCTTCTATTGTCTGTGAACCGTAAATGAAAGAAATACCGCCTTCTTTAGCCAAAGCTATAGCTAATGTATCGTTAGATACAGACTGCATTATAGCAGAAACTAACGGAATATTCAGATTAATTGCCGATTCCTCACCTTTTTTAAATTTTACCAAAGGTGTCTTTAAAGATACATTTGCAGGTATACATTCTCTTGATGTATAACCCGGAATTAAAAGGTATTCACTAAATGTGTGTGATGGTTCGTTATAATATTTTGCCATAATCTTTCCTCCTGTTTATTTAAAATATTTCACTGCTGATTCAAACATTTTCAAATCATATAATCCGTCAACATTCTTATAAAGATTATTTCCAATTCTTTCAGAATGTCCCATTTTGCCGATAACTCTTCCGTCAGGTGAAGTTATACCTTCAATTGCCATTACTGAGCCGTTAGGATTATAATGTATATCGTTTGTAGGATTACCGTCAATATCAACATACTGTGTAGCTATCTGTCCGTTTTCAATCATGGTTTTTAACACATCATCATTGCAGATAAATCTTCCCTCACCGTGTGAAATAGGTACATTATAAACTTCTCCCACTTCTGTAGCTGCAAGCCAAGGTGATTTGTTTGATGAAATTCTTGTTCTTACTATTCTCGACTGATGTCGGCTGATTACATTATACGTCAATGTAGGACAGTTTTCATCTGCTTCTATAATTTCACCGTATGGCACCAAACCAAGTTTTACAAGTGCCTGGAATCCGTTACAGATACCTGCCATCAATCCGTCACGATTTTTAAGAAGTTCATTTACACTGTTTGCAATCTGCGGATTTCTGAAAAATGCTGTTATAAACTTACCTGAACCGTCAGGCTCGTCACCACCTGAGAAACCGCCCGGAATAAATATAATCTGTGCTTTGTCAATCTTTTCAGCAAAGCTCTTAACCGATTCAGAAACTCCCTGAGCTGTGAGATTATTAATTACAAAGATTTCAGGTTCTGCACCGGCTCTTATTAATCTTTTTGCTGTATCATATTCACAGTTTGTTCCCGGGAATGCAGGAATTAACACCTTAGGCTTTGTAACCTTAATTTTCGGTGATGCTGTTGATTTTCCTGTATAGCTGATTACCTGAGGTTTATCACCTTTTTGTAAAATATTGCAAGCATAAATGCTTTCTAGCTTATTTTCATATATATCTTCGATTTCCTGCATCAAAACAGCTTTTTCACCAAGCTTTAACTCGTAGTTTTCAATAGTATGTCCTATTGATTCACCTATATCACAACCGTCTGCTGTTTCAACAACAAATGAAGCATAGGAATATCCAAATAACTCTTCAACCGTAATATTATTAAATTCAAAACCTATTCTGTTACCCATACACATCTTCATTACAGCTTCCGCTATACCACCGTAAGTCGGTGTGTATGCAGAAATTATCTTACCTTCTTTTATAAGCTCTGCAATCTTCTTTGCTGAATTTAATAAAGCTTTAGCATCAGGTAGTCCCTTTTCATTTAATGGTGTGCGGATTAATCTGACATCTGAACCTGCTTTTTTAAATTCAGGAGAAATAATGTTTTCGGTATTTCCCAGAGTAATTGCAAAAGACACAAGAGTTGGCGGAACATCTATATTCTCAAATGTACCACTCATTGAATCCTTTCCGCCTATAGCACCAAAACCAAAATCAATCTGAGCATCAAACGCACCCAATAACGCAGCAAGAGGTTTACCCCAACGTTTTGGATCCTGCATCGGTTTTTCAAAATATTCCTGGAATGTCAAATAGCAATTATCGAGCGTTGCTCCTGTTGTAACAAGCTTTGCCACTGATTCTGCAACTGCAAGATATGCTCCGTGATACGGACTTTTCGATGTTATAAATGGATTATAACCCCAAGCCATTACCGAACAGGTTGTTGTTTCCTTTTCCATCAATGGGATTTTTGCTGCCATTGCCTGTGTCGGCGTCATCTGATACTTTCCGCCAAAAGGCATTAATACTGTATTAGCTCCGATTGTTGAGTCAAATCGCTCTGACAATCCTCTCTTTGAACATACGTTCAAATCTCCCGCAAGCTCTTTATAATTATTTACAAAATCAGAACCAATTTCTTTATCATAATTTTCAGGTTTTGCAATTGTAATCTTTATATGCTTTTCAGCACCGTTTGAATTTAAGAATTCTCTTGAAATATCAACAATATCCTTGCCGTTCCATGTCATTGTAAGTCTTTTTTCTGCCTTTACCTTTGCAACCACGGTTGCTTCAAGATTTTCTTTATTTGCAAGAGCTGAGAATTTTTCAACATCCTTGCTTTCAACAACAACAGCCATTCTTTCCTGAGATTCGCTGATAGCAAGCTCTGTTCCATCAAGACCTTCATATTTTTTAGGGACAGCATTCAAGTTTATATCAAGACCGTCTGCCAATTCTCCTATAGCAACACTTACACCGCCTGCACCAAAGTCATTACATCTTTTAATGAGCTTCGAGGCATCGGGATTTCTGAACAATCTCTGTAATTTTCTCTCTTCCGGTGCATTACCCTTTTGCACTTCTGCACCGCACTGTTCAAGAGAATCAAGACTGTGTGATTTTGATGAACCTGTTGCACCGCCGCAACCGTCACGTCCTGTTCTTCCACCAAGCAGGATGACAATATCGCCCGGTTGTGGAACTTCACGTCTTACATTTTCCTGAGGTGCCGCACCGACAACCGCACCAATTTCCATTCTCTTAGCAACATATCCATCATGATAAATTTCATCAACCTGTCCTGTTGCAAGACCTATCTGGTTACCGTATGAGCTGTATCCTGCAGCCGCTGTCTGAACAATTTTTCTCTGCGGGAGTTTTCCCTTTATTGTATCCTGTACACTTACCAACGGATTGGCAGCACCCGTAACTCTCATTGCCTGATATACATAAGCACGTCCTGACAACGGGTCTCTTATCGCACCGCCGATACAGGTTGCCGCACCGCCAAACGGCTCAATTTCCGTCGGATGGTTATGTGTTTCATTTTTAAACAACAATAACCATTTTTCGGTTTCACCCTCAACATCTACGTCTATTTTAACTGTACAGGCATTAATTTCTTCCGATTCGTCGAGATTATCAAGCTGTCCGTTCTTTCTCAGTGCCTTAACTGCCAATGTTGCTATATCCATAAGATTAACCGGTTTTGTACGGTTTAAATCTTTTCTTGTTTCTACATATCTATCATAAGCTTCCTTATGAATTTTGTCCTCAAAGGTAACATCATCAATTGTAGTTGAGAATGTCGTGTGACGACAGTGGTCTGACCAATATGTGTCAATCATCTTGATTTCGGTGATTGTAGGATTTCTATTTTCGGTTTTAAAATAGCCTTGACAGAATTTAATATCATCAAAATCCATTGCTAACGAAAGCTTGTTAAGTAATTCTCTCAAACTGTTGTCATCAAGATCAATAAATCCTTCCACTGTGGCAACCTCAGTAGGTATTTCACAAGGAATATCAAGTGTATTAAATTTATCAAGACTTGCAAGTCTGCTTTCAACCGGATTTATAACATATTTTTGAATTTGGGCAATTTCATCATCTGAAAGCTTGCCAAAGAGCATATAAACCTTTGCTGTTTTAACTACCGGTCTTTCTCCCTGTGACATAATCTGAATACACTGCGCAGCAGAATCGGCACGCTGATCATACTGTCCCGGCAAATACTCTACAGCAAATACATATGCATCTGTATCCGGCAATTCATCAAAAATATTATCAGTCTGAGGTTCAGAAAAAACAGTTTTCTTACTTTTCTCAAAAAGTGATTCATCAATATTTTCAACATCATATCTGTTAAATAATCTTATTTCTTTAAGTGAGTTAATACAAAGTAAGCTGTTAATTTCATTTAACAAACCGTCAGCTTCATGAGCAAGACCTGTTTTCTTTTCAACAAATACTCTGAAAACCATTTATATACTTCCTTTCGTTGCATTATTTATTTAAAATATTTAAAGCCTTTTTTCCTATATCTTTTCTGTAATACGCATTTTCAAAATGAACCTTTTCAACTGCTCTATACGCATCACAAATTGCATTTTCAAGTGTATTGGCAGTTGCAGTAACGCCAAGAACACGTCCACCTGAGGTTACAATTTTTCCGTCAGCAGACTTTGTTCCTGCATGGAAAACCTGAACATTTTGAGGTAATTCATCTTCTGTTATTTCAAAGCCTGAATCATAGCTCTTCGGATAACCATCTGATGCCATTACAACACAGCAGGCAGCACCGTCATCAAATTCAACTGAAAGCTCATTTAATCTTTCGTCCTCAACAGCCATCATTACATCAAGAAAATCAGTCTTTAACAAAGGCAGTACAACCTGTGTTTCGGGGTCTCCAAATCTGCAGTTATATTCAATAACCTTAGGGCCGTTCGGAGTAATCATCAATCCAAAGTATAAACAACCTTTAAATGTTCTTCCCTCTTTATTCATTGCATCAATTGTAGGAAGGAATATAGTCTTCATACATTCATCGGCAATTTCATCGGTATAACAAGGGTTTGGAGCTATTGTACCCATCCCGCCCGTATTCAATCCTTCATCATTATCAAGTGCACGTTTATGATCCATTGATGAAACCATAGGAGCAACAGTCTTTCCGTCAGTAAAACAAAGAACTGACACCTCAGGACCTGTTAAAAATTCTTCAATAACAATATTGTTTCCACTTTCTCCGAATATTTTATCATTCATTATCGAATTAATTCCGTCAGCTGCTTCTTCATAGTTCTGACATATCAAAACACCTTTACCCAATGCAAGTCCGTCTGCTTTAATAACTGTGGGATAATTTGATGTTTTTAAATATTCAAGTGCCTTTTCGGCGTCTGAAAATACTTCATACTGTGCTGTCGGTATATTATATTTTTTCATAAGGTTCTTTGAAAATACCTTACTCCCCTCAATTATAGCCGCTTTGCTTTCAGGGCCGAAACACTTAATGCCAACCTTGTGCAATGCATCAACTGCACCTAAAACTAACGGATCATCAGGAGCAACAACTGCAAAATCAATTTTGTTTTCAACAGCAAACTTAACAATGCCGTCAATATCCTTTGCACCTATGTTTACACATTCAGCATCAAGACCTATGCCACCGTTTCCCGGAAGTGCATAAATCTTTTCAACTGTCGGATTTTCTTTTAACTTCTTTATAATTGTATGTTCACGGCCACCGCCGCCAACTACCATGATTTTCATAAAACAGGTATCCTTTCAATATCAAATTTAAATTAATGATGGAACAATCTCATTTTTGTCATAGCCATTGCCATGCCGTACTTATTACAAGCCTCAATTACATTATCATCTCTGATTGAACCGCCCGGCTGTGCAATGTATTTAACACCGCTCTTTTTAGCTCTTTCTATATTATCGCCGAATGGGAAGAATGCATCACTTCCAAGACAGACATTATCGACATTTGCCAGAAATTCTTTCTTTTCTTCAGCTGTCAATCTTTCCGGTCTTACCTCAAAGAAGTTCTGCCATACATCGTCACCGATAACATCATCACATTCATCAGAAATATAAACATCTATTGTATTATCTCTGTCAGGTCTGCCCATTCCATTTTTGAACTGTAATCCTATCACCTTCGGATGCTGTCTTAAGTGCCATATATCAGCCTTATTTCCTGCAAGTCTTGTACAGTGAATTCTTGACTGCTGTCCTGCACCGACACCGATTGTCTGACCGCCTACAGCATAGCAAACTGAATTTGACTGAGTGTATTTTAAAGTAATTAATGAAATTATAAGGTCAATTTTAGCCTGTTCAGGAATTTCTTTATTCTGTGTTACAACATCCTCAAGTAAAGCCTTATTTATTTCAAATTCATTTCTACCCTGCTCAAAAGTAATACCGTATACCTGTTTTCTTTCAATCGGGTCGGGCTTATAATTTTCATCAATCTTTACGATATTGTAGCCACCCTTTCTCTTGCCCAAAAGAATCTGATAAGCTTCATCAGTATATCCGGGAGCAATAATTCCGTCCGATACCTCTCTTGCAATCAAAGCTGCTGTTTCCTTATCACATACATCAGATAAAGCAATCCAGTCACCAAACGATGACATTCTGTCAGCACCTCTTGCTCTTGCATAAGCACAGGCTAACGGTGATAATTCCAAATCATCAACAAAATAAATTTTCTTCAATATGTCATCAAGAGGTAAACCCACTGCTGCTCCTGCAGGACTTACGTGCTTAAATGAAGCCGCCGCAGGCAAGCCTGTAGCTTCCTTCAATTCCTTTACAAGCTGCCAGCTGTTAAATGCATCAAGAAAATTAATGTAACCCGGTTTACCGTTTAAAACCTCTATCGGCAACTCACTTCCATCATGCATATATATTCTTGATGGCTTCTGATTAGGGTTACAGCCATACTTTAATTCCAATTCCTTCATATCAAGTTTACTTCCTTTCCTTTGACTTACGCTTGCGCACCGTTTATAATTTTCGTTTTTGTTTCATTTGTTTTCAAATTAATGTATCTTACAAATAATGATACTCTGTTTTCCTTATCAAGGCTATTCCACAAATCACTTGTAAACTCTTCAAAATTATTATTTAATTCAATTTCCCTCGGCTCACCGCAATATGTCGGAATAGGATTTCCGTCTGTCTTATATGTATGAATAAGATGTCCTATACCGCTTACACCTTTTTCATATTCAAAGAAATTTCTCTGACAGTTACCGTGATTGTATTTTAAAATACTGAGCTTATATGAAAAACCGTCATTCAAATCAACAATACCGCTTATTCTCGGTGTGAAGTTAGGTTCATCAGGTTCATATTCTCTTGTTCTTAAAGCTTCTTCAAAGGTTCCCTCACCTAATAAACGGTCATATATTGTATCAGTCTGGTCTCCGTTTGTTACAACAGTCTGTTTACCTAAAACTCTTACCGGTGAATAAATAATCAAAGACGGGTCAACCATTTTGGATTCATCATATGCTTTTGTTTTAATTCCCTGTCCGTCCTCAACAAAAATTCTGTTTCTGCTGTTAACACTTCTTCCCATTATGAAATATGCAATTACCGCATTTTCACCGTCAGGAGTTTGTCCTATTATAATTCCTCTGCCCGGATATTTATTTGTACATAATTCATTTATCATTGCTATTTATTCCTTTCATCTGTTTTGTATGATATTTTTTGAAACCTTTTCAACCGATAGAGGAAGAATTTTCCACTCTGCCTCCTCCATAACTCTTTTTTGAAGAACTTCGGGAGTATCGTTTTCTTTTATTTCAACAGCCTTCTGCATTATTATTTCTCCGCCGTCTGTAATTTCATTTACAAAATGAGTGGTTGCACCTGTAACCTTGACTCCTTTTTTCAAAGCTTCTTCGTGAACCCTTAATCCGTAAAATCCGTCACCACAGAAAGACGGAATAAGTGACGGGTGAACATTGATAATTTTCTTATCAAATCTTTTAACAAAATTTTCACTCAAAATCACTAAAAATCCTGCAAGTACTATTAAATCAATATCATTATCCTCAATTGCATTAATAAGATTTTTTTCAAAATCCACATCTTTTTTTATATATAATGACTTTATGTTATTATCTTTTGCACGGGTCAATGCATAAGCACTTTCTTTATTGGATATTACAAGTGAAATTTCACCGCTTGTAATTATTCCGCTCTTTTGAGCATCAATAAGTGCCTGTAAATTTGTTCCTCCGCCGCTTACCAAAACTGCAATTTTAGCCTTTAGCACAGAGTAACACCGCCTTCACCCTTAACGATTTCTCCAATGATATAAGCATCATCAAGAAGCTCTAAAGCTTTATTTGCATCATTCTTTGAAACAACAACACTCATACCAACTCCCATGTTATATGTATTAAACATATCACGTTCAGGAATATTTCCTGTCTTTTGCAATACATTAAATATCGGAAGAATTTTGATAGCTGATTTCTCAATTTTAGCCTGATAACCGTCGGGAATACTTCTTGGAATGTTTTCATAGAATCCGCCACCTGTAATATGTGAAACAGATTTAATGGTAACAGCATTATAAAGCTTCATAATCTGATTTACATAAATCTTTGTCGGTGTCAACAATTCCTCACCTAAAGTTTTTCCCAATTCATCAATATGAATCTTTATATCCTTATTGTCTACATCAAATACTTTTCTTACCAAAGAAAATCCGTTTGAATGTACACCTGATGACGGTAATGCAATTATAACATCACCCTCTGTTGTTTTTGTATTATCAATTACCTTTTCTTTGTCAACAATTCCTACTGAAAAACCTGCAAGATCATATTCATCAATCGAATAGAATCCAGGCATTTCAGCGGTTTCACCACCTATTAAAGCACAGCCTGACTGAACACATCCCTCTGCAACACCCGAAACTATGCTTGCAATTTTTTCAGGGACATTCTTACCGCAGGCAATATAATCAAGGAAGAACAAAGGCTTCGCACCACTGCAGATAATATCGTTAACGCACATTGCAACACAGTCAATACCGACTGTATCATGCTTATCCATAAGAAAAGCAATCTTTAATTTTGTACCAACACCGTCTGTTCCGCTTACCAATACAGGCTTTTTCATACCGGTGATATTTGGCTCAAACAAACCTCCGAATCCGCCTATATCTGAAACAACACCGTCATTTACTGTTCTTTGTATATGCTTTTTCATAAGCTGTACAGCATCATATCCTGCGGTAATATCAACACCGGCCTGCTTATAACTTTCACTAAAACTACTATTCATTTCTAACTTCCTCCCTGATTATTAATATATAAATTTAATTATAAACTGTATCATATATGCAAAAACAAGCTGTTTCTCAATTTAAGATTAATGCCGGGACATATAAATAATTACATATCTGCAAGCAAAATAACTCTGATTGAAACAGCTTGAATTATGAATTTCTTAAAGGATTTTCATAACAATACAATAAGCTTGCATCAATCAAAAAATTAATTTCTGTCCTTTTAAGCTTTTTAAAAGCTCAAGAAATTCATTAAACATTAAGTTCTTTATCTTTATTTATTACCTCTTCAGTCATTATTACACGCATATTATCAAGTTTTTCTGCCAGTTCATCATCTGAAAGTGCCAACATCTGAATTGCAAGAATCGCAGCATTTGCAGCACCGTCAATTGCTACAGTTGCCACAGGAATTCCCGCAGGCATCTGTACCGTTGATAATAACGCATCAATTCCCTCAAGTGCTGAAGCTTTAATAGGAATACCTATTACCGGCAATGTTGTGTTCGCCGCAATAGCCCCTGCAAGATGAGCCGCTTTTCCGGCAGCAGCAATTATAACCCCAAATCCGTTTTTACGGGCTGATTCTGAGAACTCCTGTGACTGCTTAGGTGTTCTGTGTGCTGAATATATATGCACCTCATACGGTACACCAAAATCCTTTAACTTGTCAATAGCAGGTTTTACCTTTGGTAAATCACTGTCGCTTCCCATAATTACAGCAACCTTTTTCATTAGCTTCATCCTTTCACCTGATAATTTAATGTTTAATACACTACATATTGTTTGCTGATTAAAGTATAATATTATCCAAATTATACTACTAATATAATAACATACAAGCACATTTATTTCAAGAGATTATGACAAGATATTTAATTTTTATTCATAATAAATAAAAATTAAACTAATTTTCTGTTATTCAGTTGTCGATATTCAGCATCTTTTATTTATACAAGATATTGTGTTTAAAATAAAACAAAGAAAACGCCTTTTAATGTCCTTATATTCAGACTCAAAGGCGTTAATCAGCATTATTTAATTATTCGCATTATATCGTTAAATGATATAAATACAGTAAGTGCTAAAAGGAGTATGAGACCTATTGCATGAACCATTCCCTCTTTTTCAGGCGGAACAGGTTTTCTTCTGATTAACTCAATCAGCATAAAGAATAATCTTCCGCCATCCAATGCAGGCAAAGGCAACAGGTTGAATATTCCAAGATTAATTGTAAGAAGCGCGGCTAAGGAAATGATATTAACAAGCCTGTATCTTCCGGTATTTACAGCCGTATTCACAGCACTGACAATTCCAACAGGTCCTGAAACCTGATCAAACCCGACCTTTCCTGTAATCATATCCCATACCGATTTATACACCATTCTCACTATAAAACCTGTATAGCGGAAAGAATAAGAAAAGATATTATTAATCCCAACCTCTTCCTGTTTTGGTGTAAACCCGATTATAAGACTTTTTTCAGATGCTGTCTGACCAACCAATTCTTTTACAAGCTCTTTGTTACTGTCATCATACTCAACAATCTGAGTATTTTCCTCGTCATTAATTCTTGTTATAACCTTAGCAGATTCAGCACCATATTCATATACTATTTCCCTGACCGACGGCAATACCTCATATTCATATTTCTGATTATCTCTTTCAACTGCAATCTTTACAGGTTTATTCTCTTCAAACTCATTGGTATAAAGCGGAATGTCATTATATAATCTGATTCTGTGTCCGTCGATTTCAACTATTTTGTCACCGGGCTGAATTCCTGATTGACTAATATATGAATTTTCGAGTACCGACTCAATTACAGGTGTATAAATTGTATTTTTTTCGCCCGGATTTACAGGCTGAACCAATGTCATAACAATACATAAAATGAAACCGAAAATAATATTAAAAATTGCTCCTGCCGAAACAACGAGAAATCTTTTCCACAGCTTCTGATTTACAAAAGCTCTCGGATCATCTGTTTTTTCATCTTCGCCATCAAGCTTACAGTATCCCCCAACAGGAAAAACTCTTACAGAATACAATGTTTCCGCACCCTGCCTTTTAAAAATTGCAGGCCCCATTCCGACTGAAAATTCCAGCACCTTAACACCGCTTGCTTTAGACATTATAAAATGTCCAAATTCATGAAGCGATATAAGTGCCAGAAATATTATAATTGTAACTATCGCAGTAAGCATATTATCAACTCCTAAATCTGTCATACACAAAGCTTCTTGCTTGTTTATCCGTCATAAGTATATCCTCGATATCCGGATTCTCTATATTCTTAATTTCAGACATTGCCATTTCAATCACATTTGAAATATCAAGGTATCTAATTTTACCTTTTAAAAACAAATCAACCGCCGCCTCGTCCGCACTGTTAAATACAGTCGGCATTGTTCCCCCCATTTCAGCCGCTCTATATGCAAGCTTTAAGGCAATAAATGTGTCGGTATCAGGCTCGGCAAAGGTAAGCTGTGAAAATTTTGTAAAATCAAGCTCATTTCCGTACATCGGCAATCTTTTCGGATATTCAATTGCATATTGAATAGGAAGCTTCATATCAGGATATCCAAGCTGCGCAATAACACCGTTATCTTTATATTCAACCATTGAGTGTATAACACTCTGTCTGTGTATCAATACCTTTATCTGTGATACATCAACATCAAACAGCCACTTAGCTTCAATCACTTCAAGCCCTTTATTTACAAGTGTCGAAGAATCTATTGTAACCTTTGCTCCCATACTCCAGTTAGGGTGATTAAGTGCATCATTAACAGTAACATGTTCTAACTCATCAGCTGTTTTCCCAAAAAAAGGACCTCCTGAAGCAGTCAGTAAAATTCTTTTTACATCTTCTTTTCTGTTACCCTGTAATGATTGAAAAATTGCGGAATGTTCACTGTCAACAGGTAAGAGTTCAGTATTGTACTCCTTACAAAGCTTTGTAACTATATGTCCGCCTGTTACCAGAGTTTCTTTATTGGCAAGTGCTATCGTTTTTCCCGCCTTAATTGCGTTAATTGTAGGTAATAATCCCGAAATTCCTACTACCGCAGTGACTACCTTTTCCGCTTTATTAACAGTCGAAACCTCCGATAACCCTTCTTCCCCCGAAACTATCTTTACATCAATATCGCGTGTCTTTATTTTTAACTCCTTTGCTTTCTCTTCATTAACAACACAAGCAACTTCAGGCTTATATTTTCTGATTTGCTTTTCAAGAAGTTCAATATCAGAATATGCAGATAAACCCCATACTTTAATATTTTTACAACTGTCGCAAACCTCAAGAGTCTGAGTCCCTATAGACCCTGTTGATCCGATTATTGATATATTATGTATATTATCCATTACATTTTTATATTCCTTTCATTAATTTTACAACTCACTTGAAGATTTTACCATATATCCGTATTTTTGTCAAATTGATAATTTATTATTTTATTATTATGTTAAAAAAATTAATATTCTATTCATATAATTTATTTATAATAAAATTATTAAAAAAATCTTCACATAGATTATAAAAAATTGACGCTTTTTTTCAGTTTATGTAACAATTTTTCCTATTATGGTATATTTTGATATTGACTAATTTTGAAGAAAGCAATATAATATAGGAAAGAACTCCGATTATTTTTCTTATAATATATATTTTTTTCATTTGGAGGTGTTGTTTTGACTAACAATTACAAATTAGGTATTGACGTCGGTTCAACAACGGTTAAGGTTGTTATTCTGGATAATTCAAATAATATTATATTTTCCGAATATATGCGCCACTATTCTGACATCAGAAATACTGTCATGACGCTTTTTTCTCATGTAAAAAATGAGATTAATTCATGTGAATTTCAGGTTGCGGTAACAGGTTCAGGCGGTTTATTGCTTTCAAAAATGCTTAAAATAGATTTTGTTCAGGAAGTCATTGCAACAAAAAAGGCTGTTGAAACTTTCCTGCCCGGTACAGATGTTGTAATAGAACTCGGCGGAGAAGATGCAAAAATTCTCTATCTTACCCACGGTCATGAACAGCGTATGAACGGTACCTGTGCAGGGGGTACAGGTTCTTTTATCGATCAGATGTCTGTTCTTTTAAAAACTGACGCTTCAGGACTTAATGAACTTGCAAAAAACCATAAAACTATATATCCGATTGCCGCACGATGCGGTGTTTTTGCAAAATCAGATGTTCAGCCGCTTTTAAACGAAGGTATAAGCAAGGAGGATGTTGCAGCATCAATTTTTCAGGCTGTTGTCACACAAACCATAAGCGGACTTGCTCAAGGCAGACCGATAAAAGGTAATGTGGTATTTTTAGGCGGGCCTCTCTTCTTCCTCACTCAGCTACGAAAACAGTTTGAAGAAACATTAAAGGATAAAGCATCGGGATTTTCTATCCCTGATGATGCACAGTTATTTGTTGCAAAAGGTGCATCGTTATTTGCAAATGGTAATACTTACACTGTAAATCAGCTCATTACAAATCTTGAAAATGCAGGCGAAGTTGAGGCTGAAATCACAAGAATGCCTGCACTTTTTGAAAACGAAGATGCAAAAAAAGCTTTTGACGAAAGACATAATAAAGATACCGTTGCAAAAAGCTCTCTGGCTGATGCATCCGGCTCACTGTATCTTGGTCTTGATGTTGGTTCAACAACAATTAAGGCAGCTTTAATAAACGATAATAACGAACTTTTATATACATATTATTCAAAAAATCAAGGCAGCCCGATAAACTCTGCAGTTGAAATTTTAAAGGACATATACAACAAATTACCCGATAATGCCAAAATTGTAAATGCGGCAGTTACGGGATACGGCGAACACCTTTTAAAGGCAGCATTCAATATTCCCATAGGAGAAATTGAAACCATTGCACATTATAAAGCAGCTGAGTTTTTCTGTCCCGGTGTAGATTTTATCATTGATATCGGCGGTCAGGATATGAAATGCATGAAAATCAAGGACGGTGTTATAGATTCTATAATGCTTAATGAAGCCTGTTCATCGGGCTGCGGTTCATTTATTCAGACCTTTGCTGAATCACTTGGATATTCAACAGAAGACTTTGCCAAAGAAGCTCTTACTGCAAGAAACCCTGTTGACTTAGGCACACGCTGTACCGTGTTTATGAATTCAAGAGTAAAACAGGCTCAAAAGGAAGGTGCAACCGTCGGAGATATAAGTGCAGGACTTTCATATTCAGTTGTCAGAAATGCTTTATATAAAGTAATTAAGCTTCGTGATCCTCAGCTTTTAGGTGAAAAAGTTGTTGTACAGGGCGGCACATTTTTAAATGATTCTATTCTTCGTGCTTTTGAACTGTTACTTGATAAAAATGTAATACGCCCGGATATTGCAGGAATAATGGGTGCTTTCGGCTGTTCTTTGATTGCAAAGGAACGCTATAATGGTGATTTTGTAAAATTACCTTCCACTACTGAGCTTGAAAACTTTAATTTTGAAAATTCAACACTCAGATGTAAAGGCTGTTCAAATGCCTGCAGATTAACAGTTACAAAATTTAACGACAACCGCAAATTTATATCGGGTAACCGTTGCGAAAAAGGTGCAGGAAACACAAAAAATGAAAAGAATCTGCCTGATTTATTCGATTACAAATACAAAAGGGTTTTTGATTATAAACCATTAGATGCAGAAATTGCTCCAAGAGGAATAATCGGTATACCCCGTGTTTTGAATATGTATGAAAACTATCCGCTTTGGTTCACATTATTCACAAAGCTTGGTTTTTCGATAAAATTATCGCCGAGAAGCTCTCATGCAATATATGAAAAAGGAATTGAATCAATCCCTTCCGAATCAGCTTGTTATCCTGCAAAAATTGTTCACGGTCATATTCAGTCATTACTTGATGATAATGTAAAAAACATATTCTATCCATGTATACCTTATGAACAAATCGAATACGATGGTGCCGGAAATCACTATAACTGTCCTATGGTTACCTCATATCCCGAGGTAATATACAACAATATGGATGCATTGAGATGTCCCGATATTAATTTTATATATCCTTTTATGAATCTTTCGGATATTGCATCTTGCAAAAAACAGCTTAATAAAGCATTGTCAGGCTTTAATATACCATCAAAAGAAATTGATTCTGCCTGTGATGAAGCATTCAGAGAGCTTCACAACTTCAAAAATGACATAAGAAGAAAAGGCGAAGAAACCCTTTTATGGCTTGAGGAAAATGACATGAAAGGTATAGTTTTGGCAGGCAGACCGTATCATATTGACCCTGAAATAAATCATGGTATACCCGATATGATTTTATCACTTGGTTTTGCAGTTTTAACAGAGGACAGCATTGCACATTTAGGTCAGCTTGAAAGAGATATAAGAGTAGTAGATCAGTGGGCATACCATACAAGACTTTACGAATCAGCGGCACAGGTAATAAAAAATAACAGATTAGAGCTTATTCAGCTTAATTCCTTTGGCTGCGGTCTTGATGCCGTAACTACCGACCAGGTTCAGGAAATTCTCCAGTCTCATCAAAGAATATATACCTCCCTGAAAATAGATGAGGTATCAAATTTAGGTACTGCTAAAATAAGAGTACGCTCCTTAAAGGCGGCTGTTCTAGAACGGGATAATAACAACTTTGAGCCTCATAAAATAGAAAACTATACCATAAACCGAGTACCTTTTACCGAGGAAGAAAAGAAAAAACACACAATTGCCTTTCCGCAGATGAGTCCTGTTCATTTTAAGATGTTTGAAGCTGTACTCAACAAATACGGATATAATGCAATATTACTTGAAAGTGTTACCGCTGATGATATAGAAGCAGGGCTGAAAAGTGTAAATAACGATGCTTGCTACCCTTCAATAATAGTTATCGGTCAGCTTGTAAATGCCTTTACATCAGGAAAATGTGATCCTGAATCAACATCGCTCATGATTACACAAACAGGCGGCGGCTGTAGAGCAACAAATTACATAGCATTTTTAAGAAAAGCACTAAAAGAGGCAGGCTATGAAAAAGTACCGGTAATAAGTCTTAATTTTTCAGGGCTTGAAAATAACAGTGGATTTAAATTAACACCCTCTTTATTATACGATCTGATTAAGTGCTGTATTCTCGGTGATTTACTTATGACCTGTTATAACAGAATACTTCCTTATGAGGTTAACAAAGGTGAAACAGAAAGGCTTTACCGTGACTGGCTTGCAAAGATTTATACATCTGTTTTATATAATGATAAATTAACAAAGCATATCAATTACACTATTGACAAAATAATTGACGACTTTGACAATATCAAAATAAACGATATTGATAAACCAAAGGTTGGTGTTGTAGGTGAAATTCTTGTAAAATTTCATCCTGATGCCAACAATAATGTTATGCAAGTAATTGTTGATGAAGGCGGAGAAGCTGTAATGCCTGGGCTTTTAGACTTTTTATTGTATTCTTTTTATAATGCCAATTTCAACCATGATAACTTAGGCATTAAAAGCTCAACAAAAATCAGCTGTAATCTTGGCATAAAAATAATTGAACATTTAAGAAAGCATATGACAAAATCAATGCTCAAAAACAAAAAGTTTGCCCCACGCGCACCCAAGCCAATCAAAGATATTGCTGACGGTGCAAAAGATGTTCTTCAATTAGGTCATTGTACAGGTGAGGGTTGGTTCTTAACAGGAGAAATGGTCGAACTAATAAATTCAGGAGTACCTAACATCGTTTGTGTTCAGCCTTTTGCCTGTCTTCCGAATCACGTCACAGGAAAAGGAATGATAAAAGAATTAAGACATCAGCATCCTGATGCAAATATTGTCCCTATCGACTATGACCCGGGTGCAAGTGAAGTAAATCAGCTTAACAGAATTAAACTGATGATGGCAATTGCATTTGAAAATATGACAAAAAACAACACTGACGAAAAAAACAAAAATTCAAAATCAGAAAAAGTACACACACCACAGTATAAATAATATGTAAAGTATTTAATCTAAGAAAGGAATTTATATAATGAAAAAAATAGCGAAATTTGAAATTGTTTCAAAGGAACAGTTTTCTGAAGCATGGCTGGATACATTTAACACATCAGAAAATGTTTATGATGAATTAAAACTACCCAAAAGGGCAACAACAGGCTCTGCCGGATACGACTTCTATTCCCCGCTTGATTTTACACTAAATCCCGGTGAAACAATAAAAATTCCTACAGGAATAAGAGTTAAAATTGATGAGGGATGGGTTCTTAAAGTTTATCCCCGAAGCAGTTTGGGATTTAAATTCAGATTACAGCTTAATAACACCGTCGGAATAATTGACAGTGATTATTACTATTCCGATAACGAGGGACATATATTTATAAAAATCACAAACGATTCAAAGGAAAACAAGATTACCCAAATCAAAAAAGGTGAAGCATTTGCTCAGGGTATTTTTATTGAATACGGTATTACCGTTGACGATGACACAACCGACACAAGAAACGGCGGATTTGGCAGTACAAATAAGAATTAAAAGCAAAAGCTTGCAGCAAATTAATTTATTATTGCTGCAAGCTCTTTTGATATTAACTCACATTAAAATATTCAATCTTTAGTTACATAAACAACCTTATCGCATACGTCAAAAGCTGCCTGTTTATGAGATACTATAATACACGTTTTATCCGTCATGCTTCTTACGGCTTTTAATAAATCTTCTTCTGTTTTTGAATCAAGTGCGGATGTTGATTCGTCAAGAAGCAAAATCGGCGCATCTGAAAGAATCGCTCTTGCAATAGAAATTCTTTGTGCCTGACCTTCTGACAGTCCTAATCCCTTCTCACCGATTTTGGTATCAAGACCCTCATCAAGTGTTTGTATAAAGTCCCATATCTGTGCCGCTTTTGCAGCGTCAATTATTTTTTCTTCATCGGTATTTTCATTTGCAAATGCAATATTTTCTCTGATTGTACCTGATAAAATTAAGTTCCCCTGAGGCACATACGAAAAAATCTCTCTTGAATTTTTACCGAGCTTATATTTTCTATCTTTTGTTTTTACATAAATTTCTCCCTCATCTGGGTTTAAAATTCCAAGCAGCAACTTAACCGCTGTACTCTTACCTGCTCCCGATTCACCTGCAACAACCGCAAATTCGCCTTTTCTTATTTTCATATTAATTCCCGAAACAACCGAATCAGAATTATACGAAAATTTTACGTTGTCAAATACAAGCTCGTCCATTTCCCGGTAAATACTCTTATCAAGCTTTTCACCGCTTGCAAGCTCATCTTTTATATTTTCAAGCTCAATCAATCGTTCCACAGATGCAATTACAGAGAAAAACTGCGGAATAAGTCCCGACATATTTTTAAAAGGAGCCTGTATCTGATTTACAAGCTGTGTTATTGCTATAACATCACCGTAGGACATAGTGTTTTGAGAAAGTCTGTAAGCACAATATGCAAGTGCAAAATAAAAACCCGCATTAAAAACAAGAAATAATCCTATATGAGCAACAACCGAAATTTTTGTTCTCTTTACTCTCAACTTATAGCTTACATTCTGAAGCTTTCTGCTTTTATCAAGCATTACATCTTCATTTGAAAAAGATTTTACAACAAGTAAATTTTGAAGCATTTCAAGAATAAAAGAGCTTGTCCTGCCCTCTGACTCTCTGCACTCCTTATGTAGCTGTTTATATTTTTTACTGTATAGTCTTGAGCCAATCAAAACAAATGGTCCGATAGCAAGTATTACCAAAGCCAGAAATCTATCAATTATATACAGATAAATAAATGCACCGACGATACTTGTAATAAACAATGCAAATTTCGGAATTATAGTTATTATTCCACTTACAATTGTTGAAACATCAACATTAATTCTGTTTAAAAGTTCTCCGGAATGGTATTTTGAAACTGACAAATAATCTTTATTCAAAAGATTTTTAAAAACATGATTTTTGAGTCCTATTTCAAGTCTTGAGCTTGCATGAACATTAACAAAATTAATAACAACCTGAATAATAAGCATTAACAGCAACAGCGAAACAATTCTTACACAAGCATCCCAAAAGTCTGCATTCATATCACCTGTTGCAATATCAATTATCCTTTTAGACTCCATTGAAAACTGAAGTGATATTATTGATAATATAATACTCCCGAGTGTCAGTAAAGCAATAAAAATCATACTGCTTTTACCGTTTTTATAAATCCATTTCCATACTTTAGTATTCATATTAATTACCATAGCCTTTCCGAGTGAGACTAATTATTATAAATTACTTTTTTGTTAATACTACAAAAAATTATTTTCTTTCTTTTCTGAGCATTGCTTCCTTTGTAACCGGAAAATCAACAGGCATTTTTAAAATCATCTGTGCATGAGGAGCGCAGTCAATTGATTCTCCTTTTTCATTTTCCATATATGTTACTTTTTGTTTGAAAAACGGTTTTCCGGGCTGAATAATCTCTATTTCATCACCAACAAAGAAACGGTTTCTTTGTGTTATTGTCGCAATCTTAGTTTTTTCATCATAGTCAAGCACCATACCAATCAAATCATAATCTCTTATATATGAGCTGTCAGTATAAACCTGTTCATTTTCGGTAGGTTTTCCAAGATAAAAGCCTGTTGAATACGGTCTGTGACTTACCTTGCATAATTCCTCATACTGCTTTTCATCAAAAACATAGTTTGCAGGATCTTCAAAATATCTGTCAATTTCTTCACGGTAAGCCTTGACAATTGTTGCAACATAATATGAAGTTTTAACTCTTCCCTCAATCTTTAAGCTTGATATTCCGGATTTTACAATTTCAGGTATATACCGAATCATACATAAATCCTTTGAATTAAAGATAAATGTACCTCTTTCATTTTCATATACATTCATATATTCACCCGGTCTTGTTTCCTCGACAAGTGAATAGTTCCATCTACACGGATGTGCACAGGCACCCTGATTTGCGTCACGGTATGTCATATAGTTTGACAAAAGACATCTTCCCGAATACGAAACACACATAGCACCGTGAACAAATGCTTCAATCTCAAGGTCTTCAGGAATTTTTTCTCTGATTTCCTTAATCTCATCAAAGCTCATTTCACGAGCCAACACAACTCTTTTTGCACCCATTTTATGCCATGCACACGCCGAACGGTAATTGACATTATTCGCCTGTGTACTTACATGGATAGGGATTTGGGGAGCAAGCTCACGCATCATATCAAACATACCAAGGTCTGCAATCAATACAGCATCAAATCCCAAAGGTCGTATTTCTTCAATAAAGCTCTTAAATTCTTCTATGTCCTTGTTGTGAGGCAAAATATTTGCGGTAAGATACACTTTTTTACCTCTTTCGTGTGCATAACGAAGTCCTTCCTTCATATCCTCAATAGAAAAGTTCTCGGCAGCAACTCTTAAGCTGAATGCTTCACCGCCGACATATACCGCATCTGCACCGTAATCAATGGCTGTCTTTAATTTTTCAAGACTTCCACCCGGTGCCAATAATTCAGGCTTTTGCATCTGTTTCCTCCTTTTTTACAACTTAACTGCAACAGTAACACCGTCTCCCAAAGGCAAAAGAACTGTTTTTAATTCACCTCTTTGCATTTGTGCGGAGATAAATCTTCTAAGTCTTTTAACAATAGTTATTTTTCTTCTTATAACGTGTTCATCATCGGCAGTCATTCCCTTGTAAAGTACATTATCTGAAATCAGCAGACCGCCTTTTTTTAAAAGTCTTATACTGTCATTTAACATATATATATAATGAGCCTTTGGACCGTCTAAAAATATTATATCATACTCAGCCGTCAGGGTCGGTATTACCTCCTTGGCATCGTTATGTATAACATTTATTACCTCACTAAGTCCTGCCTTTTTTATATTCTCTCTTGCAATTTCCGCCATATCGGCATCCCACTCCAATGTGGTAATTGTTCCTCCTGGTTCAATAAACTGAGCCATAAGAATTGCAGAATAACCGATCGCACAACCAACTTCAAGAATTCTTACAGGTCTTTTTATTGCTGTCAACACCTCTAAAAGCTGTGCTGTTTCAGGCTGTACTATAGGCACGGAATTTTTTTGTGCATACTCTTCCAGCTCTTTTAAAATACCGTTACGCTCAGGTATTTCTTTTCTTAAATACTCTGTAATATACGGATATACTATAGGGTCTTTTTCATACTCAACCATTTATAACCTCTCCAATTGTTTTTATGACAGCAGCTTCAGCTTCTTCAAGCGTACAGTTGTATAAAGCAGCTCCAGCTGCCATTTCATGACCTCCACCGCCAAGCTTAACAGCTATCTCTCCGACATTATATTTTCCGTTTGATCTGAGACTGATTTTTACTTTTTCCTTAGTTTTTCTAAGTGACAATGCAATCTGCGTGCCCTCAACAGTTCTCGGAATATTTACAATATCGCCAACTTCACTTTCATTTGTTCCGTACTCTGAAAACAAGTCCTCATCAAGTGATACCACGCTTAACTCACCGTTATAAAAACTCTTTATAGAGTTCATAAGATGTCCTTTAAGCTTTATTGCTTCAATTTTTTCGGTATCAAAAAGCTTTCTCGACAAATCAGCATGATCAATTCCCTTTTTCATAAGCTCTGCAACAGTAATAAGCGTTTTAGGTGTGGCACAGCTGTATTTAAGGCATCCCGTATCACCCATAACTGCAGTATATAAATATTCTGCCATTTTTTTTGTGATATCAATATTCATTTCGCAAAATAAATCATATACCATTTCGCCTGTTGATGACATATCACCGTCAACTCTGTTTATATCTGCATAATTTGGATTTGTGTAATGGTGATCAATATTTATCGTCTTTTCCGCCTTATTAAACAGCTCTATTCTCTTTCCGAGTCTATCCAAATCACCTGAATCAAGACAAATTACGGTATCAAATTTGCCATAGTCCTTTCCTTCTTCATAAACAGTATAATCTGCATCTATAAATTGGAGTCTGTGTTCAACAGGCTTACTTAAAAAGTATACTGTATCTTTTCCGATGCTTTTCAAATATTCAAGCATTGCAAGAGAGCTTCCGAACGCATCACAATCCTCGTCAATATGAGATAAAACAGCTATTCTATTCGATTCTTCAATTATTTTAACGATTTCATTCATAATTATAAAACCCTTTATTTATTAATATCATTAATCATCTGATTAATTTTTGAGCCGTATTCAATAGAATGGTCAAGCTCAAATATAAATTCCGGAGTGTGTCTTAAATTTAATCTTCTTCCGATTTCACGTCTTACAAAGCCGGTTGCACTCTTTAAGCCTTCGATTGCCTTTTTTTGTGTATCTTCGTCTCCGAATACACTTATATATGCCTTTGCATAGCTTAAATCATTTGTAACATCAACAGCAACAACACTTGTAAGCATAGGTATTCTTGAATCCTTAAGCTCTCTTATAACCTGAGAAAGCTCACGCAATACCTCTTCGTTTATCTTATTTATTCTTTCTTTTGCCATACCTTTTTCCTTTCCGTTTTTAAACAAAATCTTATTATTAACAGTCTATGACAAACATTATTTTTTTAATCTTGGTAAACTTTGAAAATTTAAATACAATAGTTTATATGCGTTTTCAAAAAATATGAAAACGCATATAAAATTCAACTTATTATCTTTCGATTTCTTCCATTATGAAGCATTCAATAACATCGGCTTCTTTAATATCATTAAAGTTTGCAATACCGATACCGCATTCAAAGTTTTCATTAACTTCTTTAGCATCATCCTTGAATCTCTTCAAGCTGTCAATTTCGCCCTCATGAACCACAATACCGTTTCTTACAAGTCTTATCTGAGCATTTCTTGCAATCTTACCGTCTGTTACATAAGAACCGGCTATTGTTCCAACTCCCGAAACCTTAAATGTCTGTCTTACCTCTGCATGACCGATAACAACTTCCTTAAATTCAGGATCAAGCATACCCTTCATAGCTGCTTCAATCTCTTCGATAGCCTGATATATAACTCTGTAAAGTCTGATATCTACTTCATGCTGTGACGCTGCAGCTGCAGCACCTGCATCAGGTCTTACATTAAATCCTACAATAATAGCATTTGAAGCATTTGCAAGCATAACGTCCGATTCATTAACCGCACCGACACCGCCATGAATTGCCTTTACTCTTACCTCATCGTTTGAAAGCTTTTCAAGCGACTGCTTAACAGCCTCAACAGAACCCTGAACGTCAGCCTTTATGATGACATTAAGCTCTTTCATGTTACCTTCATCAATCTGCGAGAACAAGTTATCAAGAGAAACCTTAACGGTTGCATTAAATCTTGTTTCTTTTTCTTCCTGTTTCCTTGCTTCGGCAACATCACGGGCAAGCTTTTCGTCCTTAACAACTCTGAACTGGTCACCACCCGACGGAGCTTCAGACAAGCCTAAAATTTCAACAGGAGTTGAAGGTCCTGCAGTCTTAACACGTCTTCCCTTATCATTTACCATTGCACGAACGTGTCCTACAGCTGTACCTGCAATTACAATATCACCTACATTTAAAGTACCGTCCTGTACCAGAACTGTAGCAATCGGACCTCTGCCCTTGTCAATCTGTGCTTCAATAACAGTACCCTTTGCAGGCTTATTGGGATTAGCCTTTAATTCCTTCATATCGGCAATAAGCAGTACCATTTCCAAAAGACCGTCAATATTAATTCTCTTTTTAGCTGAAACTTCAACACAAACAGTATCTCCGCCCCATTCTTCAGGAACAAGCTCATGTTCAACAAGCATCTGCTTAACTCTGTCAACATTAGCTGTTTCCTTATCAATTTTATTAATTGCAACTACTACAGTTACGTTCGCCGCTTTTGCATGGTTAATTGCTTCTATAGTCTGAGGCATAATACCGTCATCCGCCGCAACAACTATAATTGCTACATCTGTCACCTGTGCACCTCTTGCACGCATGGTTGTAAATGCTTCATGACCCGGAGTGTCTAAAAATGTTATTTCACGGTCATTAAGACGTACACTGTAAGCACCGATATGCTGTGTAATACCGCCTGCTTCAGTATCTGTTACAGATGTATCTCTTATAGCGTCAAGAAGTGATGTTTTACCGTGGTCAACGTGTCCCATTACAACAACTACAGGTGAACGTGGCTGTAAATCCTCCGGATTATCCTCCGCCTCTTCAAACAAAATATCTTCCTTCGTAAGAACAATTTCCTGCTTAATTTCTATTCCGAAATCATCCGCAATAAGCGAGGCAGTTTCAAAATCAATAGATTGAGTAATAGTTGCCATAACACCGAGCATCATAAGCTTCTTTACAATTTCTGCAGCAGGTTTTCCCAATCTCTGAGAAAATTCGCCAACAGTAATTGTTTCGGGAATTTCAATAACAGACGGTACTTCCTTCTTCTTTGCCTCATTCTGTTTTTTAGCTTCACTCTTATCTTTTTCTATAAAATTAATGTTCTTTTCGTTTCTGTTCTTTTTCTTCTTTTTGCTTCTTCCGCCTTGCATTTCCTTCATATCGTCTGAAACCATATCCTCAAGTCTTTCTCTTGATTCTATCTTTTCAAGCTCAACGGTTGAAGTTCTTGTATCAACATATCTTACCTTCTGCTCATCAGAAACTTTAATCTGGTCTTTTTCATCAGCACCGAACTGTAGCTGGATTTTTTCCTGTTTAGGCTTCGGCTGTGCAGTCTTTTTATATTCATTCTTCTTTTTCTGATTATCCTTTTTATTTTCCTGCTGTTTTTGCTCTTTTTTAGGTTCAGCCTTCTTTTCTTCAGCTTTTATTTCCGGTTTCTTTTCTTCTGACTTTTTAGCAGGTTTTTTGTCTTCTATTTTATCGTCAGTTTTTTCAACCGCCCTTTTCTCTGTCTTTTTAGAAAGTTTCTTTTCAGGCTTTTCTTCATCTTTTACTTCTGCTTTTTCTTCTTTTTCTTCACTCTTAACTTCTTTCTTTACGGCCTTTTCAACAGGCTTAGCTATAGGAGTATCACCCATATCATAAGCCTTTGTATATATATCCATTATCAAACCAAGATGTTCCTCTTCAAGTAACGTACTTGTTTTCACCGATATTCCGAGTTCGGCTAATTTTTCTACAATTTCTTTACCCGGAACCTTTAAATCTTTTGCAATTTCCTGTACCTTTATATTTGATGTTGCCATATTCATTCACCCTTCCTTCCAATTTGTAAATCGGCGTATTTGTTTAATATAGCATCTGCAAAGCCTTTATCGTTTACAGAAACCACAACTCTCACTCCCTCTGCACCAATGGCATCTGAAAGAGAATTCATATCTGAATATTCAATATATTTTACTGAGTAATATTTGCAGGAATCTGTTATGGCTTTTCTTCCATTTTCCGATATATCCTTTGCAATTATTATAAGCTCTGACTGTTTGGTTTTTATAGCTTTTTCACAAAGAGGTGCACCTGCACTTATTTTACCGGCTCTTTTTGCAAGCCCTATCATAGACAATACTTTATTATTTCTCATAAGCTGTCAGCTCCTCATAAAATTCATCGGGAACACGCTGTTTTAATATCACGTTAAATGCTTTTCTTTTCTGAGCTTTTATAATACATTCTGCATTTTTACATACATATACTCCACGTGACATTTTTTTCTGATGTTTATCGATAACCAGCTTATCATTTTCCAGAACAACTCTTATAAGCGTACTTTTGTCAAACATCTGTCTGCAACCCGAGCACATTCTTTCCGGTATATGCTTTGTCATAATCGTTTACCCGTCTTCTCCCTTCAAAAGCTATAAATAAACCTTTTATTCTTCTGCCTGTTCTTCCTCTGCAGCTTCTTGTGCATTATCATTGCCGGGCTTTTTGATGTCTATCTTCCAGCCTGTCAATTTTGCCGCAAGTCTTACGTTCTGTCCCTTACTTCCTATAGCGAGTGACTGCTGATGTTCAGGAACTGTTACAACTGCCATTTTTTCTGCTTCATTAACTTCAACGCTAAGTACACTTGACGGGCTTAAGCTTGCTGTTATCAACTCAACAGGATTCTCACTCCATTTAACAATATCAATCTTTTCGCCTCTTAATTCATCACTTATCTGATTAACTCTGATACCGTTTCTACCGATACAAGCACCCTGCGGATCAACATCTGGATCCTGTGAAAATACCGCAATTTTTGTTCTTGAACCTGCTTCTCTTGCAATGCTCTTAATTTCAACAAGTCCGTCAGAAATTTCCGGAACTTCTCTGATAAAGAGTTTCTTTACAAGATTAGGATGCGTTCTTGAAACCATAACCTGTGTTCCTCTGTTTCCTGATTTAACATCACTAACATAAACCATTACTCTCATATTAGGTGCATAATGCTGCTTCGGAGGCTGTTCATTTTTTGGGATTTCATCAAGCGGCATAAGTGCTTCTACTGTTTCTGTTCCCTCTTCCTTTTCAAGCTCTACCTCTACAAACACTCTGTTATCGTCATCAATTCTGCGGATTCTTCCGGGAATTATATCGTTAAGTATTCTTGTTGAGCTGTTAAATATCTGTTCTCTTTCAGCTTCACGGATTTTTTGTGTAACAACCTGTTTTGCATTCATAGCGGCAACTCTTCCGAAGTTTCTCGGTGTCACTTCTATATCAACAACATCACCCAACTGATACTGACCGCTGATTTTCTGAGCATCTTCAATTGAAATATATAACTGTTCCTCTCCGGGCTCAACTGCTTCAACAACTTCCTTTTCAGCATAAACCTTAAATTGTCCTGTTGTTTTGTCAATATTCACACGTACATTTTGTGCTGATGAAAAGTTTCTCTTGTATGCTGTCACCAAAGCAGTTTCCAGTGCTTCAAAAATAAAATCCGGATTTATGTTCTTTTCTTTACATAAATCATTTAAAGCACTAAGAAGCTCTGCCGCTTCGTCAAAATCATTCTTTTTGGTTTTTCTTTTTGTTTTTGTTTCACTCATGGTACTCTTTCCTTTCAATTTTCTCCATTCTTTAAAATTCAAAAAATAATCTTATATAAACAGCTTCTGCTGTCGGAATTGAATATTCTTTATCCCAGACAAAAACAACTGCCGTTTTATTCTCATACGATTTTAATATACCGTCAAATTCCTTTTTACCTTCAATCGCCTTATAAAGCTTTACATCAACCCTGCGTCCCAAGTAATAATTGAATTCACGCTCTGTTTTTAAAACTCTGTCAACTCCCGGCGAAGATACTTCAAGCATATATGCATCATTTATAATATCAAGCTTGTCAAATTCTTCTTCAAACCGACGGCTGAAAGTTTCACATTCATCAATACTTATTCCGCCTTCTTTGTCAACGTAAATTCTCAAAACCTTACTGTCATTTTCCTTTTTGTATTCTGCATCCACCACATAAAATCCCAATTCTTCCGCAACAGTATCGGCGGTTTTGAATACTTTTTTTTCAATTGTGCTCGCCATGTATACTCCTTCCGTAACATATATATTATTATATGAGTTAAACAATACGAAAGAGTGGACTTTCGCCCACTCTTTTGTCAACTCCTTTATTAATCTTTAAATATTATACCACACTTTTTACAAAATATCAAGTACTTTTTGCAATTTTTGCAAATTAATTTTAATCATTTGATATCTTCATCAGATATTCCTTAATTTTTTCAAAACTCTCATCACTAATATCATGCTCTATTTTACAGCTGTCATGATATGCAGTTTCTTCACTTACTCCCAGAGCCATTAATGTTTTTGCAATAATCTGATGACGCTCATACATACGTTCTGCAATTTCGCTTCCTTTTTCGGTAAGTGTCAGTCCTCCTTCATCATCAACATTTATATATCCGTTTTCACGAAGCATTTTCATCGCAACAGA
>JAZOTP010000035.1:0-9898 GCA_045657705.1 Clostridia bacterium
TCCGCCCAATGCAGTGAATCCCAACATTTTCACCCCTATTGTCAGAATAACCGACATATTTCCGCTCAATACACCGTTATCCACAATGTCCGACATTAATTTCGGTTGTATCAAATCCATAGATACTTCACCTATCATGAAAATCGGTGCAAGCACAGCAAAAAACCAATACTTTTTTAAAAATTTTAATAATTTCATAAAGCCCTCCAATATATAAATAAGTAACTATTATTTTATGTATACAGATATTATGATATATTTTTTACCTTAAAATGTCAATAATGTTCACAAAGATTTTACTTTTTATTCATTGTACAACAAAACATTACATAAAAAAACACGGAAAAATCCGTGTTTTTATCTTTTAATATTATATAGCAAGCTGAGTAGCAAGCTTAATAAGCTCCTCAGATACACTCTTCTTCATCTTGAGTCCTTCTTCAATATCAACATCTGAAATCTTGCTGTCCTTTACGCAAACAATTCTGTTTGATTTTCCTTCAAGCAATAATTCAACAGAGCGTGCACCCATCTGGCTTGCAATAACTCTGTCCTTAACAGTCGGGCTTCCGCCTCTCTGAATGTGACCGAGAATTGTGGCTCTTGTTTCAATATCTGTCATTTCCTCAATTTTTTCAGCCATTTCAACAACTCCGCCAACACCCTCTGCAACGATAACAATATTATGCTTCTTGCCTCTCTTCTTACCGTTGTTGATAACATCTATAACATCCTTCTGGAAATCAAACGGAGCTTCTGGAATAAGTACAACCTCTGCACCACACGCAATTGCTGCTTCAATAGCAATATATCCCGCATTTCTTCCCATAACTTCAACAACCGAGCATCTTTCATGTGATGAACAGGTGTCACGAAGCTTATCAATAGCATCAATAACTGTATTTAAACAGGTATCATAACCAATTGTATATTCGGTACAGCTGATATCATTATCAATTGTTCCCGGCAAGGCAATTGTAGGAAGTCCTTCTCTTGATAAATCTCTTGCGCCTCTGAAAGAACCGTCTCCGCCTATAACTATAAGCCCCTCAATTCCATTAGCCTTTGCGGTTTCAACACCTTTTCTTACACCTTCAATTTCTTTAAATTCAAGGCAACGTGCTGTCTGTAAAATTGTACCGCCCTTTTGTAAGGTTTCTCCCACACTTCTTGCATCCATATTTATAAAATCACCGTTAATAAGACCGTTATAGCCTCTTACAATACCGGCAACTTCAATTCCGTTATAAATAGCTGTTCTTACAACCGCACGGATTGCCGCATTCATTCCGGGTGCGTCACCGCCGCTTGTCAATACTCCTATTTTCTTTATTTGTGCCATAATATCAAATCCTCCCGATTTATATAAATTAAATTTCTGATGCTATAATTAAATTTTGTGCAACAGATAATTCTGCCGCAGGCACCATAATCTCAAAACACATTCCACACTCTTCATCAGAGTTGTTACTTTGTCTTACTCTGGAAATAATCTCATTTTTATCCAATATATTTTTAATTCTGAGAATTTCCTGTGATTTCTGTGCCACATATACAACAGTCCACATAAAACTATCTCCTTATAATTTGTCCATGTTATTCTATTGTATAACAAAAAGAAAGAAAAATCAATAACCATTATGACAAATTTAGCTAATATTTACATCTATTTTTTAAGTATTTTTACTTTAATACTACATTTTTATCCCCAAAATGCTCTTTTAATACCTTTATCGCCTCTGCGTGAGCATTAATTTTCAAGCTGTCGGGTGCTGATAAACGCTCCTTTGTATTCTCAAAATAAAGGCAAACAGGATTTTTACCTGTATATTTCTTTGCAATTTCACTGTATTCTGAAATTATCTCCGGCGTTTTGGTTTCAAATTTTATATAAAGTGTTTTTAACTGTTCGGGAGGATTTACCAAATCCAAAAGTTCAGCCTTCTCCAAAAGTAACTTCGGTTCTTCATCTTCCCTTAAATTAACTCTTCCCTCTGCAAGTATTATATTTTCCTCCTGAAGCACTCCCGAAAATCTTGTAAGAATTTTCGGAAAAACCAACGCCTCAATAGTTCCGTAAAGGTCTTCAAGCTTTAAAAAAGCCATTTGAGTATTATTTCTTGTGGTTTTATTTTTTCTGTTTGAAACAACAGCACAGATTTTCACATAATCATTATCGGAAATTCCACCGTCAACTGCCACATAGCTTCCGTCCTCACTTTTTTCAACCGATGCAAGAATACTTCCTATGTTATACTTTGTTATGCTCCTTACCTTTTCATCATACTTTTCCATAGGATTTCCCGAAAGATACATTCCAATACTGCTTTTTTCCATTTTAAGCAATGTATTTTTATCAAATTCCTCAATTTCCGGGAAGTCTATCTCATAAGTTACGTCATCATCAAACAATGTAAGCTGTCCGCTGAGATTTCCTTTCTGAGAGCTTGCTTCATTATCGATTGCAATTTCAAAAACCCGCATCAGCTGAGAACGTTTAATTCCCATCGAATCAAACGCACCGCACATAATCATACCTTCAACAGCTCTTTTATTCATATCATTACCTGTCATACGGCTGATAAAATCCGCAAAGCCCGTAAACTCTCCGCCTTGATTTCTCTCAGCAACAAGCTTCTGAATAAATCCTCTTCCGACATTCTTAACGGCTGACAGACCGAATCTGATTGAACTACCCTCAACAGTAAATGTGTCGGTACTTTTATTAACATCGGGCGGACACAGATTTATACCCATCAGCTTACTGTTCACTATATATTCATTTATTTTGTCTGTGTCGTCAACACTTGAAATAAGCGACGCCATAAATTCAACAGGATAAAAGGTTTTTAAGTATGCTGTCTGGTATGTAACATAAGCATATGCAGCAGCATGGGATTTGTTGAATGCATAATTTGCAAAATCATAAATTTCGTCAAAAATAGCAATTGCGGTTTTTTCGTCAATCCCCCGTCTTATACATCCGTCTATAATATAATTTCCGTCCTCGTCCTGTTTTCCATAAATAAAGTTCTTTCTTTCAACCTCCATCTGTGCCATCTTTTTCTTGCTGATAACACGGCGCATCAAATCCGCACCGCCCAGAGAATATCCGGCAAGAACTCTTACTATTTCCATAACCTGCTCCTGATATACCATACAGCCATAGGTTACATTCAATATATTTTCAAGCAGCTTGTGTTTATAAACAACCTTTTCGGGGTGATTTTTATTATATACATAGGTCGGAATTGAATCCATCGGCCCCGGACGGTAAAGTGAAATTCCGGCAATCAGGTCTTCAAGCTTATCCGGCTTTAATTCCTGCATAAAGGATTTCATTCCGGCACTTTCAAGCTGAAACACACCATCGGTATTTCCCGATGAAATGGTATCGAAAACTTCTTTTGACTCATAATCAATATTGTTCATATCAATTTTGATACCCTTAGTCTGTTCAATAATTTTTACCGCATTTTCAATGATTGTTAAGTTACGAAGGCCAAGAAAGTCCATTTTTAACAGACCCAGTTCTTCAACGGTATCCTTTACAAACTGAGTTGTTACAGCATCTTCATTGAGCTGAAGTGGAATATAATTAACCGTCGGCTCTTCTGTTATAACTACCCCTGCCGCGTGTGTTGACTTATGTCTTGGAAGCCCCTCCAAAGAACGTGCGGTATCAATAAGCTTTTTAATATTTATATCACTGTTGTACATCGTTCTCAAATCATTACTGATTTCCAACGCCTTATCAAGTGTCATTTTCAGGTCATTCGGTATTGCCTTTGCAACCTTGTCAACCTCCGCATACGGAATATTTAATGCTCTTCCTACATCACGCACAACAAGCTTTGCCTTTAGTGTACCAAATGTGATTATCTGAGAAACCTTATCCTCTCCGTACTTTTCAACAACATAATTAATAACCTTCTGTCTGCCCTCGGGTGCAAAGTCAACATCAATATCAGGCATCGAAACTCTTTCGGGATTTAAAAATCTTTCAAAAATAAGACCGTATCTTATCGGGTCAATACTTGTTATTCCCAAAGTATATGCAACGATGCTTCCGGCAGCAGAGCCTCTTCCCGGTCCTACCATAACCTCATTATTTCTTGCATAGTGAATAAAGTCCCATACAATTAAAAAATAATCAACAAAGCCCATGGAATTGATTACCGACAATTCATATTCCAGTCTTTCAACCAGTTCCGCTGACGGTTCTTTATATCTGTTTTTAAGACCTTCAAAACATAGTTCACGCAAATATTCCGAAGCGTTTTTTCCGTCGGGAACATCATAGGACGGAAGATGTCTTGTGTCAAAGTCAAAATCAACATGACATCTTCTGGCTATTTCAACAGTATTTGATAAAGCCTCGGGAATATACGAAAATAACTGCTGCATTTCCCCCGGTGACTTCAGATAAAACTGATCCGTTTCAAATTTCATTCGGTCAGGGTCATCTACCGTTCTGTCCATTTGTATACACATCAGGACATCCTGTGCATATGCATCCTCTCTCTTTACATAATGAATATCATTTGTAGCAACCACGCCGAGACCTAGCTCATTTGCAAGCTTTATCAGAAGCGGATTCGTCTGCTTCTGCTCCTTTAATCCGTGATCCTGAATTTCTATAAAATAATTATCCTTTCCGAATACCGAAATATATTTTTGGGCAACCTCTTTTGCCCCCTCATAGTCATCATTTAACAAAAGCTTTGGAATTTCCCCCGCCAGACACGCAGACAAAACAATAAGTCCCTCACTGTGTTCCTTTAACAAATCAAAATCAACACGCGGCTTATAGTAAAAGCCCTCCGTAAAGCCTGCCGATACAATTTTTATAAGATTTTTATATCCGATGTTATTTTCCGCAAGCAGTATTAAATGACTGTATTTTGCATCATATTCATGAGTTTTGTCAAATCTTGTACGGGGTGCAACGTATACTTCACAACCAATTACAGGATTAATTCCCTGTTTATGTGCTTCCTTATAAAAATCAACCACTCCGTACATCGCACCGTGGTCGGTAATTGCAAGGTATTGCATACCCAATTCTTTTGCAACGGAAACAAGCTCGCTTATACGAGCCGCTCCATCAAGCAAAGAATATTCCGTATGTGTGTGAAGATGACAAAAATCCATAGCTTGCTCCTTAAATAACGGTAATTTAAAATAATAGTTGACAAATTTATTTTAGTATGTTATAATGCAATCAGTAGAGGGAGTTTCCTTTGGCAGGCGGGCTACCCTCACTTTATCATTTTGAGTGATTGAAGGTAACCCCCTTATATTAAGGTAGGGTTATTTTCTATTTTTAAGAATAAATAACGTCAGCATAATTATGTACAAAGTAATAATAATCTGTTCCGTTACATCCCCCTTTCCGTGGGGATAACCATTCTACCTCTTCCTGATTACCTTTATATTATAAACTACATGATAGTTTTTGTCAATCTTTTCATTTTTATGACAACAGAGAGAAATGATAGCTGTATACAACTTTTATAATTGTTAAACAAACGCAGCCCAAAAGCTTTCAGGCTGCGTTTTTATATTAATCTTCTTTATTCCAATGAACAAATCCATAACTGTCAAGTATCTGAAAATACTTCGCCAGTCTTTCATAAAGCGGCTGTGCTTTTTCACCAAAATGCTCTTCCACCAGCTCTCCAATCTCGATAATATTCTTCTCTCCGTCCAATAATGGCCAGACAAAGCTTCCTATCTCATCAAGATGTATATAGGTTATCTTGGGTTTCTTTAACAGCTTTTGAGCTATTCTATTAAACACACCATTATTTTCAATACTGAAAGTTACTATCCCCTTATCGTCCTTTGACCATTTGAGCCCCTCAGGACGCTCAGGACATCTTTCAAGATAATTCTTTTTTTCTTTATCTTTTTTCTTCATTTTTATCCCTTATTTACGCTTTTTCCAAATTGAAAATTTGAGAACAGTTAATATTATAACTGCAAACAATGCAATACTTGCAATATTTGCAACTGATACAGGAAGATTTAACATTCCAGAAATATCAATAACCTTGTCAACGCCGAATACTGCAAGAAGTGCAAGAACTATACCCGCAAGACCCTCTCCGGCAATCATACCTGAACAGTACAAAATTCCGTCATTTATTATTGACTTTTTCTTTTCTTCATCCTTCTTCATCTTATCAAATACCAAACGTATAAGACCACCCACCATTATACAGGCATTAAGCTGTACAGGCAGATAAACACCGATTGCAAAAGGCAATACAGGAATTCCTATAACCTCTATCAATACTGCAATAAATACGCCCACAAACACAAGATTCCACGGAAGCTCCGCACTCATAACACCCTCAATAATCATCTTCATAAGTGTTGCCTGAGGAGCAGCCAGCTCCTGTGAACCAAAGCCCCATGCTGAATCAAGAAGATTCAATGTACCACCAATTGCAAATGCAGCCGCAACAACACCGATTATTTCACCAATCTGCTGTTTTCTAGGGGTTGCACCCAACAAATAACCTGTCTTTAAGTCCTGTGAAGTATCACCCGAAATAGCTGCAACTATACATATAATTGACCCGATAGCAATTGCCGCACTCATTCCCGGAGCACCGCTCTCACCGGTAAGCTTTAAAATAAGCGTTGCAATGAGGAGTGTTGCAATAGCCATACCCGAAACAGGATTGTTACTGCTTCCTACCAGACCAACCATTCTTGAAGAAACAGTTGCAAAGAAGAAACCGAATACTACAACAACCACTGCACCAAGCAATGTTACAGGAATCGCAGGAACCAGCCATACCAAAAGTGTTAACACTGCAATTGCAATTAATACTATTTTAATACTTATATCTTTAGCTGTTCTTGCATTTGAAACGCTTGTTGCTGATGCACCGATGCTCTTTACCGCATCTGTAAATGTTCTCACAATCAACGGCAATGATTTAATAAGACTTATAATACCTCCTGCGGCTAATGCACCTGCACCAATATATCTGATATATGAACTCCATATACCACTTGCACCGTTTTCAGCAAAAATCTGTCCGATTGTCTGATCAACACTCGGATACATAACCATATTTTCACCAAACAGTACAATTAACGGAATAATAACCATCCAGCTTAAAACACCGCCGGCAAACATATATGATGAAATACGCGGACCGCAGATATAACCAACGCTCATTACAGCAGGATAAATCTGTGTTCCAATTTCTCCCGCATACCCCTTAACTCTTAAGGATACTTCTCCGGGAACTGCCTTTAAACCGTCGATTATGAACTTAAAGAGTGCCGCAAATCCCATACCTGCAAAAACTGTAGATGCGTTTGCACCACCCTCTTCGCCGGCTAAGAGAACTTCAGCACAAGCTGTTCCCTCAGGATAAGGCAAAACACCATGCTCCTTTACAATCAACGCATTACGAAGAGGAACCATGAAGAATACACCTAACAAGCCTCCGATCAATGCGATGAGTGTGATTTCTATAATACTCGGTTTTCCCATCACACCCTCATTTGCCCAAAGATACAGTGCAGGCAATGTAAAAATCGATCCTGCCGCCAATGATTCACCGGCTGAGCCTACTGTCTGTACAATGTTACTTTCGAGAATTGAATTTTTTCTCATTATAACTCTGATTACACCCATTGCAATAACTGCCGCAGGAATTGATGCTGACACTGTCATACCTACTCTCAATCCCAGATAAGCGTTTGCCGCACCGAATACAACGGATAAAATAATACCCATAATAACAGATGTTACCGTTATTTCCGGTGTTACTCTTTCAGCCGGGATGTACGGCTTGAAATTTTGTTTATTTTCCATCTTTTTCTCCATTCCGCCGCATAATGCGACTAATTTTATTATAAACATTCTAATATATTATAAACTATTTATATAAATAAATCAAGTTAAATTTTTGACAAAAATCGAAAATATAATACTTTTTCCATGTTTTTTATCATACACATAAATATAAAGACTGCCGCAATGAGTTTTCTATACCCAATTGCAACAGTCCTTTCTGTATAATTCTTACTGCATTTATTTTTATACCGGCATTACAACTGACAATGCACTGTATTTTTTATCAAAATGCTCCTCAAATCTTCTTTTTACATCTTCAAATGTTATGCTTTTATAAATATCATAATAATTAAAATAATTTATATCCTTAAAAATTTCAGTTAAAAACTTATGTGCAAAATCTTCTATATCGTTATATGAACGGATATAGTCGCCCCATATTACTTTTTTTGCCCTTTCAAAATCTTCTTTAGAAATTCCTTCTTTTTTCAGACTCTCGATATATTTAGTTATTATTTCATAAACTTTTTTAGGGTCCTTTGATTCACCCTCTATTGCGGTATAGGAATAATCAATCTGAGAACTGTATTCCGCGCCGAAATTTGGTGTTATCAGACCGCTGTTATACAGCTTTTCATATAACGGTGAGCTTTTTGAGAAAATTATTTTTAATATAATATCGGTTTCAATTGATTTTTTCAAAAGCTTATCTCCACCGTAACCTGTGTCATTATCCTTATAGCCCATCATGAATTTCGGCATTGCAACGGATAGATTAACCTCTTTATAATCAGACGTAATTTCTTTTGGTTCATCAGGATATATTCTTTTTATTTCCTCTTCAAACGGTTCATTTTTTATAATGCCTTCCTCTATAACAGCAAGTATTTTTTCAGGTTCAAAATCACCCGTTACAAAAATCGCCATATTTGAAAGGTTATAAAATGTATTATAGCACTTATATAAAAGCTCATTATCAATTTTTGAAATTGATTCCACCGTTCCTGCAATATCAAGCTTTACAGGATTATTCTGATAAAGACAACCAAGCAGATTAAAAAACACTCTCCAGTCTGCACTGTCATCATACATATTTATTTCCTGACCTATTATCCCCTGTTCCTTTTCAACACTTTCCTTTGTGAAATACGGCTTTTGAACATAATCCATCAATATTTTTAGATTTTCACAGAAATTTTCTGTGGCAGAAAACAGATATGCGGTCATATTAAAGCTTGTGAATGCATTAGCATTTCCGCCAAAACGTGAAAAACTTTCAAACACGTTGCTGCCGTCAGGCTGGTCAAACATTTTATGCTCTAAGTAATGTGCAATACCATCGGGAACTTTTGTTACACTGTCCTCTCCCGGAACAATAAATTCAGAATCAACCGAACCGTATTTTGTTCCGAATATTGCATAATTGTTTGTATAATCCTTTCTCGGCATGATGTAAATATCAAGACCGCTTTCATGTTTTTTATAATATAATTTTTCGCCTGTTAACTTATTTTCACTGTATGTTAAACTCAATTGTATCAGTCCTTTCCTTATTCAGTCTTGCCTTTAAGAAAATACACTGTATTTTCCTTAATATTCTTACTTACGCTTATAACATCTTCCTTGGTTACAGCCATTATCTTGTTCTTATAATCATCTATATCCGGATTTATTCCGAGATACAGACAATCAAGTGCATAAAGCTGCATATAACGCTGATCGTCATTATAGCTGTTAAGTGCATTTACAATGGTACTGATACTGAATTTGATTTCATCATCCGATATATTTCCCTTTTTCAATTCTTCAAGCTGCAGCATTGATTCATCATAAGCTTTTTTAAAGTTTGCAAACTCAATTCCTGCGTTTACAAGCATTATCCCCTTGAATTTATTAACAGTACTCGATGCATAATAAGCAAGACTTAATTTTTCACGCACATTATTAAAAAGCTTTGAATGAGTACCTGCGCCGTATATACTGTTAGCAACAACAAGTGCCGGATACTCCTTATCCTTTGCAGTTATCTCTGTAGTAAAACCAATTGCAAGCTTACCCTGTGTTACATCCATA
>JAZOTP010000036.1:0-35523 GCA_045657705.1 Clostridia bacterium
GCTTCCCAAAGTCAGGCGGCTACTCAATGTTGCAGGCATATAAATTGCACCACCACGATATGTAGCCGAATTTTTAGTTATGGAAGCATTGTAGATATTTGTACTTTTATAGCTATAGATTGCACCACCGCGTGCCGCAGTATTTTCAGAAATATTTCCGCCGTAAATATTAAGAGTTCCGAAGGAATAAATGGCACCACCACGTGAGCTTGTTTCACCCTCTACATCGTGTACGTTATTATTTAATATAGTTGCTCCATAGATATTGAGTGTACCCGATGCAATTATTGCTGCTGCTCCCCCAATTTCATTTGGGTAAGAAACATTGTACTTTTCATTTAAAGTTCTTTCGTTTGCTACCTTTTTGTTATTCTTAATTGTAACATTTTTATGTAAATTCACTGTCGATTCGTTTCCGATGAAGAATACTGTTCCCGAAACATTCGCTGAAATCTTATCCCTGTTACCGTCAAAAACGAGAAGATTTTGCAAATCCGAATCAGAATTTCCAACAGTAAGAGTTACAGGCTTTTCAGCAAAAGCCCCAGCTTGAGTTTCACCTACCACAAAGATATCTCCTGTGAAATCTGCCGCTCTGGTGAGTGTATGAGGTTCATCACTAAAGATATGTGTATCTTTGGAAATATAGAAAGTACGGTCAATTTCAAAATCCGCTACAACCTTAAAAGACGTAAATCCTGCATTTATAGCCTGATTTAACTGTGCAGCAGACTGAACATTTATTGTAATAACCTCCTCGGGTGTTGAAGGTTCATCGGGGTTTTCCTCTTCGTAGTCTTCATAACCGGGAATGTTAATACCCAAATCATTCACCTTAAGCTTATTGGCAATAGCACTTGCCCAATATGTATCATCCAAATCACCGGCATAATCAGCATCAAAATACTGGGCTTTGTCAAGATTAAGCACTGCACCCGTTGAGTTACCCCAAATGATAGGACCTCCTACCGTTGCCGTATTGCCTGACACAGTAAGTCCTGCAATGGTAATACTTGTTCCTGTGGTTGTTTCATACAAAAAGCCACCATGTCCTGCTTTATTATCTACAGCAATAGTATTGTACATATCCACAATACTCTTATTTGAAGCATACATAACACCGCCATAATTTCCAGAAACATTTTCCTTGAAAGTACAGCTATGAATAATGCTTTTGGCAGTATCGGTGTACATATACAGGGCACCGCCGTTTCCTGTTGCGGTGTTTTTCACAAACTCACTCTTATAAAGGTTGGAAGATGTTCCTGCTTCCGAATATATTGCACCCGCATTGCCTCCGGTTGCCGCATTTTCCTTAATAGCTGAATTATACAAATTAACCACGGATGAAGAGACATTATGCAAAAATCCGGCAGCCTTTGCGCTGTTTCCGATGGCGGTAATTCTGTTCATTACTGCTGTGCTTGTCCCATCTAATTTAATTGCACCACCGGTTTCTGTTGCTGTGTTTCTTTCGAATTTAACACCTGACAGTTCTACCGCAGATGTTGTGTTAAAATATGCAGCACCACCTGCTTTTTCTGTTTTGTTTTCTGTAAATTCGGTATTTGTAATTTTCACAGTACCATTTGTTGTGTACAAAGCACCACCATTACCGGTTGCATTATTATCGGTAAATGTTCCGTCCGCTATTTCAAGCTCTGATTTATTAACATAGAACGCACCACCGTGAGAATCAGATGAGTTGGATGTAACAGTTATTCCTTTCATTTTCACAACACTTTGTGAGTAAATACCCATTACGCCTGCAACATAATCAGAGTGATTCTTGAAAAAACTAACCGTATCAAATTCCGATGTGCTTCCCGTACTGTAAACCGCACCGCCCCCGTACCTTGTACCGCTGTCATTAGCAATAGCATAGGCTGTATTGGATAAAAAATCTACGTTACTGAAGGATGCATCTGTTCCTGTAAGATAAACCGCACCGCCGTTATAGTACGAACTGTTCTTCTCAAATGTAGCTCCTGTAACTACAAGAGTTTTTTCTATGCCCTCTATTCTGCCGGCAGCAGCAATAGCACCGCCATGTTCCTTCGTCGAAGTGTTGTTGGTAAACTGTGTATTATTCACGTTAAGCAAACCTTGTGCAAAAACAGCACCGCCACGACCTACAGAAGAGTTTGAATCGAAAGAAACGTTATTTTCCATCACGTCGTTATCTTCACCTAAAAACAGCTTACTTTGCGCTGTGCTTGGCACATATATCGCACCACCGCGGTAGGTTGCACTATTTTCATTGAAGTCAGCGTTATAGATGTGTGTTTCTCTGTAGTTATAAATAGCACCGGCTCTTGCAGCGTGGTTGCCTGCGAAAGTTGCACCGTAAATATTGAGTTCACCAAAGCTATAAATAGCACCACCCTGAGTGCTTATCATACCATCTTCTTCTGAACTTGTCTCATCATTTACTTCATTATCTGCAAATGTAGAACTATAAATATTCAATTCACCTGATGCAAGAATAATTGCCGCACCACCAATACGTCCTGTATATGGAAGCCCGTACACTTCATCAAGAGTTATTTCATTTCCTACCTTCTTTGCATTCTGAACTGTTATGTTCTTGAGGTTTACAGTCGCAAGGTTTCTCACAAAGAAAACTGTACCCATAACATCCACTGTCATATTTTCTTTATTACCATCAATTGTAATTTTCGCATCATCACTTCCGAAAGTTATAACAACAGATTCAGTTGTTCCTTCTTCACCCTTTTCCGCAGGTCCAAGCAAAAACAAATCTCCTGCAAAGGATGCATCTCTTGTCAGGGTCACATCTTCAGTTGCACAGATAACAGTATTCTTTTCAACAAAGAATGTTCTGTCCATGGTAATATCCGCAAGCAACTGAATTTGGTCATAGCCGTCCGCAAGAGCCGCCTCAAGTTCATCAGCAGAAGTAACACCTATTTCTGTGACAACCGGTTTTTCTTCTTCACCAAAGCCCTCGTCGGGAACTACACCATCATTCCCGTCACCATCATTTTCGCCTTGTTCTGTAGTTCCGTTAATATTATCATCAACCATTAAGGCTGTGTTCTCAACGGAAATCGCCTGTTCTTCAGGCATTGCGACATTTTCATTTGCAGCATAACTTACCATCCCAGCATTCATCAAGGACATAAGCATACCCACAATCACAAAAACAGCGCATAGCCTTTTTGTTAAACCTACACTACGCATTCAAACCGCCCCTTTTATTATCGTTTTATATTTTTCTAAATTACATTATACTATATTTTACAAAAAATTCAAGCAGAAAAAATTTTTTATAATATTGCTTTATGGTAAAATCCTCTTATCTTATTTAAATATTCTTCTCTCATAAAAATATTATCCATCATAAAGCCTCCTTTGATTATATTATACCACATTTTTAGAAAAATGCAAGTTAAAGGGGTGAAATTCTAATATTTTTATCGAAAATCCCCTTTAAATTTATTTTTTGTTTGAATAAATTAATATGATTTGATTCTTTTTTCATTTCTAGCGAATAGATTTGTGGTATTTGGGCGAAGAATTTTGTGCAGATTTAGAAAATATTACTTCGCATAAAAGCCTTGCAATTTCATCAAAACTGCAATATAATACACATCATAACCCCAAATCCAATTAAAGACTTGGGTTTGCTACTTCTCATACACATGATAAGAGCGGATATAGAAACAGAAATTAGCCCAATAGTAGGGACAGAAAAGCAATCGGAGGAATTAGCACAAAACTTAATGTCGGAGTTTGAAAGTGACCCTTCAAAAATCTGGGAATCAAACATATTTGGAAAGTCATTATACGAGCTTGTAAATGAAGGAATGCATACCAAGCTTTCAAAAATGCCTGATGAATCAAGAAGAAAACTTCAGGAAACATTAGAGCGAATTATTAATGAAGGTAGTGGTGGTCTTATTTGTATAATATTGTAAAAGGGATTATTTTAACGGTATGTGTTGCTGTTATTCTGAGTGGCTGTCAAATTAGTTCTATGAGGGTTGAAAAGATAATAAATGAATATGAAACTGATGATGAAAGTGTATATATAGAAACACCGATAATTAGTGGACTTTCAGATAAAAACTTTGAAAACGATGTAAATTCTCAGTATCAGGAAATTATAGAATCTATACACCGGGATTTTTTATCTGATTCACAGAACAGTAAAAATGAAAGAGACGGAAAAGGTAAGCTTGAATTAAAACATGAAGTAGTGTACAACAAAAACAATCTGATTTCACTGTTGGGAGAATGCTATAAATATACAGACGGATTTAACGGTACCAATATACGAATAGTGAAGAATATTGATACATCAACAAATACAGAAATTTTATTGTCAGACTTGTTTGGAGACGATGAATATATTCAGATGCTGAATAATAAGTTGGATAAAATTTCTGATGAAGCAGAATACTCAGATTTATGGGAAAATCCAACTATAACCGATGCTCAAAATCAATATTTCTATTTTACTGATGAGGGAATAGTGATATTTTATCCACCGTATGAGTTGTCGTATTATGCAAGAGGGTTTGTTGAATTTACAATACCGTATGCGGAACTTTACGGATACCTTAAACCTGAATATTCAAAGCTATATTGAGTTTCATTAATGCACAAAATACAACCACCGGACTCGTAAATTTAAGGTGGTTGTATTTTTTATAAAATCAGTTTTATTTGAAAATATCAATCTGTAAAAATTATTTTGAAAAATCCAAAGCATCATAACCTGCACCTGCAAGAATATCTATTGTTTTCTTGAAACCAAACTTAGAATCTAAAATATCTGTAGTTGTGGAGAGTTTCACAACAAAACCGCCTTTCAATTATTTTTTTTATAATTTACAAATTGTATATATAAATTAAAATTATTTTTCAACATATAAGCAGATACACAAATTTAATATAAAAAACAAAGCAATTACTTGACAGAACACGTATAAAATGGTATATTTATAATGGTATTTTATACAAAACAATAATTGATATACGATTTGAAAGGTAAACAAGATGTGGCTTGCAGATAAATGGGAATATTATAGATTGATGGATACATCTGACGGTGAAAAGCTTGAATATTGGGGTGAATATCTTTTAAGACGTCCCGAACCACAGGCAGTTTGGAAGGTCAGACAAAATGAACCGCTTTGGAAGAAAGCTGATGCACATTATCACAGAAGTTCCTCAGGTGGGGGACATTGGGAATATAAGACAAAAAAGCTTCCTGAAAGATGGTATGTAAATTACAAGGATTTAAAATTTAATATAAAACCGATGGGATTTAAACACACGGGATTGTTTCCTGAACAGGCAGTTAATTGGGATTGGTTTTCTGATTTGATTAAAAATTCAAACAGACCTGTCAGAGTTTTAAATTTATTTGCATATACAGGAGGTGCAACTGTTGCTGCACTTTCTGCAGGTGCAGAGGTAGTTCATGTTGATGCATCAAAAGGCATGGTGACCTGGGCGAAAGAGAATGTAGTATCATCGGGATTGGGTGAAAAACCTGTAAGATATATTGTCGATGATGTAAAGAAATTTGTTGCAAGAGAAGCAAGACGTGAACGTCAATATGATGCAATCATTATGGATCCGCCGTCATATGGAAGAGGCCCGTCAGGCGAGCTTTGGCGTATTGAGGATGAACTGTATGATTTGGTTATTGACTGTATGAAAATAATATCTGACACTCCGTTATTTTTCTTGATTAATTCATACACTACTGGATTGTGTCAAACTGTAATTTCTGATATTCTTAAATTAACTCTTCAAAAAAAATACGGAGGGAATGTTACCGCTGATGAAATAGGCATTCCTGTTTGTGACAGTGAAATTATTTTGCCTTGTGGAATTTCCGGACGTTGGCAAAAATAAAATGTTTTGTTCTTTCTTTTTATCCTGAAAGGAATTTTACTTATGATTAGAGCTGAAAATTTAACATATTCATATCCTGTTTCCGATGATGAATATTTAAAAAAAGAAAAAAATATATTTGAAAATTTAGATTTGCATATAGAAAAGGGAAGTTTTACTGCAATTTTGGGTCGTAACGGATGCGGAAAATCAACGCTTGCAAAGCATTTTAATGCAATACTTTTACCAACGGGTGGTAAGGTATATATATCGGGTATGGACAGTCTTGATGAAAATAATCTTTTTGAAATCAGAAAAGATGCAGGTATGGTTTTTCAAAATCCGGATAATCAGATTGTAGCAGCTATTGTTGAAGATGAAGTTGCTTTTGCCCCTGAAAATCTTGGGATTGAACCGTGTGAAATCAGAAAACGAGTTGATGAATGCCTTGAAATTGTTGGAATGAGCGAGTATGCTGCTTCATCGACTGCGGGACTTTCCGGCGGACAAAAGCAAAGAATTGCAATAGCATCAATCCTTGCCATGAAGCCTGAGTGTATTATACTTGATGAACCTACGGCGATGCTTGACCCGAGGGGAAGAAAAGAAGTTATGTCAACAATAAAAATGCTGAATAAAACTCAGAATATGACTGTGGTTTTAATAACGCATTATATGGATGAGGCTGTTCAGGCAGACAGAGTGATTGTTTTGGAAAAAGGAAAAATAATAATTGACGATGTGCCTAAAAAGGTTTTTTCTAAAATAAATCAGCTAAAAGAGTTAGGTCTTGATGTTCCGCAGGTGACTGAATTAATTGACATTCTTGTTAAGGATGGAATACAATTACCAAATGATATTATTGATGTTGATGAATGTGCGGAGTATCTTATAAAATTTTTAAAATGAACTGAAAGGAATGGATAACTGATGATAAAAACACAAAATCTTAATTACATCTATCAGCAGGGACTGCCTGATGAAAAGTATGCTTTAAAAGACATCAGTTTTGAAATCGCTGACGGTGATTTTGTTGCTTTAATCGGACATACAGGCTCCGGTAAATCAACATTAATTCAACATTTAAACGGGTTGATTAAACCGACTTTAGGTAAAATATTTATAGATGATATTGATATTACAGCTGAAAATGTTAATTTAAAAGAGATAAGAAGACGTGTAGGTTTGGTTTTTCAGTATCCGGAACATCAATTATTTGAAGAAACTGTATATAAAGATATAGCATTTGGACCTAAAAATCTCAATTTGTCAGATGAAGAAATTGATATACGGGTCAGGGATGCTGCACGATTGGTTGGTATTGATGAGAGTATACTCCAAAATTCACCGTTTGAATTGTCAGGGGGGCAGAAAAGAAGGGTTGCAATTGCCGGAGTTTTATCTATGAAGCCTGAAATACTGATACTTGATGAACCGACAGCAGGTCTTGACCCGGTCGGAAGAGATTCGTTGTTATCTGTTCTTGAAAAGCTTCATGATGAGTTAAAGATGACTATAATTCTTGTTTCTCACAGTATGGAAGATGTTGCAAGAGTGGCTAAAAATATAATTGTTATGAATAAGGGCAGTGTGTATATGCAGGGAAATGTTTCACAGGTGTTTTCTAAGGGTGAAGAACTTACTAAAATCGGGCTTGATGTACCGCAGATTACGTTACTGATAAATAAGCTTATTAAAATGGGTGCTGATTTGCCAAAAGACATATATACCGTAAAATACGCAGCAGGAATTCTTGCTGATAAAATGAAAGGAAATCACAATGCTTAAAGATATTACTATCGGACAATATATTTCCGGTAATTCCATTTTACACAGAATGGATGCCCGAGTAAAAATTTTACTTACTCTTTTGTTTATTGTTATCCTGTTTTTAATTTCCAATCCGATTTCATACATTACAATGATAATATTCACTGTTGCGGTGATACTGTTAAGCAGAATACCTTTAAAATATATAGCTAAAGGTCTGAAGCCGTTATTGTTTATAATAATCTTTACTGTTATTATAAACCTTTTTCTGACCCCCGGTGATGTGTTGTGGCAGTACAGACTTTTTGGAGGTTTTGTTCTTAAAATTACATTACAGGGAGTAAAGATGAGCATTTTAATGTTTTTAAGACTTACATTGCTTGTATGTGCAACGTCACTGCTAACATTAACGACTAAACCCTTGATGTTAACCGACGGAATTGAAAAGCTGTTAAAGCCTTTTGAGATTATAAAAGTTCCTTCACATGAAATTGCCATGATGATGTCAATTGCAATCCGATTTATACCGACATTGGCGGAAGAGGCAGATAAAATAATTAAAGCACAAAAAGCTAGGGGTGCAGATTTTGAAAGCGGAAATATTATAAACCGTGCAAAGGCTATGATTCCCCTTTTAGTACCTTTGTTTGTAAGTGCTTTCAGACGTGCTGATGAGCTTTCAACAGCGATGGATGCACGGTGCTATAACGGAGGAAAAAACAGAACAAGAATGAGACAGATGAAGATTTCAAAAATTGATTATTCTGCTGTTCTTGTAATGACAGTTATTTCAGTTATTTCACTTTGCACCCAATATATGATTTGAGGGAAAATATGAGAAATATAGAAATATTATTGAGGTATGATGGTTCAAAATATCATGGATGGCAAATCCAGGAAAATGCTGTTACAATTCAGGAAGTGGTTGAGAGGGCAATCTTAAAGCTTACAGGTGTCAAACCAAAGCTTTCGGGATGCGGAAGAACTGATACCGGTGTTCATGCAGTTAACTACGCTGCAAATTTTAAAAGTTCAACAACAATTCCGTGTGAGCGATTGCCGTATGCTTTAAACAGGTTTTTGCCTGATGATATTATTTGTATCGGAGCTGAAGATGTAGCTGATGATTTTGATGCTCAAAAGAGTGCGACAGGTAAAACGTATACATATTATGTTTTAAATTCGCAATATGAAAATCCATTTTATAATAAAAGAGCATGGCATTACAGATATGAGCTTGACATTGATAAGATGAGAACTGCTGCTGCTCACTTTGTAGGAACGCATGATTTTATTGGTTTTGCTGCTGCAGGCTTTACTGTAAAAACCACTGTCAGAACAATTTATTCGTTAAATATTGAAAAGATAGATGATTTGATTAAAATAGAAGTTTCGGGGAATGGATTTCTTTACAACATGGTGCGTATAATTGCCGGAACGCTTGTATTTGCAGGTAACGGTAAAATCAACCCCGATGATATACCTGAAATAATTAAATCAAAGGATAGAAAAAAAGCCGGAATAACCGCTCCACCGGACGGTTTGTATTTAACTGAGGTGTATTATTGATGAAAAAATTTATAATTATATTATTAATAGTTATTGCAATTACCGGAATTGGTATAGGTACTTATGTTACGATTGGAAAAGATTCAGAATTTGTTAATACTTATATTACGAATTTCAAAGATAATTTGTTTAATCTGAGATTGAAGTATGAATTAACCAAATCGGAAAGAGAAGAAGAAACTGCAGAAAATACAAATATTCCTGTTCCGTCCGAATCGGTTGAAGATCCTGTTGAAACGATTGAGGCGTCAGCTGAACCTGTTCCGACTGCTAATAACAAAGTTGAGCTTTCAAAGGAATTTGAACTATCTTCCGATCCGATTGCTTTGAAAGGTGCTGCAAATGCACGTTATGCAAGATTTATGGATGGAATACTATGTGCTTTGGAAAATTCAGTTCATATGTACGATGCAAATGGAAATGAAAAATGGAATCGTTCAATTCAGATTTCAAATCCTGTTTTAAAAGTAGGTGGGACGTATTTTCTTTTGTTTGAAAAGGGAGGAAATAAGCTTGCTGTTTATAACAGCAAGGGACAGGTATATTCTGCACAAACCTCAGAACCTATATTGAACGGGAACCTTTCATCGAACGGTGAATGCGTAGTTGTTACAGAAAAGGAATATTATAAGGGTGCTGTAAATGTATATAACAAATCGGGAGAAGAAATCTTTTCACGAAGCTTTGGCAGTGAAAATGTTATTTCTGCTGCGATTTCCGATTCACGTCAGCTTGCAGTTGCATTAATGTCTGTAAGAACTCAGGCATATTCAAAGATTTCATTTTTTGATGTATCTGAAGAACTTGAAGAAAAAAGTGTCGAATTTGATAATACAATTATATTTGAACTTGATTATTCAGGAAACAATCTTATTGCTTACGGTGATGATAAAATGATTTCATTAACATCAGGTGCCCGTGAAGACTGGGTATATAATTACAGTGATAAAAAATTAAACAGCTATGCAAAAGATTCTTCAGGTGTAAGAGTGCTTATGTTTGATAATAACAATAATGCTGAAATATCGGTTATAACATCGGGCGGAAAAGAAAAGCAGAGCTTAAACACAGATGTAATTCCTGATTTTTGCGATATATGTGACGGATACATAATTTTTAATGATTCAAGAAATCTTACACTTACAAAGTTAAACGGAGATAAGATTGCAAAATATTCAGCTTCAAGAGATATAGATAAAGCATATTTTATTGATGCTGATAATATTTTAGTTATATATAATCAAAGTCTGGAATTTCTGCACGTTAAAAAAATACAAAAACAAAATACTGCAGAAATTAAGTGAGGAATTAAATGATGTATTTGTCTGTAATTTTTGATGTTGGCATTCTTTTGATTTTTCTTTTTTGTATATACATATCTTCTAAAAAAGGGTTTATGGGATCGTCATATAAAATTGTTTCTATTGTACTAACGATTGTGATGATGTTTTTATTTCAGGATTTTATTTGTGAGTTTATAAGTAAATCTCCTGTAGGCGTTAAAATAGAAAAAAGTATAACAGACACTCTTAGCACAAGGTTGATTTCAGCTGAAAAAGAAGAAACACAGAATAATGAAGAGAATACTTTAAAAAAAATCGGATTGCCTATTTTCTATGATACAATTATAGTTGATGCTCAGAATGAGATTGAGGAAACAAAAAATGAAATTCTTCAAAAAGCTTCCCAAAGTATAACGGCATCGGTTATAAATCTATTTTCAATTTTATTACTTTATGTAGTAATTCGTTTAGCGTTATTTATTTTATTTAAGTTAACAAATATAGTTTTCAATTTACCAATATTAAAGGGATTTAACAGGTTTTTAGGAGCTGTTGCAGGCTTAATACATTCATTGTTTATTGTGTATGTTTTATGTGCAATATTAATGTGGTATATACCTAACGACACCTCGGGAAAACTTATTAAAGCAGTTGATGAGTCTGTTATAACGGGATATTTTTATAACAATAATATTTTACTTGAATTATTTATATAATTATTTTATTGTGCATTGCACGGAAAGGATTAATAACTATGCAGGATGGCGTAGCATTGGAAAGAAAAACAAGAGAAGAATTAAAACAAATAGCTTTGGGACTTGAAATACCTAAGGTATCAAGTCTTAAGAAGGATGAGATTATTGAACTTATCAGAAGGCACAGGGAAGATGCAAGAAAGCTTGAAGAACAAAAAAAGGCAGAAACCCCGCAAAGAAAAAGACCTGCTGATGTTATTGAGGTGTGTGGTGTGCTTGATGTTATGCAGGACGGTTTTGGATTTTTAAGATTTGATAATTACCAGCCCAGTCAAGATGATGTGTATGTTTCGCCAACGCAAATAAGACGTTTTAATTTAAAGACAGGTGATGAGATACTCGGAGATTGCAGACCTTCTGTGGAAGAGGATAAATATTCGCCGCTTCTTTTTGTGAAAAAAATTAATGATGATGCAATTGATGTTGCGCTGAAACGCAGAAATTTTGAAAAGCTAACACCAATATTTCCAACAGAGCGTATAACTCTTGATACAGGAGATAAAAACAAATTTGCTTCAAGAATTGTTGACATAATTGCCCCAATCGGAAAAGGACAGCGTGGAATGATTGTAGCTCCTCCGAAGGCCGGAAAAACAACGCTTATAAAACAAATTGCACGCTCTATAACGGAAAATCATCCTGATATTAAGCTCATTGTTCTTTTGATTGATGAAAGACCTGAAGAGGTTACAGATATGAGACGTTCTATCGATGCAGATGTTATTGCATCAACATTTGACCAGACGCCCGAAAATCATACAAAAGTTGCTGAAATGGTATTGGAACGAGCATCAAGACTTGTAGAGCAAAAGAAGGATGTAGTAGTTTTGCTTGACTCTATTACAAGACTTGCAAGAGCATATAATCTGACTGTTACACCGACGGGAAGAACCTTATCAGGAGGTCTTGACCCGGATGCTTTAATTAAGCCTAAAAAGTTTTTTGGGGCGGCAAGAAATATTGAAGAGGGAGGAAGCCTCACAATTTTAGCTACTGCACTTGTGGAAACAGGAAGCAGAATGGATGATGTTATTTTTGAAGAATTCAAGGGTACGGGCAATATGGAATTAAAGCTTGACAGAGCCTTGCAGGAACGCAGAATTTTCCCGGCAATTGATATATTAAAGTCTGGTACAAGACGTGAAGAAGTATTGTTAAGTGAATATGAGCGTGAAGCAAGCTGGCTTTTAAGAAGAGAAATAAATAAGCAAAACAGCTGTGATGCTATGAATGTTGTATTGCACTATCTTAAAAATACTGAAAATAACAATGAATTTGCTAAGGTAATAATTAAAGCATTTTCAAAAAAATAGTTTTTTCCTTAATATTAATTTTGTAAACCTTTTATTAATTATTTTTAAACATATTTGGATTTTTATTGACTTATTTTTTGTAAAATCATATAATCAGTATAATTAATAATAAGATTTATATTCACAAAAATTTTGTTACACAGAAGGGAAATGATTTAATGGCGGAAAAATACGGAACTATACCTGAAAAATTCACAAAAGAATGGTGGGAGTATTTCTGGGAGTATTATAAAATACATACTATAGTCATTGTTGCAATTATTGTTGCTGTTGCAGTAACTGTATATCAGTCTGTGACTGCTCCTAAATATGACTTTTTTATGACATACACATCTATGTATCCGATTCCTGAAGAAAATGCCGCTGCGTTAACCGACAAATTAAGTGAATATGTTGTTGATATAAATGATAACGGTGAAAAATTACCATGTCTTTATCAGTATGTTTTCAGTAATGATGAGATAGATGCTCAATATTTATCAGCAATGATCAGTAAGCTTCAGCTTGAGTTTGTAACCGATGATACTATGCTCTTTATATTTTCGGAAGATAAGGCACAATACTTCTTTGATTCCGATATGATGGATGGAGCTTTTCAGCCGGTAAACAACTGGTTAGATTCTCGAGTGGATGATTCTTTGTTGTTTAATTCGGGAAATAATTCGTATGCGGTTTCATTACGCGAAAGTAAGCTTTTAAAGGATTTGGGTATATATCGTGAAGACCTTTATGTTGGTGTCAGAAATTATTCGACAGATAAAGAAGAAAATGCAAAAAAACTTGAATCAGCTAAAAATATTGCGAATATTTTGGTAAAATAACTTACAAATCAAGCAATCAGATAGAAAAAAACTCTTGAAATCAAACTTTTTGATAGTTGAATTCAAGAGTTTTTATAATGTTTATGAAAAGTTATTTTGCAATATTTATGTTCATGTGTTGATCTATTCCTATAATTCTTCCGCCGAGCATGGTAACAGAAACTCTTAAAGGAATCATTGTTTTTCCATCGTCACTGATAAAGGTGTTTCTGTCAGCGATTATAGTTCTTCCGTTAATTGTTAGTTGATTTGAATTTATATTTGCTGTAAATATAGAAGTTTCAAAGTATCCTGTGATGCTTTTGTTTTTTTCATCCCAATATACAGAACCGCCAAAAGCCTCAATCAATTCTCTTGCCGGTACAACAATTGTTCCGTCAAGATTTACAGCGTAATTTGATAAGTGAAGATACCTGCCGTTTAAGAATATTGAAATTCCGCTTTTGCTGATTGACTGAGGATTAGTATATGTATTGTTTTTTAAATCTTGTATGTTTACCCTGGGAAGCTCAGTAATTGTTTCTGGCTGAGTATCTGATTGTGAGTCCTGTGAAGAAGATACTTCTGAATCATCTAAGGGAAGATAGATATATCCCTGGAATTTTCTTTCGACACCGCCTAATGAATAATTAAGATTATACTTATTTTTTGTGGGTGTTGAGAAATAAGAGTTTGTATAACTCCAGCCTGATTCTGAAAAAGTGATATTGTCGCCGTCTATTGATTCAACAATAGCAACGTGACCTACAGTTCCGGCATCGTCTGACCAACAGGCAACGGCACCTAATCGTGGTTCTGTTCCTCTTTCGTATCCGTCATTATATGTATACCATTTATGGGCACCATTGAGTGAGAGGGAGGGTTTATATCCTAATAATTCCCATGCTCTGCCATATGCATACCATGTACAGTTTCCGCCTGCTAACGACCAGTTTCTCGGAAACGGATTACTATCTTGTGATTGCCAATACTGAGAATTGCATTCTTCCTGAGATAAAAATGTTCTGGGAGTGTATGCAAAAGCATTGGTAGAAAAAGAAACAGCCGTTATTGCCAATATTGATGCTATTTTTGTGATTGTTTTTTTCATATGTAACCTCATTTTTACTTATATTCGCACATGAAATTAATTATACCAAATAATTACAAAAAAGTCAAAAATATGGCACATATTTAAAGGAATATTAACATTTATGTAATATATCAGAAATTTTTGTCAGTAATATTCTCTGTTTTGGTTTTATTGTTTGTGTTAATCAGTACAACAGCAGTGAAAATAAGAATAATTCCACTGAGGTTTAAAACTGTTAACTTTTCATGAAAAATTATTATTCCTGCAATTGTTGCTACCATTGGTTCTATACATGCTATAATGGAAGCAGTACCCGCTTCAAGTCCTTCAAGACCTTTAGTATAGCATAAGAATGGAGTTAATGTTGAAATAAGACCGAGCAGCAAAGTAAATATTACAGATTCAGGTTCGGTAATTAATTTTATAAATGTATCGGGAATGTCTGCAAATAAAATAATGCCTGCTGACGCAACAACAAAGGTGTAGAATGTTACGGTAAAGGGATGATATTTTTTTAAAGCATATCTTCCGAAAATGGTATATAATGCATATCCTAATCCGGACCCTAATCCTGTAAGGATACCGATAAACGGAATAGAATTTCCTGTGGCTATTCCGGTAACGAGTATGCATCCGGCAAAAGAGAGAATCAGTGAAAATATCTTTTTTGCTGTAAGCTTTTCTTTAAACAGCGGAACAGACAACAGCATTATAATACAGGGAGCTGTATATAAAAGTATTGCACTGACAGAAAGTGAAACCATATCTACTGTTATGAAATAACATATGTTGAAAAATACAATACTGAATATGCCTGTACCTATAAAATAATATATATCCTTAATTTTGATTTTTAATTTATTTCTATCAAAAATCAATAAATAAATTCCAAGTCCGATTGCTGCAACAAAACATCTTAAAGCAGTAGTCTGAACGGGAGAAAATCCAATCCCGGAAAGAGTTTTGGAAAAAACTCCTATTAATCCCCAGCAAAAACCTGCAATTGTCACAAGTAAAGCAGAATATTTTTTCATATGGTAAAAACCTCCTCAAATCAAATAAATGCTGTGCAGAAAATCCACTCTGCACAGCTATTTTTAATATGCATTTCTTCTGTCCTTCATAACTCTGTCCATATGTCTTTCAGAATCACGTTTTGCAATGTCATCTCTTTTATCATATAATTTTTTACCTTTGGCAAGTGCAATAGAAACCTTAACCAAAGACCCTTTCAGATAAATGCTTAAGGGAATAAGCGAATATCCCTGCTGCTGAAGCTGTCCGATAAGCTTTCTTATTTGGTTTTTGTGAAGCAACAGCTTTCTCTCTCTTAAAGGATCACGGTTAAATATATTTCCCTGTTCATAAGGGCTTATGTTCATTCCTTTAATAAATACTTCTGAATTAGTTATTGAAGCATATGCATCTGTTAGATTTACTTTTCCCTGACGCACCGATTTTACTTCTGTTCCGAAAAGTTCAATTCCTGCTTCAATTGTTTCTATAATAAAATAGTCATGGCGGGCTTTTTTGTTTTGTGAAATGATTTTAATATTTTCTTCGCTCATAATGTCACCTCCGACTTTTATCTAAAATAATAATATAACAAATTATACCTCACTTGTCAAGTTATTATAACTGTATAATGCTAAATTTGTATATATTTATTGTTAAAATTGACGTATAATTAATGAATATTCTGTAAAGGTTAGCAGAAAGTGAGAAAAAGAAAAAATAATACTTGATTTTATTATAAAAATGTATTAAAATATATATAACAGAATATTTAAAATAGCTTGGAGTGATGGAAATGAATAATTTGAGATTTGATTATTCAAAAGCATTACCGTTTATCGGGCAGCACGAGTTTGACGGTATGAAAGAATATGTAAAGGTTGCACATAATATGTTGCATAATAAGACCGGTGCAGGAAATGATTTCCTTGGCTGGGTTGATTTGCCTGTTAATTATGATAAAGAAGAATTTGCGAGAATTAAAAAAGCGGCACAAAAAATTCGTTCTGACAGCGATGTATTAATTGTTATCGGAATTGGTGGTTCATATCTTGGAGCCAGGGCTGCTATTGAGATGCTCTCAAATTCTTTTTATAATTCTTTGGATAAAGAAAAAAGACAAGGTCCTGCAATTTTTTATGCGGGAAACAGTATCAGTTCAACTTATTTAGCTGATTTAATTGCTGCGGTTGAGGGAAAGGATATATCTGTAAATGTTATATCAAAATCAGGTACAACCACAGAGCCAGCTATTGCATTCAGAATTTTCAAGGATTTGCTTGAAAAGAAGTATGGCAAAGAAGAAGCTAAAAAGAGAATATATGCTACAACTGATAAAGCAAAGGGAGCATTAAAAACGCTTGCAGACGAAGAGGGTTATGAAACATTTGTAATTCCTGATGATGTAGGAGGAAGATATTCTGTACTTACAGCTGTCGGTTTATTACCGATTGCCGCTGCTGGAATAGACATTGACAAGATGATGCAGGGTGCGGCTGACGCAAGAGATGAATATAATAATGACGATCTTGATAACAATATGTGCTATCAGTATGCAGTTGCAAGAAATCTTCTTTTAAGAAAAGGCAAGAATGTTGAAATGATGGTTAATTTTGAACCTGCATTGCATTTCTTTGCAGAATGGTGGAAGCAGTTGTTCGGCGAAAGCGAAGGAAAGGATAACAAAGGAATTTTCCCAGCTGCTGCTGATTTCTCAACTGACCTTCATTCAATGGGACAGTATATTCAGGAAGGTATGAGAATGTTGTTTGAAACAGCTGTTCTTGTTGATGAACCGAACAAGGATATAGTTATTGAAGCAACAGAAGATAATATTGACAAATTGAATTTCCTTGCAGGTAAAAGTATTGACTTTGTCAATAAAAAAGCATCTGACGGTGTTTGTCTTGCTCATACAGACGGTGGGGTTCCTAATTTCAGAGTATACGTTCCGAAGCTTGATGCATATAATTTCGGTAAGCTTGTTTACTTCTTTGAAAAGGCTTGCGGTATTTCGGGTTATCTTTTAGGAGTGAATCCGTTTGACCAGCCGGGTGTTGAAGCATATAAAAAGAATATGTTTGCACTTTTAGGCAAACCTGGCTATGAGGCTGAAAAAGCTGAGCTTGAAAAAAGACTTTAAAAATAAGAGGCACATCGCCAATTATTAATACATTTATTTTAAGGAGGATACTATTATGGTAGAACTTTTAATCGGAAAAAAAGGTACAGGTAAAACAAAGGTATTAATTGACAGTGTTAATGAGGCTGCAGCTGTTGCAAATGGTAATGTTGTATTTATCAGCAACGATATGGGCAGAAATATGTATGATATTAAATCAAAGGTTAGAATGGCAGATACTTCAGATTTTGAAATTACATCATGGGATGAATTTTTGGGATTCATCTGCGGAATAATCAGTGGTAATTTCGATATTACAAATATTTATATTGACGGTGTATTAAAGATTGTTAATAATTCACTTGACGGATTTGAAGCATTCCTGGAAAAAGTTGATGATTTAGGTAAAAAGTTTAACTTTGCTACAATGATTTCAGTCAGCGTTGATGTAAATGATGCACCGGAATATTTAAAGAAATATCAGAAATAATCATACACCGGAAAGGAAAGTTATAAATGCAGTATCAGAGTACGAGAAACAAGAGTCTGTCTGTGAGTGCGGCACAGGCTATTAAAGCAGGTTTGTCAGCGGAGGGTGGATTATTTGTTCCGGACAGTATACCGTCTGTTTCCTTGCAGGAAATAGAAAAAATGTCAGCTATGACATATAACGAAAGAGCGTTTACTGTTTTAAAGAAATTTCTTACAGATTACAGTGAAGAAGAGCTAACACACTGTATTGACAGTGCGTATACCAAGGAAAAGTTTGAAACAGCGAATATTGCTCCTGTTTATAAATTAAACGGTTCACAGTATTTTCTTGAATTATGGCATGGGCCTACCTGTGCATTTAAGGATATGGCACTTCAGATTTTGCCGCATTTGTTAACTACAGCCATGAAGAAAACAAATGAAAATGATGAGGTAATTATCCTTGTTGCAACATCTGGAGATACAGGAAAAGCGGCTCTCGAAGGCTTTAAGGATGTATCTGGAACACGAATTATCGTATTCTATCCGTCAGACGGAGTAAGTGAAATTCAGAAGCTTCAGATGGTTACACAGGAAGGTAACAATGTTGGTGTTGCAGCGGTTAAGGGTAATTTTGATGATGCTCAAAACGGTGTTAAAAAGATATTTACTGATGAAACATATAAATCAGAGCTTGCAAACAACAGCTTTAAACTCTCAAGTGCAAATTCAATTAACTGGGGAAGACTTGTTCCGCAAATTGTTTACTATTTTTCTGCATATGCAGATATGCTAAAGGGAAATGAAATAAAACCCGGTGACAAGATTAATGTTGTTGTTCCAACAGGTAATTTCGGAAATATTCTTGCTGCTTATTATGCAAAAAGAATGGGATTGCCGATTGCGAAACTTATTTGTGCATCAAATAAAAATAATGTTCTGACTGATTTTATAAATACAGGAGTATATAATAAGGTCAGAGATTTCCACACAACAATATCACCTTCAATGGATATATTGATTTCGAGTAATCTTGAAAGATTCTTGTTTGACATATCAGACCGTGATGATAAACTTGTTGCAGGTCTTATGAAAGCTTTGGCTGAAGAAGGCAAATATGAAGTTGATGATACCTTGAAAGCTAAGATTTCAGATTTATTTTATGCCGGATATTGTGATGATGAAAAGACACAGCAGACTATTAAAAAATGCAATGATGAATTCGGATATGTTATAGATACACATACTGCTGTTGCTAAGGCTGTACATGATGAATACATTGAAAAGACAGGAGATATAACAAAAACTGTTATTGCATCAACTGCAAGTCCGTTTAAGTTTAACCAGAGTGTTCTTATTGCTTTGGGAGGATGTGAAGCTGTTGCGGGTAAAGACGAATTTACTTTACTTGATGAGTTATCACAAAAGAGCGGAATGTCAATTCCTAAATCACTGGCTGATTTGAAGCATAAAAACCGTGTATTCGATTTGGTTTGCGATAAGGAACAAATGCAGCAGATTGTAAGTGATTTCTTAAACATCTGATAGTTAAAAGATGTATATAAAAATAACAATAATGCCTCAATCCTAAAGCTAAGGATTGAGGCATTTGTTTGAAGTTATGTCATTTTATAACCGACATTTCTGATTGTTTCTATGAGATTTCCGGCATTACCTAATTTTTGCCTTAATGTTTTTATATGTACGTCAACAGTTCTTGTTTCTCCCTCAAAATTTAATCCCCAGACTTCGTTCATTATTTTTTCTCTGTCCAGTACGATGCCTTTATTACGCATAAATAAAGACAATAATTCAAATTCCTTGTAAGTCAGAGTAATTGGTTCATCATCTACGGTTACCAGTCTTTTATCTATATCAATGTGTATGTTTTTATGTTCTGTTGCATTTTCCTTCTTTTCACTTCGTCTAAGTACTGCTTTTACTCTTGATATTAATTCTAAAATGTCAAACGGTTTGGTTATGTAATCATCTGCACCTGAGTCAAGTCCCTTTATTTTATCCATTTGACCTGATTTTGCTGTCAACATAATGACAGGAAGAGTGACAGTTGAAGCTGATGAACGTAATTCTTTCAATATTGTAATACCGTCCTTATCAGGCAACATTATATCTAATAATAATAAATCAGGTGATTTTACTGAAAGTTCGTTATAAAAGTCAACACTGTTGTCAAAACTCTTAGTATCAAATCCTGATTGAATAAGGGTATATTCAATTAATTCTCTGATATTTGAGTCATCTTCGATACAATATATAAGCTGTTTTTTATCCATGTAATTTCTCCTTAGTCTCCTTGATAAGATTATTATATCACAAAATTTGACAAATCACAATATTTTATTAAAATTTATGGTTAATATTGTAATTGAAAAAAATCTTTTAATTGAATTAAAAATACAGTAAAGGGAATAATATGTTTATAATGTTTATCACATATTTTAATTTTTGTACATACCACAAGAAAAGAGGGATTAAATGTGATAAATAAAGTTGAAATATGTGGAGTTAATACTGCAAAGCTGCCTGTTTTGACAAGAGAGGAAAAGTCCGAATTGTTTTTAAAGATTAAGGCAGGAGATATGCAGGCAAGGGAAGAATTTATACGCGGAAATTTAAGACTTGTTTTAAGCGTAATTCAAAGATTTAATAACAGAGGTGAAAATGTTGATGATTTGTTTCAGGTTGGCTGTATCGGACTTATAAAAGCAATTGATAATTTTGATTTAAGCCAGCAGGTTCAATTCTCAACATATGCTGTTCCGATGATAATAGGGGAGTTAAGAAGGTATCTGAGGGACAATAATATGATAAGAGTAAGCAGATCCTTAAAGGATATAGCATATAAGGCACTATATGTAAAGGAAAGATTAATTAATAATAATTCAAAGGAACCTACGGTGACAGAAATTGCAAGAGAGATGGATGTTCCGAAAGAGGATGTGGTTTTTGCACTGGATGCGATAGCAGATCCGGTGAGCCTGTATGAGCCTGTATACCATGACGGCGGTGAGGCGATTTATGTGATGGATCAGGTCAAGGATACAAAAAACACTGACGAAAACTGGCTTGAAAATATTGCAATTGCAGAAGCTATGAAGCATTTGAATGAAAGGGAAAAACACATTTTAAATTTGAGATTTTTTCAGGGAAGAACTCAGATGGAGGTTGCTGATGAAATCGGAATTTCTCAGGCACAGGTGTCAAGACTTGAAAAATCTGCATTAAAACACATGAGAAAATATGTATAATGAAAAAAATCAGGGCATATCATTTTTGATATGCCCTGATTATATAATTACTGTAAATTTAACTGATTTTTCAAATCTTCAAGGATTGCCATTACTGTACTTTCTGCTTTTGAAAGAGTTTCAGCGGAAGAGGCAAGATAGAATTTGATTTTTGGCTCTGTTCCCGACGGTCTGATAATAAAGTATGATTTTGAATCGGACAAGTTATATTTTAACACATCTGATTTTGGTAAATCATTGAAAGTTTTAATGCATCCGTCAGAATTTTTGATTGTTTGTGTTTTATAGTCTGTTGTTGTGATAATATCCATGCCTGCTGCTTTTGCAAGAGGTGATGTTCTGAGGGTTGATAAAAGCTGTGCCATCTTTTCCATACCATCTTTTCCGGGCATTACAATTGAAACTGTTTTTTCAAAATAGTGACCGTATTTATTATATATTTCCTGAAGTGCTTCATACAATGACATATTCTTTGTCTTATAGTAAGCAGCCATTTCAGCAATAAGCATGGTAGCGACAACGCCGTCTTTATCTCTTGCGTGAGTTCCGGCTAAGTAACCGTAGCTTTCTTCAAAACCAAATACATAAGAATGAGAACCTGTTGATGCAAATTCTGTCATTTTCTCACCAATGTATTTAAAACCGGTTAATACATTCATTATTTCAACATTATATGCTTCTGCAATTGCTGAGGCAAGCTCTGTAGTAACAATAGTTTTTATAATTACCGAATTATCTTTCAAAGTACCGTTTGCTTTTTTCTGAGACAGAATATATTCGCATAGTAAAGCACCCGTCTGATTTCCTGTTAAAGTCTGATATTCGCCGTTGGCATCTCTTACTACAATTCCTACTCTGTCACAGTCGGGGTCAGTTCCGATGATTAAGTCAACATCATTTTCTTTTGCCATTTTAATAGCAATTTCAAAGCCCTCTTTATCTTCGGGATTCGGTGATTTTACTGTAGGGAAGTTACCGTCTTCCGTATCCTGTTCACGAACAACCATAACATTTTTAAAGCCCATCTTTTTAAGGATTGCCTGAACAGGTCTGCTGCCTGTTCCGTGGAACGGTGTGTATATTAATTTAAAGCTGTCACAAACTTCCGATACAGCATCGGGATTGAGCTGCTGAAGTGAAATTGCATCGAGAAATTTCTCGTTAAGCTCTTTTCCGACAATTTCCAAAAGCGGATTTTTTTTAGCATCATCAAATGGCAGGGTGATTATATCGTTAAATATATCATAGCTGTTTATTGCATTAACAACAACATCTGCAGCATCGGGCGGGAGCTGACCACCGTCTGAACCGTACACCTTATATCCGTTATATTCCTTGGGGTTATGACTTGCTGTAATTACAACACCTAAAGCACAGCCTAATTCTCTTATACCGAATGATACCTCGGGAACTGAATGTACAGTATCAAACAAATATGTTTTTATTCCGTTTGCAACAAGTACACAAGCAGTTTCTTCAGCAAAAACTCTTGAATAATTTCTTGTGTCATAACCGATTAAAACGCCGGCTTTTTTTGCTTCATCTCCTAAATCAAGGACTCTTTTTGCTACTCCCATTGTTGCACGTCTTACATTATATATATTCATTCTGTTAGTTCCTGCACCGAGAATTCCTCTCATGCCGGCAGTTCCGAACTCAAGCTCTCTGTAAAATCTTTCTTCGATTTCTTTTTCATCGTTTTTTATATTCAATAATTCCTGTTTGGTTTCGTCGTTAATACATTCAGACGAAAGCCATCTTTCATAATTTTTTTTATAATCTGCCATATTACAAACCTCCATATTATATCAGTATTCTTATTATACACTAAAAACAAAAAAAGTTCAACATTAAAAAATCAAAATGAGCTATCTGCATAAAATATAATTATGCATTAAATGTTTAATGAAAATTATTAACAAAATTTAAAAAAATATTACATTATTTTTTGTTTTAATTATAAGCTGAAAATACTCTTAAAATAATTGACACTATAATGATTTTGTGGTAAAATAAATAAAATGCAGTTATTTGGGTATTTTTGTAAGAATATTCAAGTTTATGTATTTTTATGCATTAATTTATTTGAAAAAACCAAAAAATATTGTATAGACTGTATTGTTGGGTTTTGTTCATATAAATTGTGTTAATAATTATACAATAACATCTGTTTTTTAGCTGTTACTTATACAGCAGAAAGGGTTGGGAATTATGAAAGCACAATTGATTTTGGAAAACGGAAAACGATTTTGCGGCGAAATGTTCGGTTCAGAGCATGATGTAGTCGGAGAAGTTGTTTTTACAACAGGGATGACCGGTTATCAGGAAACCTTAACCGATCCGTCATATGCAGGTCAGATAGTTACAATGACATTCCCTCTGATTGGAAATTATGGTATTAATTTTGAAGATATGGAGGCAGATAAAGTTAATCTTTCTGCATTTGTAGTCAGAGAAAAATGTGATTATCCTTCAAATTTCAGAAGTGAGATGACGCTGGAAGATTTTTTGAAACAACAAAACATTGTCGGGCTTGAAGGTATTGATACAAGAGCGTTGACAAAGGTTTTAAGAGATAACGGCTGTATGAAGGGCGTTATAATGAAGGGAGAACCTTCTGATGAAGAAGTAAATAAGTTGCTTTCGACATTGAATAATTCAGATGTTATTTTAAAAACAACTACAAAAGAAAAATATACAATTAACAGAAATGCCGATACTCATGTAGCGGTAATAGATATGGGCTCTAAAGACAGTATGCTCCGTTATTTACAGGAAAGAAACTGTAAAATAACAGTATTTCCTGCAAATGCCCCGGCGGATGAGATAATCTCAGTAAATGCTGATTTGGTATTTGTATCAAACGGACCGGGAAATCCTCTTGATGCACCGGGAACTGTTGATACAGTAAAGCAATTAATAGGAAAGGTTCCGTTATGCGGTATCTGTATGGGACATCAGATTATCGGTCTTGCATTAGGTGCAAAAACTCAAAAATTAAAGTTTGGACATCATGGAGGAAATCAGCCTGTTAAAGATTTATTAAACGGTAATGTTTTTGTAACAGCTCAGAATCATAATTATACTCTGACTGATTTACCTGAAGATGTTACAGAAACCTATATCAACGTAAATGACAAATCCTGCGAGGGTCTGAAACATAAGACTTTACCGATTGAAAGTGTTCAGTTCCGACCGGCAGCCGCATCAAGTCCATGTACACTGGACAGCTTGTTTGATAAATTTTTAAAGGAGGTAAAATAATATGCCATTAGATAAATCAATAAAAAAAGTTCTTGTTATAGGTTCGGGTCCGATTGTTATCGGACAAGCTGCCGAATTTGACTATTCCGGAACACAAGCCTGCCAGGCTATTAAAGAAGAAGGTATTGAAGTTGTATTAGTAAATTCCAACCCGGCAACTATCATGACCGACCGAGGTATGGCAGATAAGACATATATTGAACCTCTTACAATTGAATCACTTGAAAAAATAATAGAAAAAGAACGTCCTGATTCTGTTATTGCAGGAATGGGAGGACAGACAGGTCTTAATATGACCTGTGAATTATATGACAGAGGTATACTTGACAAATATAATGTAAAAGTTATAGGTACATCAATTGAAGCAATCAAAGAGGGTGAGGACAGAGACAGCTTTAAAAAGCTTATGGAAAGAACAAATCAGCCGATTGCTCCGAGTGAAATAGTTACCGACGTTGAAGCCGGTCTTGCGTTTGCAGAAAAAATCGGTTATCCTGTAATTGTACGTCCTGCATATACATTGGGCGGAACAGGCGGCGGTATTGCAGAAACTCCTGATGAGCTTGTTGAAATCATGTCACAGGGCTTGCATCTTAGCCGTGTAGGACAGGTTCTTCTTGAAAAATCAATAAAAGGCTGGAAAGAAATCGAATTTGAAGTTATCAGAGATTCAAAAGGAAACTGTATTACAGTTTGTTCAATGGAAAATGTTGACCCTGTAGGAGTCCATACAGGTGACTCAATAGTTGTTGCACCTGCTTTAACTTTGGCAGATAAAGAATTCCAGATGTTAAGAAATGCTGCAATTGATATAATCAGCAGTATTGAAATTAAGGGTGGATGTAATGTACAGTTTGCATTGGATCCTAACAGCTTTAATTATGCTGTTATTGAAATAAATCCCCGTGTAAGCCGTTCATCAGCACTTGCATCAAAGGCTACAGGTTATCCTATTGCAAAAATCAATGCAAAGATTGCTTTGGGATATAATCTTGATGAAATTGTTAATGCTGTAACAGGTAAAACTTATGCTTGCTTTGAACCTACAATTGACTATGTGGTTACAAAGATTCCTAAGTGGCCTTTTGATAAATTCTTCACCGCAAAGAGGAATCTCGGTACAAAGATGATGGCAACAGGTGAAGTTATGTCAATTGCAAACAGCCTTGAGGCATCACTTTTAAAAGGCATACGTTCACTTGAAATAGGACAGTATACATTAGAGCGTGAAAGCTCGAAGAAGCGTACTATAATAGAACTCAGAAAGAGAGTATGTGTTCCGGATGATGAGCGTTTGTTTGATTTGGCAGAGCTTATCAGAAGAAATTACAGAATGGAAAAAATTGCGGAAATTACCGGTATGGATCCGTTCTTCCTGCAGAAAATAAAAAATATTGTTGATGCAGAAGAAGAATGTAAGAAGCTTAAATTGGCTGATCTTGATTATGATACATTAAAGTATTATAAGAAAATGGGATTTTCGGATAAAGGAATGGCTCAGTTAATGGGTTGTTCTGCTGATGAAATTTATAACAAGAGAAAAGAATTGGGAATTTTCCCGTCATATAAATTAGTTGACACTTGTGCAGGTGAATATGAAGCTGTTTCACCGTATTATTATTCAACATACGATGATGAAACGGAAGCAGTGCCAAGTGATAAGAAAAAGGTTATAGTTATCGGTTCAGGACCTATAAGAATAGGTCAGGGTATAGAATTTGACTATTGCAGTGTTCACAGTGTATTTGCTTTAAAGAAAGCAGGTATTGAAACTATTATAATCAATAATAACCCTGAAACTGTAAGTACAGACTTTGACACTTCTGATAAGCTTTATTTTGAACCGCTTACCGAAGAAGATGTTTATAATATTATTGAACTTGAAAAGCCTGATGGTGTAATACTTCAGTTCGGTGGACAGACTGCAATTAAGCTTGCTAATTTCTTAAATGAAAAGAATGTTCCTATCTATGGTACACAGCCTAAATATATTGATGCTGCAGAGGACAGGGAAAAGTTTGATGATTTGCTTGAAAAGCTTGATATTAAGAGACCTAAGGGAAAAGCAATATGGACAGTTGAAGAGGGTATTGAAGAAGCTAATAAGTTAGAGTATCCGTTATTGGTAAGACCTTCATATGTGCTTGGCGGACAGGGTATGGAAATCACTCATAATGAGGATGATTTGGTAAGATATTTGACCGAGGCATTCCATAAGGATAAGAAAAATCCTGTTCTTATCGACAGGTATCTGGGTGGACGTGAACTTGAGGTTGATGCTATTTGTGACGGTAAGGATGTGTTAATTCCGGGTATCATGGAACATCTTGAAAGAGCAGGTGTACATTCAGGTGACTCTATCTCAATATATCCTCCTCAGAATGTACCCGAACATATTATTGAAAAAATCAAAGATGTAACATACAGAATTGCAGTTGAACTTCATGTTATCGGTATGATTAACATTCAGTTCATTGAGTTTAAGAATGATTTATACATCATCGAAGTAAATCCTCGTTCTTCAAGAACAGTACCGTATATAACCAAGGTTACAAATGTTCCTGTGATTGATATAGCAACAAGAATAATGCTTGGTGAAACTTTAAAGAATATGGGATATTCAACAGGTATTGCACCTGAAACAAGTACGGTTGCAATTAAAGTTCCTGTATTCTCAACAGAAAAATTACCGAGAGTTGAAGTAAGCTTAGGACCTGAAATGAGATCTACAGGTGAAGTTTTAGGTGTGGGCAAAAACTATCTTGAGGCATTATTTAAAGGATTCATTGCAGCGGGAACACCTGTTCCACAGAGCGGTGCAAGAGTGTTAGTATCCGTAAGAGATATAGATAAAGAAAATTTCCTGCCTATAGCTGAAAAGTTAAGAACTGTCGGCTGTAACTTTATTGCAACAAGCGGTACAGCACAATTTTTAAAGGATAACGGTTTTGAAGTTGAAGTTTGTAAGAAAATTTCTGAGGGCATTCCAAATGTTCTTGACATTATCAGAAGCGGTATGGTTGATATGATTATTGATATACCTAAAAAGACCAACAATGCTAATTCTGACGGATTCAAAATGAGAAGATGTGCGGCTGAGTGTTCAATTCCTATGATGACATCATTAGATACCGTATGGGGACTTGTAAATGTTATGGCAGAAGGACTTACCTTCGCTAATACTGATATTGTTGAACTCAACGACATAAAATAAATTTAAGTTTAATAAAGCACAAGGTATATTATGCCTTGTGCTTATTCATTACATCATTTCATTGAATGGAGGGTTATGATGAAAATTACAGAATTGATTCAAAACAGAATTGTATATTGTGATGGAGGTACAGGAACTGTATTGCAGGAAATGGGTTTAAAACCCGGTGAAATGCCTGAATTATGGAATTTAACAAATTCTGATAAGATTGTCAGCTTACATAAGCAATATCTGGATGCAGGTGCAAATATTATAAACACAAATACTTTTGGAGCAAATCCGCTGAAATTTCCCGACGACGGAGAAATGTCGTATAAAAATATTATAAAAGCTGCTGTTGAAAATGTAAGAACAGCAATTAAGCAAACAGATAACAAAGACTATCATTTTATTGCATATGATATGGGACCGACCGGCAGATTGTTAAAGCCTTTGGGCGATTTGGATTTTGAAGATGCCGTTGAACTGTTTGCAAAACAAGTAAGAGAAGCTGTTAAGAATAATGTTGATTTAATTATGATAGAAACAATGAATGACAGCTATGAAACAAAAGCAGCGGTTCTTGCTGCAAAAGAAAACAGCGATTTGCCGGTTTTTGTTACCAATGCCTATGATAAAACACATAAACTGATGACAGGTGCAGAGCCTAAAGCAATGATTGCTATGCTTGAGGGTTTGGGAGTTGATGCTATTGGAATAAATTGCAGTTTAGGACCTGATTTGATGAGAGATATTGTAAAGGAATATTATAAGTATTCGTCAATACCTGTAATTGTAAATCCTAATGCAGGTCTGCCATCGGTGGTTGACGGTAAAACTGTTTTTGATTTTCCTTGTGATAAATTCTGCGATGTTATGTGTGATATTATTAATGACGGTGCAAGAATTGTCGGCGGTTGCTGCGGTACTACACCGGAATATATCAGAATGTTAAAACAAAGAACTCAGGATATGAAGCCACAGGAGATTATTGAAAAAAATCATACTTTCGTATCATCATATACTCATGCAGTTGAAATTGGTAAAGCACCGGTACTTATAGGAGAAAGAATAAATCCGACAGGAAAAAAACGTTTTCGTGAGGCACTTGTCAATAGTGAATTTGATTATATATTAAAAGAAGGTATCAATGAACAGGAAAAGGGTGCACATATACTTGATGTTAATGTTGGTTTGCCTGAAATTGATGAGGTCAGTGTCTTAAAGCAAACGGTAATGGGACTCCAGGAGGTTTCTGATTTGCCATTGCAGTTAGATACAGCAGATGCTGATGCTATGGAGGCGGCTTTAAGAATTTATAACGGTAAACCGCTTGTCAATTCTGTTAACGGTAAACAGGAATCCATGGATAAGATTTTCCCGCTTGTCAAAAAGTATGGCGGTGTAGTTATTGCACTTACTCTTGATGAAAACGGTATACCGTCTACTGCTGAGGGAAGAGTTGCAATTGCTGAAAAAATATATAAAGAAGCATCAAAATACTCTATCTCCAAAAAAGATATTATTGTTGACCCGCTTGCTATGACAATAAGCTCAGATACATCATCCGCACGTGTTACACTCGAAGCTCTTAAAATAATAAGGTTTGAACACGGTGTTAATACAAGTCTGGGTGTATCAAACATTTCGTTTGGTTTGCCGAACAGAGAATTTGTAAATTCCACATTTTTTGCAATGGCTTTGAACAGCGGTCTGTCTGCCGCAATTATGAATCCTTTTTCAGTGGAAATGATGAAAGCATATTATAGCTTTATTGCATTGAATGATATGGATACTCAATGTGAAAAATACATTGATTTTGCGTCTTCTATTCATGTTGATAATACTAATGTTACTGTGAAAGGCGGCAGCTCTTCAGAAGTTGACATTAACTCGCTGTCAGGGTCAATTATAAAAGGCTTAAAGGAACAGGCTGCAAAGGTAACAGAGGCATTACTTGATGAAAAAGAGCCAATGGAGTTAATTAATAACGAAATTATTCCTGCACTTGATGTTGTCGGAAAGGGCTTTGAAAAAAAGACTGTATATTTACCTCAGCTTTTGATGAGTGCAGAAGCAGCTAAAGCATCGTTTGAGATAATAAAAGATAAAATATCAATGTCAGATAAACAAATGGAGAAAAAATGTACATTTGTTATTGCTACCGTAAAGGGTGATATACATGACATAGGTAAAAACATTGTTAAAGTTCTTTTGGAAAATTATGGATTTGATGTTATAGATCTGGGAAAAGATGTCGAGCCGGAGATTATTGTTGATACAATTATTGAAAGAAAATCCCCGTTGTGCGGATTAAGTGCATTGATGACAACTACTGTAGCATCTATGGAAGAAACTATCAAATTAATCAGACAAAAAGCCCCCTGGTGTAAGGTGGTTGTAGGCGGTGCTGTTTTGACACAGGAATATGCGGATATGATAAATGCAGACAAATATGCTTCAGATGCTATGGAAACTGTAAGGTATGCCGATGAAATTAATAATAATCTGTAACAGTATTTAGTTAACACAAATCGGTCGGTGTTGTATATTCTTAACGTTTCGTGTAAAATGATTATAAATACTTGACATAAACAGAAAAAAATAATATAATTATAGTATTGATTTAAGGAAGGAAAGAATATAAATGAATACAAAAGTTTTAAAAGAAAATTTGGCTAACGGATATTTTGATGAACAGTTTGCTTACATATATGCTTGTGATGTTTCAGATACAAAAAAATATGCCAAAAGATTTGAAGAAGCAGTAAAAGGCTTTGAAGATACATTTGAAAGAGTACCGGAAGAAGTTCGTCTTTTTTCAGCTCCCGGCAGAACAGAAATTGGAGGTAACCATACAGACCATCAGCACGGATGTGTACTTGCGGCAAGTTTAAATCTTGATGTTATAGGCGTTGTAGCCTTGAATGGTAAGGACGAAATCAGAATTAAATCAAAAGGTTATCCTATGGATGTTATTTTACTTGATGAACTTGAAGCAAATGAAAGCGAATATGACAGAGCGAGTGCCTTAATAAGAGGTGTTGTTGCAAAAATCAAGAGTATGGGCTATGATGTCAAAGGTTTTGATGCATATACTGTTTCAAATGTTTTAAAGGGTTCAGGGATGAGTTCTTCAGCGGCATTTGAGGTGCTTGTAGGAACTATTATAAACGGTATGTTCTGTAATAATGAAATTGATCCTGTTGAAATCGCAAAAATCGGACAGTATGCTGAAAATGTATATTTCGGAAAGCCGTGCGGATTAATGGATCAGATGGCATCATCTGTTGGTGCTGTTGTTGCAATTGATTTTAAAGACGCACAAAAACCGGTTGTAAATAAAGTTGAATTTGATTTTACAAAGAGTAATCACGCATTATGTATTATTGATTCAGGTGCAGACCATGCTGACCTGACTGATGAATATGCAGGCATTACAGTTGAAATGAGAAAAATTGCAAACTTTTTCTCAAAAGACTTCTTAAGAGAAGTAGACCCTGAAGAATTTACAAAGAATATTGCAAAATTAAGAGCAGAAATTAAAAATGACAGAGCGGTTCTTCGTGCAATCCATTATTTTAATGACAATGAACGTGCACAGCAGGAGGTTGAAGCATTAAAGAATGACGATTTTGATGCATTTTTAGATATTGTTAAAAAATCGGGATATTCCTCATTTATGTATTTACAGAATGTATACGCTTCAAGTATGCCTGAACAGCAGGCTGTATCACTTGCTCTGGCTCTTTGTGACGAAATTTTAGGTGATGAAGGTGCATACAGAGTTCATGGCGGAGGCTTTGCAGGTACTGTACAGGCTTTTGTTCCAAATGATATGCTTGATGAATTTAAAACAAAGATTGAAGCTGTATTAGGTGAGGGAATGTGTCATGTGCTGTCAATCAGACCGGTAGGCGGAGTTGAAATCAAATAATTATTCAATATCAAAAGCCGATAAGAATTATTCTGTCGGCTTTTAATTTTAAAGGAGCAATATACATGGAGGAAGAAATTAAGCAGGCTATTGAACTGTTAAACAAAAACGGTTACATAGTATCAAAAATAAATAAGGCACAAATGGCAATTGCAGAACTGTGTACGCATGACTGTAACAGATGTAATTTTAACCTGATAGGAATTAAATGTGTTGATTTATTATGTATACAGGATATGATAAGAGAACAGATATTTCCTTATATACCAAAAGAAGATCCAAAAGAGCAAACTGAGGAAAAATCAGAATAAAGGGTGGTAATTAAAATTAAACTGATAATAGCAGAAAAACCGAGTCTTGCAAGAAATATAGCCGCAGGAATCGGAAAAATGAAAAGAGAAGACGGCTTTTTTATAGGTGAGGGATATATACTGACCTGGGTTTTTGGTCATTTGTTTTCATTGGCAGATGTTGATGAATACTCCCCAAATCCTGACGGTACACGAAAGTGGACAATAAAAAATATTCCGTGTTTTCCTGAAAAATTTGTTTTTGAGTTAAAAAAGGATCAGACAACAAAAAAGGTTGATGCAGGCGTAAAAAAACAGTTTGAAACGATTAAAGCATTGATTAACAGGGAAGATGTCGATATGATTATAAATGCAGGGGACGCTGACCGAGAAGGAGAAATAATAATAAGAATATGTGTTGAACACGCTGTTTCAAAAAACAAACCTTTTATGCGTTTGTGGCTTCCTGACCAGACTCCTGAAACAATTCGTCAGGCACTTTTGGAAATGAAAGCTGAAACAGAATATGAAAATCTTGCCAATGAAGGTTATGCAAGGACATATATTGATTGGTTGTACGGCGTAAATTTAACAAGATATGCAACTTTAAAATCCGGCAAGCTCCTTCGGGTAGGACGTGTCATTATACCGATTGTAAAGGCGATTTATGAGCGTGATATGGCAATAAGAAATTTTGTACCTGAGATTTATTATGCAATTGTGAGTAAAGCCCAAACAAACAGCGAGGAAATTGAACTTACAAGTAAAGAAAAATTTAATAAAAATGATAAAGCCAAAGCACAGGCATTGTGTGACAAATATAATTCATCAAGTGCTGTTGTTGTATCAAAGAAAAAGAAAAAGGATACATTAAGGCCTGGAAAGCTTTATTCGTTGACGAAACTACAGAATGTACTTGGAAAAAAGTATAAGATGTCTATGGAGAAAAGCCTGAAAATAGTACAGGATTTATACGAAAAAGGTTTTGTTACTTACCCGAGAACAAACTCTGAGTATCTTGCAACAGCTGAAAAATCTAAAATAAAAACAATTCTATCATCTGTTGAAAAACTTGGATATCCTGTAAAATTTAAGGATAGCAAAACAATTTTTGATGATTCAAAAATAGAATCTCACTCAGCCCTGACGCCAACATATAAGATTCCGAAGAAAACGGATTTGACACAGGAAGAATTTACAGTGTATTCGGCAATTATGAGAAGATTTGTTGCAGTGTTTTGTTCTGAGGATTGTGTTATTGAAAAAACTGAAGTAAAAATTGATGTCGGCGGATATGAGGAATTTATTTTAAAAGGAACAGTTATATCAGAACCCGGCTGGACAAAGTATGATGATTATTCAAAAAAGGATAAGATACTGCCAAAGCTTGAAAAGGGTGATATAATAAATATTGATTTTAAACCTACAGAAAAGGAGACCTCACCGCCAAAGCATTACACTATTGAAACTTTAAATAATTATTTGAAAAATCCATTTAAAGAGGATAAACAAAAAGCGTCAGAGGAAGAAAATGACGAGGAAGAATATAAGGCTATATTTGAAGGACTTGAGCTTGGAACAGAGGCAACAAGAACAGGTATAATAGATAACGCAAAAAAGAGCGGATATATTCAGCTTAAAAAGGATGTTTACACAATTCTTCCTGACGGCGAGTATTTGATTGAATCACTTACCCGTATGAATATAAGTATGGATAAATATAAAACTGCAGAAGTCGGTAAGGCATTAAAGAAAGTTTTCCACGGTGAATTTTCCATTAATGACAGCATTGCAATTGCAAAAAAAGAAATAGCTGAGGTTTTTGTTAAAAAAGAAACAACTCCTGAGTTTGATACTGATGATGGATTCTTTGGTGAAATAATCGGAAAATGTCCGCTTTGTTCAAATAATATTATAAGGACAAGCTTTGGATATGGTTGTTCAGGATTTCGTGATAACGGCTGTAAATTTGCAGTGAGTAATATTATCTGCGGACGTGTTATTTCGGTATCAAACGTAAAACAATTGCTTGCAACGGGAAAAACTTATAAAATTGACGGTTTTGTTTCCCCTAAGAGCGGTAAAAAATTTCAGGCTTTTTTAAAGCTTGAAAACGGAAGAACGGTGTTTGAATTTTAACAGGAGGTATGTCGGGGTGAAAAAGAAAATATTAATTTCTTTCTTTTCTTTTGCCGGATTATGTGTAGCAGTATGTATTTTAATAATTGCGGTTAACATCTATATTGTTAATACTACAAACACACAAATATATTCGCACAAAGAAATATCACAAATTCCAAAGAGTGATTATGACTGTGTGATTGTTCTCGGGGCAGGAGTCAGAGCTGATAATTCGGTCAGTGATATTTTGCGTGACAGGCTTGATACATCAATTATGGTATATAATTCGGGGTTGATTTCAAAAATACTAATGAGCGGAGATCACGGAAGAGAGAATTACGATGAAGTTAATGTTATGAAGAAGTATGCAATTGATGCAGGAATTGATTCGTCCAATGTATTTATGGATCATGCAGGATTTTCAACATATGAAACAATTTATCGCGCAAGAGATATTTTTGATGTGGATAAGGCTTTGATTGTAACACAGAAATATCATTTGCACAGAGCATTGTATATTGCGAAATCTCTTGGTCTGGAAGCAATCGGCGTAAGTGCGGACTTACATAATTATCGTTATCAAACTCAAAGAGATATTCGGGAATATGCTGCAAGAGTAAAGGAATTTTTCAATTTATTAATTAAGCCTGAACCTACATATCTTGGAGAAATTATCCCTGTATCGGGTGACGGCGATGCAACAAATGACAAAATAATAGAATAAAATATAAAATATAGCACAACATAAAGATAATAAATTCTTTTGGAGGAAAGTTATGAAACGATTTATTTCTTTATGCTGTGCTTTTTTTATTGCTTTTTCAGGTGTGGGTGCTTATGCTGAAAATACAAGCCTGGAAACAAGTGCTAAATCTGTTTTATTGATGGAGCAGAGTACAAAAAGTGTTTTATATGAGGAAAATGCTGATGAGAAGCTTCCAATAGCAAGTGTAACAAAAATTATGACAATGCTTTTGATAATGGAGGCAATTGACAGCGGTAAAATTACAATGGACGATATAGTAACTGTAAGTGAAAGAGCTATGTCTATGGGCGGCTCAACTATGTTTTTGGAAACAGGTGAGCAATTGTCTGTGTATGAACTGCTAAAGGGTATTGCTGTTGCATCAGCAAACGACGGTTGCGTTGCTATGGCGGAGTTTATTGCAGGAAGCGAAGAAGCTTTTATTTCTCAAATGAATCAAAGAGCACAGGAATTAGGTATGACAAATACTAATTTTGTAAATACAAACGGACTTGATGACGATAATCATTATTCGTCGGCAAGAGATGTTGCGATTATGTCTTGTGAGCTGTTAAAGCATGACAGAATATTTGAATTTACAACTATATGGACCGATAAGATGAATAACGGAAAGTATGACCTT
>JAZOTP010000037.1:0-30126 GCA_045657705.1 Clostridia bacterium
ACAATAAAAGCGGCAAAGGCTGTGCGGGATAATCTTGATTATTTGCCGGATGTTACAGAGAAAGGATGATAGTGAAATGAAAGCAATACTTGTAAATAATGATAAAAGTTTAAGATGGGATGAGGTTTTAAATCCTGTTCTTGCCGAAGATGAAGTTTTGATAAAAGTTGAATATGCGGCTCTGAATCGTGCAGACCTTATGCAAAGGGAGGGCGACTATCCCCCGCCCGAAGGCTGTCCGGAATGGATGGGGCTTGAAGTTTCAGGCGAAATTGTTGAAATGACAGAGGGTGCAAAAGAAAAATCAAATTACAAAATTGGTGATAAAGTTTGTGCACTGCTTGGTGGTGGCGGTTATGCAGAATTTGTTTCTGTCAGATTTGATATGTGTATGCCTGTACCAAAGAATTGTACAATGGCAGAAGCTGCGGCGATCCCCGAAGCATTTGCAACTGCATATTTGAAGCTATTTGTTGAAGGCCATGCTAAAGCAGGAGATACGTTGCTTATGCAGGCAGGTGCAAGTGGACTTGCCAGCGTTATTATCCCTATGGCAAAAGCATTTGGTTTGCGTGTTATTACAACTGTCATAAGTGATCCTAAAAACATTCAGCATCTCGGTGCCGATCTCGTAGTTGACACAAGAGAGCAAAACCTGCCTGAAATACTTAAAAAAGAAGAAGATGAAGGCAGAGCTGTTGATATTGCTATTGACTGCCTTGGCGGTCAAAATCTTGGAGATTGTCTGCCCTATGTAAAATATGGATGTCGTTGGATAGTAATTGCGGCTCTTGCCGGAACAAATACAACCATTGACCTTAAAAATATTTACAAAAAGAATATCAGAATTATTGGCAGTACACTTCGTTCACGTACTCCTGAAATGAAAGCTGAAATTCTTTCCAATCTTGTTAATGAGGTTTGGGAAAAGGTAGCGGACGGAGAGATAAAGCCTACCGTATATAAGGTTCTCCCAATTACAGAAGCTGAAGAGGCACACGATATTCTATACCGTGGTGAAAATATAGGCAAGGTAGTGCTAAAGGTTTCATGAAGATTGTTGCATTAAAATACGGAGAGTCCGTTTTTGGAGAGAACTATATTTTTAAAGGCGGAAATAAATACAAGTGATTGCCGATTTCATTTACAATCTATTTGATACAAACAGAAAACAAGAACATTCTTGTGGATGTAGGCTGTAATGATGGTGCAGGATTTGAAATGTCGGTATTATACCGGCATTTCTTTTTGCTATAAATTACAGCTTGTGTACAGAACTGAATTTATTCATAAAAATCTATTTATCAGAAACTGTGATTTTAAGGCATTTGATAATTGACAAAATTACCATAATACGTTATAATTAATACAAATTATTTACGAAATTTATTAATTCGGAAAGGAACAAAAATGAACGTAACAATTCAACCGAGAAAATTAAGCGGAACAGTGAATGCAATTGCTTCAAAATCATATGCTCACAGAATTATCACAGCAGCCGCACTTGCTGACAAGCCTACAAAAATATATTTAAACACTACCTCTGAAGATATTGAAGCTACAAAAAGCTGTATTAAACAGCTTGGAGCAGTTATTGAAGAAGGTGATGGATACATTATTGTCTCACCGATAAAAACTGATAATGTAAAACCTGTTCTTGACTGCAACGAAAGTGGCTCAACAGCAAGATTTCTCCTTCCCGTTGCATCAGTTCTTTGCAATGAATTTACAATGACAGGAAAAGGCAGACTTCCCGAACGTCCCTTCACTCCGCTTATTGAACAGATGAGAAAAAAAGGTGTTTTAATATCTTCGGATACAATTCCGCTGACAGCAAAAGGCAGACTTTCGGGCGGTGCATATGAAATTGCAGGAAACATAAGTTCACAGTATATAACAGGTCTTATGCTTGCTTTGCCATTATGTAAAGCTGACAGCACAATTACACTCACATCAGAACTCGAATCAGCCGCATATATCGACATTACTCTTTCAGTGCTTGAACAGTTCGGAATAAAAATAGAAAAAACAAATACAGGCTATAAAATACCTTCATGCAAGTATATTTCACCCGGTGAAATAACGGTTGAGGGTGATTGGTCAAATGCCGCATTCTGGGTTGTTGCAGATGAAATATGCAACAATATCAATCTTTTGGGAATGAATTATGAAAGTATTCAGGGAGATATGCAGATTTTAAATGTTTTGAAAAATGATGTAATTGATGCAAAAGAAATACCCGATCTTGTTCCCATTTTAACAGTGTGTGCCTGTGCAAAAAAATCAAAAACAATAATAAAAAATGCCCAGAGACTACGCTTAAAAGAAAGCGACAGACTAAAGGCAATTACTGAAAGTCTTAATGCTCTCGGCGCTGATATTACCGAAATGCCAGATGGGCTTGAAATCAACGGTAAGGGTGAACTTTCGGGCGGCATCTGCGATGGTTTTAATGACCACAGAATTGTTATGTCAGCGGCAATCGCCTCTGTTATCTGCAAAAATCCTGTTACAATAACAGGAGCAGAAGCCGTAAATAAATCATACCCTGCATTTTTTGATGATTTTAAGGCTCTTAGCGCAAGTTTTATTATAGAGTAGTAGTTAAATAAACATCACGATACATAAGCGAAAAGCTGTCCTGTGACGCTTTCGCTTTTTTGTAGTCGTCAAAAAAGCCGAATACTGTCGGACCACTGCCGCTCATCAATGCACCGTTTGCACCGTTTAATATAAGCTTTTCCTTGATTCCTCTAATTACCGGATGTGCTTTTATCGTTACCTCCTCCAATGAATTTGAAAGATTTTCACACATTTTATAATAATCATTGTTTTCCACTGCCTCAATCATGGCATTATTATCAGGAAAAATTGTCTTTTCAGTTTTATCAAATTCGCCGTACACCCACGGAGTAGAAACAGCAAATGGCGGAGTAACAAGAAGGATATAATATTTTGATGTATTTTTTATAGGAGTTAAAATATCTCCTATCCCTCTTGCAAGCTGTGTTCCTCCCTGCATACAGTACGGAACATCCGCTCCCAGTTTTGCTCCTATTTGTAAAAGCTCTTCATCGGAAAACGGCATTTGATATAAAATATTCAATGCAGTAAGCACTGCTCCCCCGTTTCCGCTTCCGCCTCCCAAGCCTGCCGAAACAGGAATGTTTTTATGAATAAGAATTTTTGCTCCTCCACTTTTTCCATAAGCATCAAAAAACATTTCTGCCGCTTTATAGGCAATATTTTTTTCATTGTTCGGCAAAAATTTCTTATTTGTTGTAATCTTTATTCCATATTCCTGTTTGTCAACTATAATAATATCGGAAAGGTTAACGTTCTGCATTACAGATTCAATAAGGTGATATCCGTCATCACGTTTTCCGGTTATATCAAGCGTAAGATTTATCTTTGCAAATGAACGTGCCATTGCTCTTTTTCCCGTTATTACAATATCTTCAGCTAATTTCATCTTATATGCCTTCCTCCGGTTTAAATCTTTTGTTCTTTCTCAAGATTTGAGTGTGAAAGGTTGATAACCTCCCATATTTTATCATCAGTTATTAAATTCTCGCATTCTTCTTTTTTAATGTGCATAAGATATTCAATATTTCCCTCAGGACCTTTTATAGGAGAATATGAAAGTCCCGCCGGATAAAATCCTGACTCTACAGCATATTTTAAAGCATTTTTACACACCTCAAAATGAACATTAATATCCTTAACTACACCCTTTTTCCCTACCTGTTCACGTCCTGCTTCAAACTGCGGTTTAATAAGTGCAACAATCTCACCGTCATCTGCAAGCAAATTATATGCAACGGGCAATACAAGCTTTAAGGATATAAAAGAAACATCAATTGATGCAAAATCAACAGGGACTCCTATCTGCTCAGGTGTTACATAGCGTATATTTGTTCTTTCCATACTCACAACACGCTCATCCTGCCTTAATTTCCAGGCAAGCTGACCGTAGCCTACATCTATTGCAAACACCTTAACAGCACCGTTTTGAAGCATACAGTCGGAAAATCCGCCTGTGGATGCTCCAATATCCATTGTGACCTTTCCCTCCAGAGTTACCGGAAATTCTTTCATTGCCTTTTCAAGCTTCAATCCTCCACGGCTCACATATTTTAAAACGTCTCCCCGTATTTCAGGGTTTACCGTATCCGGGTTTACCATCAATCCTGCTTTATCACATTTTTGATTATCTATAAATACCTGTCCTGCCATAATAAGAGCTCTTGCCTTTTCACGGCTTTCGGCCATGCCTTTTTCAACCATATATACATCAAGTCTTATTTTATCTGCCATTTATTAACTCCTTAATCTTCTGTGCAACACTGACTGCATCAAGCCCGTAATGAGCATCTATTTCATCTGTATTTCCATGAATTACAGGCACATTAGGAAATGCCAAATTATAAAACTCGGTTTTTATTCCGTTTTCGGCAAGCAAACTTCCAACCAACGAACCAAAACCTCCGCTTTTTACATGATCCTCAAGAGTAATAACACATTTTGCCCCCGACAAATAATCACATAACTTATTATCAAGAGGATAAAGCGTTGAAGCAACAATAATTTTAACACCTATATTTTCCTCATTTAGAATTTTTGCCGCTTCCCCGGCAGTTTTTACCATTCTTCCAAATGTAACAATCACATTTTTTTCATCGGGATTTATTACTCTTACTTTATTGAGTTCAAATTTTTGCGTACCTTTAATTGACATTCTCCCTCTCGGGTATCTTATTGCAATTGGTCCTTTATGTTTATTTATCGCATAATCTATCATTTCTTCAAGCTCTTCAAAGGATGACGGTGCAAGCACTGTCATATATGGCATATCTGATAAGAATGAAATATCAAAAATTCCATGATGAGTTTCTCCGTCCGAACCAACTATCCCTGCCCGATCTATCAAAAATACACAATGAAGCTTTTGCAGACACACATCATGTAAAATCTGATCGTATGAACGTTGTAAGAAAGATGAATATACAGCAAAAACCGGCGTAATTCCCGAAATTGCAAGACCTGCCGCAAAGGTTACTGCATGTTGTTCCGCTATTCCCACATCAAAAAATCTTTTCGGATATTCTTTTGAAAATTTAACCAATCCGACACCGGACGGCATTGCAGCTGTTACAGCAACAAAATTATCATTCCTTTTTGCAAGGTTTATCAATGTTTCTCCTGCACACTGCGAATAATCTGGATACTTCGGATTTTCCCCGCTTTTTCTTTGTTTAGGAGAAATACCGTGAAATATCTGCGGATTCATTTCAGCCGGCTTGTATCCTTTACCTTTTTTCGTTATAACATGAACCAGAACAGGTTCACTCATGGATTTTGCTAATCTTAAAACATTGATAAGTCCGTCTAAATCATGACCGTCTACAGGTCCCAGATATTCAATACCCAAATCATCAAAAAAGGTTGACGGCAATACACTTAACCTTACTGCATTTTTTAATTTTACAACTAAATTTTTAACACCGTCTCCTACCAGCGGTACATGGTTTAATAATTTATCAACACTTGCTTTTGATTTATGATAGGATTTTGTCTGTCTTAAAAGTCTTAAATATTTTGATAATGCTCCAACATTTTTTGATATCGACATTTCATTGTCATTTAATATCAAAACCATAGGCGTCTTATTATGACCGACATCATTTAATGCCTCATAAATCATTCCGCCCGTCAATGCTCCGTCACCAAAAACTGCAGCAACCGAGCCGGACTCTCCCTTTAAATCTCTCGCCCTCGCCATTCCGAGAGCGGCAGAAACAGATGTAGAAGAATGGCCTGTGTTAAAAACATCAAATTCACTCTCACCTGTTTTTGGAAACCCGCTCAAACCGTTATACTGTCTTAAAGTATCAAATTGCTCTCTTCTTCCGGTAAGTATTTTATGAACATAGGACTGATGTCCAACGTCCCATACAATCTTGTCCGATGGCATATCATAAATCAGATGCAGTGCAACGGTTAATTCCACCACTCCCAGATTTGATGCAAGATGTCCTCCGCATTTTGTAACCTTCTCAACCAAAAAATCTCTTATCTGGGAACAAAGCTCTGAAAGCTCTTTTTTGTCAAGTGCTTTCAAATCCTGCGGTTTATTAATTTTGTTTAAAATATCATACATATCCAAATCACTTACTCACTTCACATTATATTAAACAAATGTGCCTATTACCTCAATATAATATCATAAATCACCGTTTATGTCAAGTATTGCAGTTTTACATCAATTTTATTAAATATTTGAAAACAGACTGACATCAGTTTGACATCCTGAAACGCCCTTTTTGGTTTGAGACTGCAAATTTATGGTTCAAATGTGTGATATTTGACACTTACTATTATTTTATAGTGTTTTTTCGTAATGAGAGGCAAAAGAAAAACCGCATAAATACTTACAAATTAAGCATTTATGCGGTTATGTATTTGGTCGGAGTGACAGGACTTGAACCTGCGGCACCACGCCCCCCAGACGTGCGCGCTACCAACTGCGCTACACCCCGAAAATTGAATACTATTATAACACAATTATCAATATATGTCAAGAGTTAAAATGCTTTTTATACGATAAAATTTCAAGCAAAAAATTTAAAAGCCTGAATCCGATTATCTTGCCAAAAATATTGAATATTATATGTAAATATGATATAATATTTCAGCAAATCGGTGAGATAATAATTATTAATGGAGATGAATATATCTATGAACATAAAAATTTTACATATGATTGAGGGGGCAAAACAAGCAAGAGGGTTAACGGTTGTTATTGATGTTTTCAGAGCATTTTCTGTCGAGGCGTATTTTATGGACAGAGGTGCGGAGAAAATCATACCGATTGGTGATGTAAATCTTGCGTATAAATTGAAGGAAGCAAATCCCGGTGTAGTTCTTGCAGGGGAACGGCACGGGAAAATACTTCCGGGCTTTGATTGCCCAAACTCCCCATCACAGCTTTTAGGCATTGACGTTGCAGGAAAAACGGTTGTACACACAACAAGTGCGGGAACTCAAGGGATTGCAAATGCAACCGGTGCAACAGAAATACTTGGTTGCAGTTTACTTACTGCAAAGGCAACCGCTGAATATATAAAAAGAAAAAATGTCAGCGATGTATCAATTGTATGCATGGGACTTGAAGCACTTTGCGAAACCGAAGAGGACAATTTGTGTGCTTATTATATAAAAAGCCTGCTCGAAAATACAGAAATAGATATGAAATCGGAAATTGAAAGTTTAAAATATACAAGCGGTGCAAAATTTTTTGATAAAAAACAAAATGACGTATTTCCCCAAGAGGATTTTTATATGTGCACAGAGCTTGATAAATTTAATTTTGTATTAAAGCTTGAAAATAGTGATGACGGTTTAAATTATATGAAGAAAATAGTAATTGATTAAAACATAAATAAATAATGTTAATAAAAAATCACAGTTCAAGCTGTGATTTTTTATTTAAAATTAAACAGGAAAAATTCAAAAAAAGTCTTGACATAATGTAATAATTCTGTTATAATAGTCAGTGTTGTAAAGTTATCAAACTTTACATGAATGGCGGTGACGTTAATGAGTAAGGATTTATCAGTCAGTGTTTTAATGGATTTTTACAGTGAGCTGCTTACCGAAAAACAGCGTGACACTATGGATTTATATTATAATCAGGACTATTCTTTAGCAGAAATTGCACAAAACCTTGATATTTCAAGACAGGGTGTTCGTGATTTCATAAAACGCGGTGAAAAACAGCTTGTTGAATTTGAAGAAAAGCTTGGAATGGTTGAGCGTTACAATACGGTCACAAAAAACACTGCAAAAATTGAAGAATTGCTTGTTTCTTTAACAAAGGATAATATATCTGAAAAAAGAGCGGCAATATTAAAAAAGCTTGAAAATATAAAAGAAGTACTATAATCCGGGTACTTAATCAGGTGGTGAGAGTATGGCATTTGAAAATCTTGGTGATAAGCTGTCGGGAGTGTTTAAAAAGCTCCGCGGCAAGGGTAAGCTTACCGAAAAGGACATAAAGGAAGCTATGCGAGAGGTTAAGTTAGCTTTGTTGGAAGCAGATGTTAACTTCAAGGTAGTTAAGGATTTTATTAAAAGTGTGTCTGAAAAGGCTGTCGGTGAGGAGATTTTGGAATCACTTACTCCGGCACAGCAGTTAATCAAGGTAGTAAGAGATGAGCTTGTTGAGCTTATGGGAAGTGAAAACGAAAGACTTGAGTTTTCAAAAAATCCTCCGTCTGTGTTTATGCTATGTGGCTTGCAGGGTGCAGGTAAAACAACAGCTTGTGGAAAGCTTGCTCTTAATATAAGAAAAACAATGGGCAAACGTCCACTGATGGTTGCCTGCGACGTGTACAGACCTGCTGCTATTAAACAGCTTCAGGTATTGGGTTCTCAGATTGATGTTCCGGTATTTACAATTGAGGGGGAAATGAATCCCGTAAAAATTGCACTTGCTGCTGTGGAACACGCAAAGATACACGGAAACGATCCCGTTATTATTGATACCGCCGGACGACTTCATATTGATGAAGTTCTAATGGATGAGCTTGTTAAAATCAAAGAGAGTACAACTCCTGATGAAATATTGCTCGTAATAGATGCAATGACAGGTCAGGATGCGGTAAATGTGGCAGAACATTTCAATTCTCAGCTCGATGTTACCGGCGTCATTCTTTCAAAGCTCGACGGTGATACAAGAGGCGGTGCGGCTTTATCGGTTAAGGCTGTAACCTCAAAGTCAATCAAATTTGCATCTGTTGGTGAAAAGCTTTCAGACCTTGAGCCGTTCCATCCCGACAGAATGGCAGGAAGAATACTGGGCATGGGTGACGTTATGACGTTAATAGATAAGGCTCAGGAAGCGATTGATGAAAAAGAAGCTAAAGAGCTTGAAGAAAAGATTAAAAAACAAACATTTGACCTTGATGATTTTCTGGCTCAGCTTCAGCAGATTAAAAAGCTCGGTTCTATCACACAAATCATGTCGATGATACCGGGAGTTGACAGAAAAATGCTGGATTCCGTTGATGAACAGGGTTCTGAAAAGAAGCTTGTACGCATTGAGGCTATTATACGTTCAATGACAACAGAAGAAAGAAGAAAGCCTCAGATTATCGGCGCAAGTCGAAAGGTGAGAATAGCAAAGGGAAGCGGAACAAGAGTTCAGGATGTTAATGAGCTTTTGAAGCAGTTTGACCAGATGAAACAGATGATGAAGCAATTCTCAAGTCCAAAACAGCAAAGAATGATGAAACGGATGAAAAAGATGTCCGGTAAATTCCAATGATATTGAGATTGGTTAATCCAATTTTACAATATACAATTTATTAATTTTACGGAGGTGAATTTTAATGGCAGTTAAAATCAGATTAAGAAGAATGGGTGCAAAGAAGGCTCCTTTTTATAGAGTAGTTGTTGCTGATTCAAGATATCCAAGAGATGGTAGATTTATTGAAGAAATCGGAACATATAACCCATTAACAGACCCTGCAACAGTTAACATTGATGCAGATTTAGCTAAGAAATGGATTGGAAACGGCGCACAGCCAACCGACACAGTTAAGGCCCTTCTTAAAAAACAAGGTATTCTGTAAGGAGTGTGTATCGTGAACGAAGTATTAGAAACTATTGCTAAAGCTCTTGTTGAACACCCCGAAGATGTTTCTGTAAAGGAAGTTGAGGGAGAACAGTCAGTTATACTTGAGCTAAGAGTAAATAAGGACGATATGGGAAAGGTTATTGGAAAGCAAGGTAGAATTGCTAAAGCCATCCGTACCGTTGTAAAAGCTGCTGCAAGCCGTGAGGACAAACACGTTGTGGTAGAAATTATCTGAGTATAATTTAGTTGTTAAAAACAATAGCCCCGTAATCATTACGATTGCGAGGCTTTGTTTTTTATTTTATATTAACTGTAATTGGCTAAAGTATGATTTTTATCTGGAAATTGTTACAGTTCTTGCATCAACTGACCATTCAACTTCACAGTCGAGTGCTTCAGCAACAAATCTGATTGGAACATAAGTACGATTTTCACTGATAAATGCCGGTGAATCAAGTTCATACAAATCACCGTTTAAATATGCTCTGTCAGAATCAATGTGAATTACAATATGACGGAAATCATCTGAAATTGTAACAATTCTGAATTGAGGATCCCAAGTGACATCTGCATCAAGTGCTTCTGCAATAAAGCGTATGGGCATCATTGTACGATTGTTCCTGATCATAGGTGCAACGTCATTTTCAACTTTCTTTCCATTTAAGACAATTATTCTTGAATCAATTGTAAGAATAATTGTTGTTGCACTATATTCATTATCTATAACGATATCATTACTGCTGTTATTTGTATCTTCATCATCGTAGTCATAATCATAGTGTGGAGCGTCAGCATCGTCTGTACTTATCCATTTTGCATATAGTATAAAGGATGCTAATACAGGTGTGTTGAAATTATATTTGCTTCTTAATTTTGAATCTGAATACCAGCCTGCAAATATATGACCCCTCTTGGTCGGAGCTTCGGGTTTTGTAACGTAAGAGCCTTTTGCAACCTTTTGAGAGTCTACAGAACTTCCGCCTTTTGAATTAAACTGGATAGTATAATTTGAAGTTCCAAGACTTCCGCCTGAGGATTTTTTAATCCAGGTTGCATAAACAACAATATCACCTGTTGAACCTGCAGGAATATTTTCTATTGTCTTTGTGTAACTGCTGTCTGAATACCATTTATAGAACCTGTATCCTTCACGTGTAGGTGTTTTTAAAGTTATCGTATCCTCTGCTGTATATGTAGTAGGAGCGTCCGATGCAATTATTCCACCGTTTAATGAATATGTAATTCTGTATGTACCATCCGGAAGTGGTGTTTCTGATGGAACAGGCACTTCAGACGGAGTTGGTTCGGTTGTTGATGATGGTTCCGGGGACTGTGTTGGCTCGGTTGTTGCTGATGGTTCTGGAGACTGAGTTGGCTCAGTTGTCTCTGTTGATTCCGGAGACTGAGTTGGTAGAGTTGTTTCTGTTGACTCCGGAGATTGCGATAGTTGGGTTGTCGCTGTTGTTTCAGGAGCTTGTGACGGTGCGGGCTGAGCGACCGAAATATTAGATGCAAGAGTTACATTTGTAACACATCCTGAAATAAAATTAGGACCCATGTGCTGAATAGAAGTGGGAAGTACAATGTTTTTTATTCCTGTATTTGCAAAAGCATAATCGCCAATTGAAGTCAAGTTGTCAGGAAGTGTAATATTCCTGATTAATGTACAATCGCGAAGTGCATTTTCAGGAATTGCTGTAACATTGTCTGAAAACTCTACGCTTATGATGTCGCCGTTGTTATACGAGTATGTACCGTTAAAGTTAAGTTGATTTAAACTAAACCATAAAGAAGTAGTACCATTGTAGTCAATAACAAGATTTTTGTCATCATATAATGAATAGCTTATACCCGAAATGGAATAATTGCATAAGAGCTGTTCGCCCTCGGCATTAACACACAATCCGAGTATCTGGGTGAGTGACATTGATAATGCCAAAATGGTAGAAATAAATTTTTTCATTTTCTATCCTTCCTTTCTGTTGGTATTTTCTGCTTACAAATAAATTATATGTTATAATTTTTGGTTTGTCAATAAAACACACACAAAAGTCACATAATGTTTAAATTTTATTTATTTTTGTAATGCATGTGACTTTGGTTAAAAATGATTTTGTAATATAAGTAAGAAATGTAAAAGTTTACCAAAAAAGTATTATAAAAGGTTACAATATATTATATTTCTTAAGAAATGGCGAAAAAAATATTTCTTTTATTAAAGTTTTTGTTTGTTTTTCTGATTGACTATTCTATATAATTATTATATAATATAAGTACAATAAAATATTCACACAAAGTGTCGTCTATACTGTCGGGGTATAGTCGGTGAAAAGGGAAACGGGTGTGAATCCCGTGCGATAACTGTCGCCGTATGTGTCGAAGTTTTTATATCCGTCGGTGAAAGCCGGTCATTGGGAATACTGAGAAGGCAGGATATAAAAATGAGGAATTTTTCTATATGACATTAGCCGGAAGACCTGCTTTGATGTTGTTCCGTCCGTGCATTCGCATAGGAATGACAGTTTTATCTGTATGTATTCTCTTATCGGGAATTTATTTTGTTGCAGATAATTTGTGGTAATCACAGAAAAAGACAGCTGTGGTAATTTTTGTAAAAAAATTGCTGCGGCTTTTTTATTTGCCCGGCATTACGGAGGTGAAATTAAAACTTACAGTATTGCTTTTGATGAAAATTTATTAATAAGAAAGGATTTACAAAAAATGAAAGCAAAACGAATTTTAACACTATTACTCACTATTGTTATGAGCTTTTCACTTGTAACAATAAAAACTTATGCCGGGGAAAAAGAAAATAACTCAGCCGAAAATGAAGTGATTGATACTGCACTTGCAGACGCTTGTATTACAGTGCCTGCAGATACGGAGCTTTTTGTCGGAGAAAAGGGAAAGGTTCATTTTATAAGTTTTACTGAAATTGAGCCTGTAAAAGTGGTTAAAAATGAGGATATGGTATCGTACTATTATTCCCTTACTGACAACAGTACATATAACTACCGTATAAGCAGTGAGGATTATATCACATATGCAGGCAAATTTAAAAAGACTGCGGGATTCAATCTGACAGTAACAGAAGAAATGCTTGCATCAGACGGAAAAACCAAATCAACAATCGACCGTGATACTTCACATAACAATGGATATAATGTGGCGGATATTTATTTAAATATCAATCCACAAGGATATTTAAAGCTTGATACAGATGAGGCATATCAGCTTGTTCCACTGCGTAACTGGGAAGCTGTTGATACAATAACAGGTAATTACTTTATAGAACCCGATTATCACTATACTGTTATAGACGAAGTAGGTAATGCTTGCGAAGATGTAATAAATATTGATGAAAACGGACTTATTACAGCAGTCGGAGAGGGAACGGCAATTGTTCTTGTGACATATGATGCATTAAACTATGTCGATGCGGCAGGAGGACCGTTCTTTGGTGCAATATGGCCAGAGAATACAGGAGTATTTGTTGTAAGTGTGGGTGCATCGCAAAGTAGTTTTCCGACAGGAACGACAATTAATGAGGGGAAAAACTCAGGTACAATCAAGCTATCCCAAGATATGATTGATGCCGAACATGATTGCATATATTTTACAGATGAAACAGGGGTATATACATTTACTTCAGAAGCCGAAAATGTTTTTGTTGCAAATCCTGTAATTGATGACGTGATGACCTTTGACGGTTTTGAAAGCGTTGAAAAAAATGATGATGACAGCTTTAGCATTCCGTTAAAGGAAGGAAGAAATATAGTAAAGCTTCAAAAAGGTACAGAAACTGAATATCAGATAATAACTGCAAAGAAGGTTTCTATAAGTATTAATGACGGTGAGCCGGTTTATCCGGGAGATACACTGAACATTGTTTTTGATAAGCTTTATCACCCGGCAAATAAGCTTGCGGGTGTGTATAATATGAATGCTCTTCCGGTTTATACCGATGTTTCAGGCTATGAGGGACAGCTAATCGGTGGCTTACCGAATCAGTATGCATTTGCAAGTAATGCCAATGCACAAACAGTTGCAAATGTTTTAAAAGAAAAAAATCAATGGGGCATGATTACATATCAGAAGGATAGTGAATTGAAAATTCCCGATGATTATGCTTACGATACTTTTACACTTTCAGGCGGTATGATTTATACAACAGGCTTTGGTGATGCATACGGTAATCACAGAGGTATTACATTAACAGATGGTAAAGCTCCGAATTTTACCTCGGAAGCAAGACTCGGCTGGCTCGGACAGTTGCCTGATATAACGATACCCGTTTCCGTAAGTGACAGTGAATTAGCTTCAATAACACTCGACGCAACAAACGTCAAAACAGATTATCATATCGGAGAAAGCTTTGATACAGCAAATTTAACGGTTACGGCAAATTATGAAGACGGAAAAACACAGATAGCGTCAAATTATACTGTAACACCTGAAATTCTCGCAGAAGATACTGAATTTGTTACAGTTACATACCGTGAAAAAACTGCTAATATTGCCATTAAGGTTATACAGGCAGAGGTTACCTCGATTGAAATTACATCACCGCCTTTAAAGACAAGCTATAAAGAGGGAGATACATTCGACCCGACAGGCATGATTGTTTCTTTGATTTATGCTGATGGAAGAAAAGAAGAAACAAAAGCTTACAGCTATGAACCAAGCAGAGAGCTTGTAGAAGAGGACACAGAAATAACAGTAAGCTATCAGGGTGGAAATATTGTGTCTGTTACAACTCCTGTTACTGTAGAAAGGAAATCTCATAGCGGGGGAACAAGTATTTCAAAGCTTAAGGTTTATTTCACACTTATGGGCGATGAAAAGCACGGAGAGCCTGAGGGCGAGGAAAATACTCACACAATGAAAGAAGGAAATCTTGAAACCTGGCTTGAAAAAACCGAAGTGTCTGTTGATAACGGCAGTAAAGTAATTGATGTAATAAAGAAAGCTTTAAGTATTGCAGGCATTCCCTATAGCAGCGAAGAAAACTACATCACAGAAATTAAAGGCCTGCGTGAGTTTGACAACGGACAAAGTTCAGGTTGGATGTATACTTTGAACGGAAAGTATCCTGAGCTTGGAGTGTCAGAACAAGCTGTAAAAAATAATGATGTAATTATTCTACATTATACAGATGATTATACTGTTGAAAAAACAATAAAAAACCCATCCTCATCAGGTAGCTCATTATCAAATAATGAGCCTGTAACAAAAAACGAAGCAAAAACTGAAAATAATGCCGAAGTGACAGAAAAAAGTGAAGAAGACAAAAAAGAAGAAATAACAGATAAAGAAGAAACACTAAAAAAAGAAGCTGTCGAATTTAAAGATGTCAAAAAAGATTCATGGTATAAAGATGCAGTAGATTTTGTTGTGGAAAACAATTTATTCAATGGCATATCAGAGAATGAATTTGCACCCGATGCGAGTATGACAAGAGCTATGTTTACAGTAGTTTTACACAGATTGGAAAAAGAACCCGAGGCTGTATCAAAAGCAGAATTTGAAGATATTGGCGAGAATTTGTATTATACCGATGCTGTTTGCTGGGCATATGAAAACGGGATAGTAAACGGAATGTCTGAAAATGAATTTGCACCTGATGCTGAGGTAACAAGGGAGCAAATAGCTGTAATGATTTTCCGATATGCAAAGCTTATGGATATTGTATCAGAAGCTGACCTTAATGCTGAGCTTGATTACATAGATATGGAAAATGCACCGCAGTGGTCATTGGAGGCTTTAAGATTCTGTAAGGCAAGAGGAATTATGACGGGAAATGATAATAATGAATTTGGATTTTCACAAAAAGCCACAAGGGCAGAGGCGGCGAAAATATTTATGATGATAAAGGTTAAATTATAGTTTGAAGAGGTAGGCTTCCAAAATTTGCACATTTCACTATTTTGCAAGAGTAATACACGTGTATGGCTCCCTCGTTGCAAAACGGCAATCTACAAATATTTAACACATAATTTGTAAATACTTTTAAATTTTTAAGGAGCTTTTATAATGAAACAAAAAATTATATCTGTTTTTATAATTTTATCAATGCTGATTCCGATTACAGTGTTTTCGGAAGAAAGAAGTTATGTTGATAACATTTTGACAAAAACTGCCCGATACATATATGAGACAGTTGAAAATCCGCAGTTTGGTACAACAGGCGGTGAATGGGCAGTTTTGGGGTTAGCACGGAGTAATGCAGAAATTCCTGAAGAATACTATCAGCTTTATTACAACAACATTAAAAGGTATATAAAGGACTGCGGCGGCATACTTCATGATAAAAAATATACAGAATATTCAAGACTTATTACTGCACTTACATCTATAGGAAAAAATCCGTCCGATGTTGGAGGCTTCAATCTCTTAATGCCGCTCGGAGATTGCGAGAAAATAACATGGCAGGGAATTAACGGTCCGGTCTGGGCATTGATTGCACTTGACAGCGGTGGATATGAAATTCCGTTAAATGAAAATGCAAAGGTTCAGGCAACAAGGGATTTATATTTAGATAGGATATTACAATTTCAAATGAGCGATGGAGGCTTTTCATTAAGCTATAACCCCCAAAAGCCAAACACTGATATAACACCCGAACCCGATATTACGGCAATGGTACTTATTGCACTTGCAAAATACAGGGAGCGTGAAGAGGTAAAAACCTGTATTGAAAAAGCTCTGAATTCACTGTCTGCAATGCAGAATGAGAACGGAGGCTTTGAAGTTTACGGAGTTGAAACATCGGAAAGTGCATCTCAGGTAATTACCGCATTATGTGAATTAGCTATAGATATTAACGATGAAAGATTTGTTAAAAATTCAAAATCCGTTATTGATAATCTTTTGACCTTTTACTGCGAAAACGGAGGATTCAAGCATACCCACAAAGATGTAAAGGAAAGTCTTATGTCTACGGAGCAGGCCTTATATTCACTTGCGGCATTAAAAAGATTTGAAAACAAAGAAAACAGTTTATTTACAATGACCGACACAACATATTGCGTTGAAGAAAATACAGACTTGACAAAAAGGAATAAATATGTCAAAATAATGCCAAGAGTTTACGATAACAAAACCTTTTTGGACATATCGGAAAGTCCATACCGTACGGCGATAGAAAAACTTGCTGCCCACGGTATTATATCAGGAATGACAGATGATACTTTTGATGATAAAAACTCCATGACAAGAGCACAGTTTGCCACAATTATAGTTAGGGCACTGGGACTTGACAGCATGGGAGAGGACAAATTTTCTGATGTTTTAAAGAATGACTGGTTTTATGATTATGTTAATACTGCATACCATTTCGGTATTGTAAACGGTGTATCGGAAGCTGAGTTTAACCCGAACGGAACAATCACCCGCGAGGAGGCGGCTGTAATGACAGCAAGAGCGGCAAAGCTTTGTGGATTGGAAACGCAAATGGATTTAATGGCTGCAAAAGATATACTGGCAGGATTTTTTGATTATGTAAAAGCATCGGACTGGGCTATGATTTCATTGGGAATATGTGTAAAAAACAATATAATTTCTGATGAAGAAATGTACCTTGAACCCAAAAAGATTATTACAAGGGGCGAGATTGCGCAAATGATTTATAATCTGCTTAGAGTATCAGAACTAATATAAATTAAGGAGCAAAAAATGAAGTTCAGTAAAAATAAAATAATTATAGCAGTATTTGTTATTACAGCGCTTGCTGTTGTGTTATGGTGGGGCGGAAATGCTCCGGGGATGAGAGGCTTGGAAGTAAATGATAACAACACAGTCGTTATTAGCGAAATAAAAGCAGAAGAAACAAAACCGACAGAAAAAAACTATGTCAGTAATTTGCCGTCACCTTCGGCAGACGGTGAACAACTTAAAAAAAATGATGCTTTGAAAGCCCCCACCTCCCCAACACCGTCCTCTTCCCCATCGCCCTCACCGACAGAAGAAATAAGTGAGCAGACTGATGATGCGGGGAAGGTTGAAAACAAGCTTATCAGCTTACTTCCGGGATATGAAGGTATTGAATATTCAGAAGAAAACAAAATGGAAATAAACGAGGAAACAGGAAATGACGAGTACAATACTGAACCTGTTCCGAACGAAAATCCTTTACCTATTGAACCGCAGAAGGCTGTAATTTCAGATAAAGAGCTTACCTGTACCCTGAAAGTAAGCTGTAGTACGGTTTTGGATAATCTTGACTGGCTTTCGCCGGATAAAGCCGAAATTATCCCCCCGGACGGAATTATATTCAAAGAACAGACCGTTACTTTTTTCGAGGGAGAAAGCGTTTTTAATATTCTTTTGAGGGAAATGAAAAGAAATAAAATCCATATGGAATTCAGAAACACCCCGATATACAACAGTATATACATTGAGGGTATAAATAATCTTTACGAATTTGACTGCGGAGAGCTTTCCGGATGGATGTATAAGGTAAATGACCGGTTTCCGAATTACGGCTGTTCAAGATACAGTGTTAAAGAGGGAGACAAAATAGAAATTATATATACCTGTCAGCTTGGTGCAGATGTCGGTGGAGATTACAATAATTTGGGGGCAAGAGAATGAACTGTTTTAAAACCTGTCATCCTATAGTGAATTTTACATTTTTCTTTTTTGTTATAATGTATTCAATGCTTTTTATGAATCCTGTTATGCTTGTTATCTCACTTATCTGTGCAGTGGGATATTCAATTGTATTAAAGGGACAAGAGGCTGTGAAATTCGGTATTTTTTGTATTATTCCCATTCTTTTGGTATCGGCGGTGATGAATCCGCTGTTTAATCATGAGGGTGTGACGATACTTGCGTATTTCAAAAGCGGTAATCCTCTGACGCTTGAGTCAATTATTTATGGGATTTTTGCGGCCGTAATGATAGTATGTGTTATTGAATGGTTTTCCTGCTTTAATAATATAATGACAAGCGATAAAATTATTTATCTTTTCGGAAAAATTATACCGTCATTTTCTCTTATACTGTCTATGACACTGCGGTTTGTACCGAAATTCCGTACACAGCTCAAAGTAGTGATAAATGCTCAAAGATGTATCGGACGTGATGTATCGGAGGGAACTGTCATAAAAAGAGCAAAATGTGCAATTACAATTTTATCTGTAATGATTACATGGATGCTTGAAAATGCAATTGATACCGCTGACAGTATGAAAAGCAGAGGATATGGTCTTTCGGGACGAACTGCCTTTTCAAATTACATCATAAGCACAAGAGATAAATATATTTTAAGTTATATTTTGATACTCGGAATATATATTTTTTCAGGAAATTATATGAATTTTATTGAGTTTAAATATTTCCCGAAAATTGTAAGCAGTGGTTTGGATTTTATGAGTATCAGTATTTATATTGCGTACTTTATGTTATGTTCTTTGCCGATTGCAGTGGAAAAATGGGAGGAAATTAAATGGAAAGCTACAGAATAGAAAATCTTGAATTTCGCTATCCTGAGGGGGATAAACAAGCTCTTGACGGAATAAATGTTACTTTTAATAAGGGTGAATTTATTACAATATGCGGAAAATCAGGCTGTGGAAAAACTACACTTTTAAGACAGCTAAAACCCATTATATCACCTCACGGCAAAAAAAGAGGAAAGGTGTATTTTGAAAACAAAGATACAGAGGAGCTAAGTCAAAGAGAACAGAGCGAAAAAATAGGATTTGTTCTTCAAAATCCCGATAATCAGATTGTATGTGATAAGGTTTGGCACGAGTTGGCTTTTGGATTGGAAAGCCTGGGATATGACAATACAGAAATAAGAACAAGGGTTTCGGAAATGGCGTCATATTTCGGAATAGGCAGTTGGTTTCATAATAAGGTAAGTGAGCTTTCGGGCGGTCAGAAACAGCTTTTAAATTTAGCGTCGGTTATGGTTATGCAGCCATCGGTTCTGATACTTGATGAACCAACAAGTCAGCTTGACCCGATTGCCTCCCGTGATTTTCTTGAAACAGTAAAAAAAATAAACCTTGAATTCGGAATAACCATAATACTATCCGAACACAGACTTGAAGAGGCTTTGCCTTTGTCGGACAGGGTTATAGTCATGGATAGCGGAAAAATTATTGTTGACGAAAATCCGTCAGATGTTGGAATTAAGCTATTGGATAATGATATGCTTTTGGCAATGCCTACACCGATAAGACTTTATACGTCGGTTAAAACCGAAACCAAATGCCCTGTAACAGTTAAAGAAGCAAGGGATTGGCTTGAAAAACTTGAAATTGGTAATAAAACAATAAAAAGAACTGAAAAACCAATAAATAGTGATATTATAGTTGAACTTAAAGACGTTTGGTTCAGATATGAAAAAAACAGCAATGATGTTTTAAAGGGTCTGAATCTTTCGGTAAACAGTAATGAAATTTTTGCAATCGTAGGCGGAAACGGTGCAGGAAAGACAACTGCGTTATCGGTAATCGGCGGACTGCAAAAACCGTATCGCGGAAAAATTCTGATTGATAAAAAAATGGGAATACTACCGCAGAATCCGCAGAGCCTTTTTGTTAAAAAAAGTGTATACCTTGATTTATGCGAAGTTTTGGAAGAGTTTCCAAAGAACGAAAAGGAAAAACGAATTAAAGAAATTTCAGAGCTGTGTGAACTATATGAACTGTTAAAAAGGCATCCTTATGACTTATCGGGCGGTGAACAGCAAAGAGTAGCCCTTGCAAAGGTTTTGTTAACAGGTCCTGATATATTAATGCTTGATGAACCGACAAAAGGTCTTGATGCACATTTTAAGGATAAGCTTGCAGGTATTTTACAAAGCTTAAAAAAAAGCGGTACAACTATTATTATGGTGTCGCATGATGTGGAATTTTGTGCAAAGTATGCTGACAGATGTGCAATGTTTTTTGACGGAAAAATTATGGGTGTCGACAATTCACATGATTTCTTTTCGGGAAAGTATTTCTACACAACAGCTGCAAACCGTATAGCAAGAGATATTATACCCCAAGCTGTACTTGATGAGGATATTTTATATGCTATGGGAATTACAAAAAAGAAGAATCATGAACATCAATTACCTGAATATATAAAAAACAAGCCAATTGCCGATAAAGAACAAAATTCACAAAAGAAAGAGGAGAAAGAAATGAAAAAAATTAAGCCGTTAAACATTGCAATGTCAATTATTTTTGCAGTACTCCTGGTTATTACCGTTATATTTTTTAACAATAAATTTACCGACAGCAGAAATCTTATATATCAGGCTGTAACAATTATTGAGGCAGCATTATGTTTGTTTTTCTTAATCCCCAAAAGGAAACGGGAAATTGAGCAGGTACAGGCAGAAAGAAAAGAAAGAAAGCTTTCAAAAAGGACTCTTTTTTCTCTGTTATTCACTCTTGTTGCAGTACCCCTGACAATTCTAATCGGTTTATTCTATCTTGAAGACAAGAAATATTATTTTATAAGTCTATTGATAATTCTTGAAATACTGGTACCGTTTGTAATAAATTTTGAAGGAAAAAGACCGCAGGCGAGAGAAATTGTTTTGATAAGCGTTATTTGTGCAATTGCCGTTGCAGGAAGAGCTGTTTTTTATGAAATTCCTCAGTTTAAGCCTGTTCTTGCAATAGTTATTATTGCGGCTGTATGCTTTGGCGGTGAGACAGGATTTCTTGTAGGTGTTGTAACAGGATTTATTTCCAATTTCTTTTTCGGGCAAGGCCCGTGGACTCCGTGGCAGATGTTTGCATTCGGAACAGTGGGACTTGTTTCGGGAATACTTTTTCAAAAAGGGTGGCTCAGAAAAACTAAAGCTTCACTTTGTGTTTTCGGACTTATTTCAACGGTGGTCATATTCGGCGGTATAGTAAATACGGGAACGGTTTTGATGTATCAACCCTCCCCCACCCCCGAAATGTTTTTGTCCTCTTATGTAATGGGATTTCCTTTTGACCTCATACATGGGGCGGCAACTGTATTTTTCCTTTGGTTCGGTGCAGAGCCAATGATTGAAAAGCTTGAAAGAGTGAAGAAAAAATATGGATTGATAAAATAATATTAAATAAATTTCTATTTTGTGGTTTTTACTTAAATAATTATAACATTAATCGACATTTTCATTTGTTTATAAAAATGTCGATTTTTTTATAATTACAGTAATTTATAATGTTGTGATTTTATACATATGATTCAACGGGCCTGAGCCCTGACCGAGGTCAAGCATTGCCCCGAGTGCTCCTGTTAAATATTCTTTTGCATTTTTTACACTGTCATAAACAGAATGACCGTTTGCAAGATTGCAGGCAATCGCAGATGAAAGTGTACATCCTGTTCCATGAGTATTTGGGTTATCTATCCGTGGAGATTGAAAACGGTATACATCATTGTTATCGTACAGTATATCGACTGCATCATTTACAAGATGTCCGCCTTTTATAAGTACAGATGTTCTGTATCTTTCATTTATAAATTTTGCGGCTGTAATCATATCAGCTTCAGTCTTTATACTAAAATCACATAGAACTTGCGCTTCAGGTATATTGGGTGTAATAATTTTTGCAAGCGGAAATAAAAGGGTGGTAAGAGCATTTTTTGCATCATCGCAAAGAAGTTTTGAACCGGAGGTTGAGACCATAACAGGGTCAAGAACTATATTTTTTGCATTATACTCTGTCAGTTTTTTTGCTATTGCTTCAATTATTTTCTTATTTGACACCATACCGATTTTTACACTGTCGGGAAAAATATCTGTGAATATGCAGTCGAGCTGCTGTGAAATAAATTCGTCCGTCACATCATAAATTCCATATACTCCTGTTGTGTTTTGAGCAGTGAGAGCCGTGATTGCAGTTTCGGCATACATTGCGTGTGCGGTTATGGTTTTGATGTCTGCCTGAATACCTGCACCGCCGCAGGAATCAGAGCCGGCAATAGATAATATTTTTTTCATAATTAATCCTTTCATTTATATTAAAGATGACAATTCCCTGCATTCCTTTTCTATATTATTTGCTGCAAAAATTGCAGATACCAATGCATATCCGCTAAATCCGATCATTTTAAGAGTTGTTATATTATCTTTACTTATTCCGCCGATTGCAACAACAGGAATTGATACAGACTTACAAATCCTTTTTGCTTCTTCTTTATCTACAACAAATGTGTCGGTTTTTGTTGATGTAGGAAACATTGCACCTGTTCCGATATAGTCAGCACCGTCATTTTCGGCATTTTTTGCTTGATTGACCGTTTTACAGGTTGCCCCGATAATTTTGTCCTTACCGAGTATTTTTCGGGCTTTAGTTATACTCATGTCACCTTGTCCGAGATGTACTCCGTCAGCATCGCTTTTTAATGCTATATAAACATTATCATTTATTATAAGAGGTACGTTATATCTGTGACAGAGCGCTTTTATTTTTATTGCTTCTTTTAAAAACTCATTTTCTGCAAGCCCTTTTTCTCTTAACTGTATACAGGTAACTCCACCATTTAGTGATGACTCAATCTGTTCATACAGCGTTTGATTATGCGTCCATTTTCTGTCTGTTACTGCATATAAACGAAAAGTATTTTTATCTGAGTTCGTATTTTGCACCTTGTATCAGCTCCTTCTCCGAAAGATTAAAAATCCCGTCAATAATATAATTGCGGTATGAAGAATTACCGTCATCACATTTGAGACGCTGAAATGCTTTTTCTCCGCATAAACCCATTGTGCAGACTGCCGCCGCAGTTGAGTAAAAAATATTATTACTGTTTGCACTTATAAAAGCGGTAATAAGTGAAGAAAGCATACAACCGCTGCCTGTTACGCTGCTCATCATCGGATTCCCGTTTTCAATAATAATAGTCTTGTTGCCGTCTGTCACAATGTCAAAAGCACCTGTTACAACAATTATTGATTTGTATTTTTTTGAAAGCTCTTTTGCAATCTCTATAGTATTGTCAAGATTGTATTCTGTAATTTTATCTGATTTCCGCACATCAACTCCGCATTTCACCTTTTCACCTGAAATGAGTGCTTTTAATTCGGAGCAGTTTACACGAATTACTGAAAACCTTACTTTTTTTAAAAGCTCATGTGTACCTTGTGTGCGGAACTGCGAAGAACCTGCACCCACAGGGTCTAAAAGAACGGGAATACCCTTTCTGTTTGCTGCCTGTCCTGATATAAGCATGGCAGAAAGCTTACTTTGGGTAAGTGTTCCGAGATTCAGAGAAAGTCCGTCACAAACAGAGGTAATTTCCTCTGCCTCCTCGGGTGCTTCTGCCATAATCGGAGAAGCACCCGAGGCAAGCAGAATATTTGCGCAGTCATTAGCTGTTACATTATTGGTTATGCTATGTATTAAAGGTGCTTTTTTACGCACATTTTCAAGTATATTATAAAACATTGATTGCTCCTTATTCGTCAAAAATTGAAACAATTTCACCATCCAATATACGATTCATATTTTTAACAGCACAGAAATTTCCGCACATACTGCATGTATCTTCTTTTTCTGGTTGATTAGAATTTCTGTAGGCTCTTGCTTTTTCAGGGTCAAGAGCGAGAGAAAACATTGATTCCCAATCAAGATTGTGACGTGCATTGCTCATTTTATTATCAATATCACAGGCATTTGGTATTCCTTTTGCTATATCAGCTGCGTGAGCGGCTATCTTTGCAGCAATTATTCCTTCTTTTACATCAACCAAATCAGGTAATCTTAAGTGTTCAGCAGGAGTGACATAACATAAAAACGAAGCACCGTGCTGAGCTGCAACAGCACCACCTATAGCAGCCGTAATATGATCATATCCGGGAGCAATATCTGTTACGATAGGACCGAGAACATAAAAGGGGGCATTATGGCATAATGTTTTCTGAATCTGCATATTTGCCGGTATCTGATTTAAGGGCATATGACCGGGTCCCTCTATCATTATCTGTATATCCTTTTCCCATGCTTTTTTTGTAAGCTCACCCAAAGTTATCAGTTCTTCTATCTGAGCGGCATCGGTTCCGTCCGATATACATCCGGGACGACAGGCATCACCAAGACTCAATGTTACATCATATTCTCTGCAAATGTCTAAAATTTCATCAAAATGCTCATAAAACGGATTTTCTTTGCCTGTCATTTCCATCCATGCAAAAATAATAGAGCCTCCTCTTGAAACTATGTTCATTAATCGTTTGTTGTTTTTAATTTTTTTAGCTGTTTCCTTATTTAATCCACAGTGTATTGTCATAAAATCAACACCATCTTGTGCGTGCATTCTTACAATTTCTATCCACTCTTTTTCTGTTATCTGAATGAGTGGTTTATGGTAATATACTACAGCGTCATATATCGGAACAGTTCCTATCATTGCAGTACAGCTTTGGGTAAGTTTTCTTCGGAAGGCTCTTGTGTCACCAAACGAGCTTAAATCCATTATTGCTTCAGCACCCATATTTACAGCACAGTTAACTTTTTCTATTTCAAGGCTAACATCATTAAGATCTCTTGATGTACCAAGATTAACATTGATTTTTGTTTTTAGTGCAGAACCTAAACCGTTTGGCGAAAGAGATTTATGATTTTTATTACAGGGAATGATAACCTCTCCTTTTGCCATAAGATTCATAAGTTTTGTTATTTCAATAGATTCTTTTTGTGCAACTAACTCCATTTCAGTTGTTATTATGCCTTTTCGTGCTGCTTCCATTTGTGTTGAATAGTTCATGAATTATACTCCTTTTGTTATAAAGTTTGACTGTTGATTTTGTTTAACACACCGCTCTTTTTCATTGTGAATATTATGATTCCCGACAGAACAGCACCTGCTGCTGTTGAAATCAGAAACGGTATTATATATGCCCAAAAAGCAATATCTGCACTGCTTTGTCCCATCAGAAAAACAGCAATCGGATATGCACACAGTCCGCCGATAACAGCTGTGCCGAACACCTCGCCAATCAATGTAAGCGGGAGATTTTTACTTTTTTTGTATGCTATACCGCAAAGTAATGCTCCGAACATACTACCCGGAAATGCCATAAGACTTCCCAATCCCAAAAGATTTCTTAAAAGGCTTGCGGCAAATGCTGCACATACTCCATAAGCAGGTCCCAAAAAGACTGCACAGAATATGTTTACCATATGCTGTACAGGTGAACATTTACTTCCGAAAACAGGAAATGAAAACATACTTCCGACTACTGCCACTGCACATAAAACACCTGCCATTGTTAATTTTTTAATGTTGTTTTTTCTCATTTTTTTACACTCCTTTGAAATTTTGCGGGAAACGGCTATAACAGCAATTTCCCTTGTGTCTTGTGCGGAATTTAAAAATTTTCCACAAAAAAGATTTAAGGTCGGTCGAAGCTTTATGGCTTCCTCTCACGCCGGAACACGGCTTCCCATCGCTGTTATACAAACAAAGGGCGCTCCCCCTCTGCCGCCTCGTTTTCACATCCTTTCAAAGCATAAAAAAACAGGAGATACCAAAATGCGGCATCTCCGAAAAAAAATCAAACTTATGACTTCCTACGACGGCATTATCCGCATCAGGTTAAAGGGTCGAAGTTTGATTACTTCCTCTCAGCACAGCTACACCGGCTCCCCTGTTTTTTGACAATTATACCACCAATTTTTTTATTTGTCAAGAAAAAAATAAAAATTATATAAAATAAATTAAAAATCAATAATTTAATTCTGTAAAAATAAAAAGGTATAGTTATTTATTTTGTTTAATTTATTGCTATTTTCTACAAAAATTTTTTCTATATATAAAAAAATACGATGAATATAAAATAAATATTAAATTTTTTCAAAAAAAAGCTATACATTACACAAATTTTGTGATAGAATAATAATGCTATTTTTAATAGAAAGAAAGTAAATGGAGTGATTAACATGAAAAAGATTTATGAGGGAAAAACAAAAGACGTATATTCTCTTGACAACGGTAATGTAATGCTGAAGTTCAAGGATGATTGTACAGGTAAAGACGGTGTGTTTGATCCGGGCGAAAACAGCGTTGGTCTTACTATCGAGGGTATCGGTAAAGCAAATCTTGAAACATCTGTTCACTATTTTGAATTACTTAAAAAATCAGGTATCAAGACTCATTATGTAAATGCAAATGTTGATGATGCTACTATGGAGGTTCTTCCTGCAACCGTTTTCGGTCACGGTTTAGAGGTTATCTGCCGTCTTGTTGCTACAGGAAGCTTTATCCGCAGATACGGAGAATATATCAAGGACGGTACTGTTCTTGATGGTGGTTACGTTGAATGTACCTTCAAAAACGATGAAAAGGGCGACCCGCTTGTAACAGGCGAAGGACTTGCTGCATTAGGTGTAATGACTCCTGCAATGTTTGAAAGCATGAAAGAGCAAACCTTAAAAATAACAAAAATTGTTGCTGACGACTTAAAGTCAATCGGTCTTGATTTGTGGGATATAAAATTTGAATTCGGTTATAACAATGATGAAGTTATTCTTATCGACGAAATTGCTTCAGGTAATATGCGTGTTTACAAGGATGGCAAGATTGTTGAACCTGTTGAACTTACAAAGCTTATTCTTAACAGATAAAGTTATTAATTAACAGGAATAAAACTCTGTAATGGTAATTAAAACATCATTACAGAGTTTTTATTATGTGATAAAAAAGGTGCAACCGTATTGAAGTGTTGCACCATAAAAGTTATTAAACATTAAATCTGAAAAGAACAATGTCTCCGTCCTTCATGACATATTCCTTACCCTCAGAACGCACAAGACCTTTTTCCTTTGCGGCAACCATTGAACCGCATTCCATAAGGTCGGTATATGCAACGACCTCTGCTCTGATGAAACCACGCTCAAAATCCGAGTGTATTTTGCCGGCCGCCTGCGGTGCTTTTGTGACGTTTGTGATTGTCCACGCACGAACCTCAGGTTCACCCGCTGTTAAGTAACTGATAAGACCAAGAAGCGTATAGCTTGCTTTTATAAGTCTGTCAAGACCTGATTCACTCATACCAAGCTCTGATAAAAACATCTGCTTTTCTTCAGCGTCAAGCTGAGAAATCTCTTCTTCTATTCTTGCAGATACGGGCATTACTATTGAACCCTCAGATGCTGCAATCTCTTCAACTACCTTTACATATTGGTTGTTTTCAATCCCCTTTGAAAAATCGTCCTCAGAAACATTTGCGGCATACAGTACAGGCTTCATTGAAATTAGTGCAATTTCTTTCATTATAAGTTCTTCTTCAGGTGTATATTCAAGACTTCTTGCCGGCTTTCCGTCCTCTAAAGCTGCTAAAACTCTTTCCAGGAGTGCAAGCTCAGATGCTAAGTTCTTATCTCCCTTCATTGCCTTTTTGGTTCTGTCAATTCTTCTTTCCATTATTTCAACATCAGAAAAAATAAGCTCTAAGTTAATTGTTTCAATATCTCTTGCCGGGTCAACACTCCCCTCAACGTGAGTAATGTTTGTATCTTCAAAACAGCGTACAACGTGTACAATTGCATCTACCTCTCTGATATGAGAAAGGAATTTATTACCTAAACCCTCTCCTTTTGATGCACCCTTTACCAAACCTGCTATGTCAACAAATTCAATATAAGCACGTGTCACCTTTTTGGGATTATACATCTTTGCAAGTGCGTCGATTCTTTCGTCCGGCACGTCAACGATACCTACATTCGGTTCAATTGTACAGAACGGATAATTTGCAGATTCTGCACCTGCCTGTGTTATTGCATTAAAAAGGGTTGATTTGCCGACATTAGGTAAACCCACTATACCAAGTTTCATAATATATTACATCTCCTTTATTTTCAAGGGTTTCAGGCATTTTCTGAATGGCTAATACTCCATCTGTACGCCATGGTCATGCCATAATCTCTTTCATTTTTGTTTCAAATTGCTGTACTGCCTGAAGCATAGAATCGTTAGTTGTATGTGCGTATCTATCAAGGGTGGTCTTAATCGATGCGTGTCCCAAGATAGACGATAAAAATTTAAAGTTTACCCCAGATTCTACCATTCGAGTTGCGAATGAATGTCTTAAAGTATGAAGGCAGAATCTTTTTATGCCTGCTTCATCACACAGCTTATAAAGATGGGTATCATAAGAAGAATTCTTTGCCGGCTCTCCCGTTCTGTAATTTATAAAGACAAGGTCTTTCATCACAAGAGTCGATTTCTCACCCGTATGTCTATCCATATACTCTAATGTCTGTGACAGAGTATCGGATTGCTTTCTTGTGTCTTTTGTTGCGTAAACTTCTTGCAATATCTCATAAGCTCTGTCTGTTAACGGTATGGTGCGATAGCTTGTGGGTGTTTTTGGTGTTCCCGCTCTCCAATAGCCTCTGCTATGACGATACTCTAATGTTTTATTTACGGTTAGAGTGCGATTTTCCCAATCTATACAGTCCCAAGTAAGTCCAACCATTTCTCCTGTACGCAAACCCGTTTCAAGTAATAGGGCATACTAATAATAATTATGTGACCGCTTTGCCACTTCCAAGAACTTTTTTTGTTCCTCAATGGTGAGATATTTTATGTCGTTTACTGCTTTTACAGGCTTTGTAAACCTTACGCCATCCATAGGGTGTTTTGTTATTAAGTCATTCATAAGTGCCGACTTTAGCATTGTCCCCATAGCTATAAATGTCTGCCGTATTGTTGCACCTGCGTAGTCCTCGTTCATGTCGTTTAAGACCCTTTGACAATGAAGCGGCTTTACATTAAATAGTAACAATTTGCCAATCACAGGCTGAATATTTTGCTTGTATCGTTCCCGATAATTCCTACGTGTATTAGGTGCTAAATCACCGACTATGTTTTCTACCCAAAAGTTAAACCAAGCATCAACTGTCATTTGTGATGAAACTCCACGCTTATTGTGTTCGTCTTCATACTTTGCTTCAGCAAGCCATTTTTTAGCCTCGTTAGGTTTGTCAAAATACCTTTCAACTCTTTTGCCTGTAACCTTGCTTACAAACCTTGCGGAGTATTTTTTGTCCTTTCTTTGATATACTCCGGCGCCGATTTCCTTACCTTTTAAGTCTTTTCCCATAGTGTATCAACTCCTTTTATGTAAAGAGTCTGACACGGAATAATATTATATCATAATATGCCTAAAAAGTCAATTAGATACGCGATTTTCGTGTCAAAACTTCAAAATTTTTATATTATATCTCTATACTTTGCTCTAAAAACTTTTCAAATTCCTTACGTTTTACCAATCTTTTCTTACCTATATGTAATACAAATGGACACATAGGGTCATTCAACAGTTCATCCATTTTATTTATTCCAATATTTGAGTATGCTGATGTTTCTCGTGGGGTTAAAAGTACCTTCTCCCAAATAGGTATAGTATTTATAGTAGCGGTATTATTCAATAAACATTTCTCCTTTTCGTCATATATTAAAAGAGGCACTACCCATTAGGGTAGCACCTCATAAGCATTATTTATTCTGCGGATGTTTCTTCAACACCTGCAAGC
>JAZOTP010000038.1:0-5427 GCA_045657705.1 Clostridia bacterium
CGTCTTGGCATTATTTCACCTTGCTTTGAAAATCCTTCTCCTGCATCAATACATATGTTATTATTAAATTTTGAACATATAGGCAATTTATCACGTTGCTCATAGCTTGCCATTCCACATTTTTTGAAAATATTATTGGTAATAATAAATTTCTTGGCAGGCTCACAATTTTCCATCCCCTGATGTGTGACTGCCGAATCATAAATATTGTCAAAGCAACAGTTTGTTATTTCAACATTTTCTGCCACATCCCAAAATTCAACACCGTTACCAAAACGTATTTTTAATTCATGACTCCACACACATCCGCCAATATTTTCAAAATCACAATTTTCAACTTTTATATTCTTACTTTTTGCATCCCCTGCTATTGCGTGAACACCACTATTTATAAATTTTAAATCTTTAAAAATCATATCGTATCCATTACTTGCGAGGCACCTTGCACCGTATGTAACACATTCTATACTTTTATATACCTTTGCCGGGTTCCCTATTGAATATAAATATACCTTATGTCTTGGAGTGATTTCTTTTTTATGTTCAAGATATCCGAAACATTCATCAAAGAAATCTCCTTGTTCCTTTAATTCTTCTTTTGTCCACCGCAAGGTTCCGTATGAAACAGAATTATCAAAAACAAAGTTTCCTACTTCATCATTTTCTATAGCTTCAGTAACCCATATATTTTCCGATTCTTCATACCATAACTCCTCATTATCCAAGCTGACAGAACCACAGAAAACAGGTTTTTCTCCCTCTCCGTATGATGCGTATGTTATGGGTTTTCCTTCTTCACCAGAAACATTGTAAAGTCTATCTCTTATGAAGCTTCCTCTTTTAAATAAAACTGTATCTCCCGGCATTAAAGCTATTTCTTTTTCATTTTTCAGAGGTGAAGATTCAGAAAGCCCATTATTTTTGTTATTTCCATTCAAGGAATCAATATAATATATTGCCATTTCTTATAATTACTCCTATATATCCATTCTTTATAGTTATTTTTAAAACTCTATAGATTCAGTTCTTATGCGACTTTTATATTCTTAGCTGTGAGCCATGCATATCCCGCTGTTGCATCATCCCAATAAATCATGTCTTTGTTACCGCCATAATTAAAACACCTTACATCAATAGAAATTCCTTCTGTTATGGAATCACCGATAAATTCAATCATAGGACGCGAATCAGGCGGCAACTCTAAAAATGCATCCGCTTCAATATCAAGGAGTGTAACCCCAGACTCAATGGGCGAAAACCACCTATGCTGAGTTTCTACCGAGCTTTTCATTATAACAGTAACCTTGTGTTCACCCTCATCTGCAGAAATTCGCACAAATCTGTCAAGAGAAACCTCAATTTTTGCTCCTCCGTCTACACTTATATAAACATGAGGAAAGGGCACTCTGCAGTATGATATGTCAAATCCCACTACTGCACATTTTCCCGAAAACATAAACTCAAAATAACTTCCATTCGCAGTAGTCCTTGCCCCGTTTTCCATAACGTTCCATCTGCCTGTATATCTGATTTTATCACTGTTGCAGTTTATAATCAATTAAATCACTCCGTTCTATACTATATATTGCCATTTTATGGGTTCATTCTATCATACCTGATAAATAAAATCAATTCATTTTTTATCTTAAACATTGCAAATATTAACTTAACAAAAATTACTGACTTGAAATAATAAATATTTTCTGTTATAATAAACATACAGTAAACTTGCAAGAGGAGGGATTTTTGATATGAACAACAAAACTTTCGAATGTGGCAGTAATGATATCGGCTTTTCGTACTCTCATATAACAATAACGGAAAAACGCTCAAAATCCACTCCTCCTCACAAGCACAAAGATTTATTTGAAATTTTTATACTTTTAAACGGAAATGTGGATTATGTAATAGAAGGAAAAATTTTTCACATAAATCCATACGATATAGTTTTTGTTAATAACGATGAACTTCATAAAAGTATTATAAATGATTCTGCAGTTGAGCATGTTTTATTAAGCATCAATCTGGACTTTTTTGTTAAAAATGATTGCGATGAATTTTCCGATATGATATTTAACAGAAAAAACGGCACAAATAATGTTATTCCTGCTGAAACGGTTATAACAAGCGGTCTTTATGATATTTTTATGAGGCTTGAAAAATACACTCAGGAAAAACCCTTCAGCCTTACTGTGATAAAAAGCGTGATTATTGAATTTTTATATAATATGAACAAGCAGGTTATAAAATCCTCAGATTTCAACTATAATCAAAAGAACATAAAAAATATCATTCAATATATAAATGATAATCTAACAGAAACCTTGTCTCTTGATATGATTGCAAATCACTTTTTCCTTTCAAAGCAATATCTTTGCAAAGTTTTCAAGGCAAACACAGGTTTTACAATAAAAAATTATATTGCACACAAAAGAATTGTTCTAGTTCGCGAATTATACTCAAGTGGCATGTCTCTTTTAGAAGCCTGTATGCAGGCAGGTTTCAATGATTACTCAAATTTCTACCGCACCTTTACCAAAACGATGCACGAACCCCCAAAGAAAAATCTTTCTAACGTAAAATTTCTTTTCGAAAACAGTGAGACTCAAAATAGCAGTGAATATTAAAAAGGTGTCGTAATCTACGACACTTTTTAATTACCTATTTATTGTAACCATACCTGCCACCGGTACATCAAACGAGGTTATTCCCTGCTTTAACACAACATTTTTTTCTTCGATAGCATTACCCGAACAATCATAGATACTCACATTATAAACTCCCGGTTTAGCAATTTCTGCGATTATTCTATCCCCTTGTGTACCATTTAAAATTGTTGTTCTATCTATATTTGGGCTTAGCTTTGCGCACTTATCTCTGGCATATACTGCAATAACAGATTCTCCGTTTTTCTCCGTTCTTGCCAATGTATATAATAAATGTGCCTCTTCTACAATAATATCAGAATTAAGCAGAACATCCTTATTTTTATTCATAAACCCAATCCAGAACATTACCATTTTTTTATGTTCTTCCGACATCATAGAAAGTTTTCCCGAAAACTGCATTGTTGCGAAAATTATATTTATAATCTGGAGTGCAGCAACCTCCACCTTTTCATTTACATTCCACATAAGCATATCCGAATGCACGGCGGTGTTTCCGCTTAAAAGCCTTAAATCAAGTACACCGACTCTGTTTGAAAGATAATCATCAGGACAATCCTCAACTCTGAACATATTACCGTATTTTCTCATATTCGGTCCTATATATTTTTGACGGAATTCTATAAGAGTATCGGGATTTATTTTTAAAAGCTCGCATTTTATATCTGTCATAAGCCTATCCACAGCATCCTGCACCGACATATAATCCATCTCATCGCTTATCTTCGTTCCCGGAACATCATAAAAAAGATCTATAAAATCCAGTTTGAAGCCGTCAAGCTTATAGTCGGTCATCAGACGCTTTAATGTGCTTATTATATACTCACGTATTTCAGGATAACGCGGATCTAAAATTGACGCTCTTGCAAAATCACTGTACTGTATGGTTTTATCTTTATATTTGTGCCACAACTCCGATTCTTCTCCAACATATGGTATTCCAACCCACAAAAGAACCTTTAATCCCAAATCATGCATCGTGTCAATCGTACCCGAAAAATCAGAAAATTTCTTTTCATTTACCTGCCAGTCACCGGTATATGCAAATCTTACATTTACACCCTCCATCTGCCAACCGTCATCAAGAATCACAGTTTTTAACCCAAGGTCTGCAATCCTTTTTGCTTCTTCCAAAACCTCTTCCTGATAAAGTCCCTGACAGAAGCTGTACCAATAAGAGTACATTGCGTCCTTTGCATCTTCCGGCACATTCATCGGTTTTAAATCGCATTCATCTTCCCACCATTTTCGTACATTATCAATTGCCTCATACATCGGTATATTAGTTTCATCAATCAACAGCTTCAATTCAAGATGCCCGCATTTTATATACTGACTGAGATTTATTTTAACATTCATTCCAAAATAACTGTCATTTACAATAGCGGTTTTCAATTCAACAATCTCCCTCACCTCCGACACCGCACAGGTAAATGTATTTCGGTCTCTTCCGTCATATATACAGGAAACAGGTGCTGAAATTGATGTCATTGATTTTTTCCCGCCTATCCAGCCAACAGGCATAGACCTTCTAAAACCTGCATCCGGATTCCAGTAATATAAATGCCCTACTGCATCTTCTTTAATGGAAATTGTAAAGAAAGTATCATCTGAAATCTTGCTGCCTTCCCAATCAATTAAAAATGTGTGGATTTTAGCACCCGAGCCATTCACTCTGACCTTCAGCTCTACCTTGCAGTCTATATCGCACTCAACACCAAATCTTCCAAAAGTCTTTTTCATATTTTGCCTCCATGATACTATATAATATGGTGGTCTGCAGACCACCATATCATATAAACTGTTTTATTCAATTATAATCTCTGTAACGCTTTCATCTGTTACAGCAATCGGTTTTAAGCTGTCTTCTTCCCAAACAAATGCCTTTACAACACTTCCGGAAGGAACTTCTGTATAGTCATCTCCACCAAGCCACAGTTCATCCAAGCTTGCAGTTTTATTTGTAACAGTAAGCTTGTCAGTTGTAACCTTCAACAATGCTAATTTTCCGTTTTCATCCTTTGAATATGCGGCAATTGCCAATAAAACACTTTCACATTCAGCATCAGCTACATTTATATCACTTATCCATGTGTATCCGTCATCCTGATTAAGTGTTAATGAAGCTTTTGCAAATTTCTTTTCTTCTACAGTAATATTTATACCCTTTGCAGCTTTGTATTTTTCAGAATATGCAACAATTACATAATTTCCTTCCAAAGTATTTTCTGTCGGCATAACTTTAACTGTTCCATCTTCGTTTTCTGTTATAACGAATGTGTCGATAACTTCTTTTCTGTCTTCGCTCAATGCCAACCATTCAACATCCTGATTAAGTCCGCCTTTTAATCCAATCTGATTTGTAAGTTCAGATTTTAATGTAAGGTTAGTTGTTTTATTGATTGTTGTTTCTCCGCTTACAACTTCGTTTGAGATATCATATAAAACTTCTTCTGCCAGATATAAATCGTCTGTACTGAAATAAAAAGCCGAACCTACAGGTGAGTTTCCATGAATACCCCAATACATAACAGAACCAATATCCGGATTGTTTACGGATGAATTTTGCGGAAAGACAAAGGTTGATTTATAATCTGTCCATTCTGTTGATTCTACAGCCACACCTGTCAATCCGTATTCAACAGAACCAACTGCACCATTAGCTGTATAATATACGCCACTGTTTACAGCATTACCCACATAAGGAACTGATGAAAGCTGCCGCTTTCCACCTTTCCCGTTTCTTCAAACTTGATACAGC
>JAZOTP010000039.1:0-3436 GCA_045657705.1 Clostridia bacterium
TTCATTGCATGAGTAAGTCTTTCATCATACTGTTCAAGAATTGTAAACTCATCAAACAGCTCTCTCATTTTTGCAAAGGCAAAAACACCTGAATTATGCTGATTTGTAACCAAAAATCCGTCGCGTAAAACATTTTGAATCGATTCAAGATGGTCTGTTATTACCGAATATGCATAATGTGCAATAATTAACGGGTCAAATAGCTCATAGTCCTCCTGCGGAAGTACTGTATCAACAGGGTCGCCGACATCTGCCCATTCAGGCTTTTCTCCGTTTTTAATCCCCGGCAAAAGCTTTGCAAAATATGCAATTTCTCTTACAATATTATTTAATCTTTCAAAACGCCACAGATACCCTTGCGCATATTTTCCACTCGGCATCCAGAAACGTGCATCCGGCTCATAATTCGGATTATCTTTTAAATATTGATCTGTAACCTTTTTGTGATTTAAGCAGAAATCATCAAGTATCTGCATATACTTTTTAAGATAAATCGGATCGCCGTTATTTGTCCAGTAGGCACCGCCAAGCTTGTTTAAATGTCTGAAACTAATTTCATTACCCTGACCGTCAATCGCCTGTTTAGGAACATCCATACCACCAAGCCAATTTATTGGCTTGGCTTCATCAGGAGGCCCCCACCATTCAAGATAGTTATAATGTTCTCTGTCGTCATACTTTTCGGCAAACTGTTCAACGGTTATTTTTCCGACAAGAATATCAGCCATACCTATATAGGTACTTGCAATATTTGAATCATGCCAGCCTGTCTGACCTACATTTTTTGCTCTTAATTTATCTATAAAATAATTTCTGTAAAGCACTAACGCTTTTTTATAATCCTTTGCTTTATATGCATTGTAAATATCCGTCACTCTCTTATCTGAGGGTGAAAGATACTGGAACAGCTGTTCAGCTGCTTCCTTTTCCGCCTGTGTATATTCTGCCGCCGAAACAGGGACTGAAATTACAGCTGAGGTCATAAGCATAACAACACTAAGTAATAAAGTAAGTAATTTTTTCATAGCTGTCCTCCTTACTTATTCATAAATCTTTCAATTGCTACGGTTGCTTCCGCTCTTGTCGCACCATTATTCGGGTTAAAGCATCCGTTATCATCGCCGAGCATAATTTTTGCTGAGTTTGCCTTTTTAACAAAGGTATACGCCCAATCGGAAATATCCAGAGAATCATTATATGATATATCTGCCGCATTAATTTCTCCGTTTTCAAGCTCATAAGCAAGCACCAAGAGCTTTGCCATTTCCTGTCTTGAAATCATACCGTCCGGATTGAATGCTCCGTCAAATCCGCTTATCAGACCCAAATCATAAGCAGTCTTTACGGTATTTGCATACCAGTCATCTGCTTTAACGTCGGTAAATTCACCGTTGTATTGCTTTTCCTCTTTATTTAAGGCTCTCAATAGCAGTGTAACAAATTCTGCTCTTGTTATTTGTCTGTCGGGAGCAAATTCAAAGGTTGTAACACCCTTTACAATGCTCTTTTTCATCATATTATTGATGCTTTCCTCTGCCCAGTGACCGATAATATCATTAAATATTGTACCTTCGTTTTCAATTTTGTTTGTAAGCTTTAATTCATCCTCTGTCTTTTGTGCCTGCTGTGCCGGAACATTGTAAACAACAGATGGACCTCTGTCCGGCGAGCTGCTTGGGTTTTTCTTTGCAATTGTAATTGTTAGACTGTCCTTCGAAGTTCCCGAAACACCCGCTTTATTTTTTGGAGTTGCTCTTAAAACTATGCTCTTACCCTCATGCGATGAGGTTACGCTGAAGGTTTCCGAGGTATTTGAGCTTTCACTTCCGTCAACTATCCATACAAGGTCATATCCGTCGCCATTTCCGCAGTCGTCCTGCATTGTTACATTCGCTGTGAGCGTCTGACCCACCTTCCATGAGCCTTCAACAGCTACATTTGTAATATACGGAACAAGCTTATCAAGCTTTTCTTTAACAGCCTGAAGCTTTGCATTCAATTCCTCAAGCATTGCAGTATCTGTAACCTTTTTCACGCTTTCCTCTGCAGCTTCAAAATCTGCATATTTCTGTGATGCGTCTGCGGCTTCGATTGCGGCTTCCGCGTCCGCCTTTAAAAGCTCCTGCTTTGCATAATCAATTTTTTCAGAAAGCATAGCAGAATAAAGAGTTAATTCATTTTTTGCAATACCAGAAGACATATTTTCAACCTCTGTCTTTGCGGTATCAAAGGAATCAACAGCCTCCTGTCTTTTTTCTTCTTCAAGCAATTTTAAAACTGCGTCAAAATTATCTGTTGCTGATTTTTCAAAATTATCTGTATATTGCTGAACTGTTACATCTGCAACTTTTGCACCGTTTTGGGCAGTTACCGAAACACCATCTATACTGTATGCAAAATCAGCCGGAGAAAGACTTAATACTATTCTTTCACTCTCGCTTGACAACACTGCACAAACACCGTTATTCTTTAAAAGCTTTAATGAGATATATCCGTCAAAGTCTGCCGGAATATCACCAGAAGCTTCATCGCTGCCCGACGAAAGAATTGCTTTTCCCTCTGTCTGATTGATTGTGAGTGTTACATCACCTGCGGCAAATGTCATGCTTTCGGCAATTTCCTTTGCCGAAAAGCCTATATATGTAGAATATATGTCTTCAGAAGTATAATTCTTTTCAAAATCATATGAAAGCCCTTCTGTGCCGACATCGCTGTATTCTCCCGGCGCCCCATATTCAACAAGTGATTTTTTAACAACAAGATTTCCGCAGATTAAGTCAAACTGTTTTTTTACATTCTCATATGTAAAGTCTGATTTTTCAGCTGCAATTTTCCATTCGTAAATTCCTTCATAGACCTCGCTCATATCAGAAAATACTGTCAAATCAGCACCGATATATGAATTGTATTCACCAATCACAGCGCCTACCTCATCAACAGAAGAAGCCTTATCAAAATCGTTTGCAAAAAGCTTTGCAATATCATAGGTTACATACAGCTTTGCTTTTGCAAAATTAACATTATTGTTAGTACCGTCATGAGTTATAAAAGCAATATCAGCACTTCCGTCCTCTTTCTTTGCTGCTTTCATTTTTTCAATAACAGTTGTTCCCTTTTGATCAACTCCAGATGCATCATCAGACTTGTATGTTGTCAGATTCATTTTTACAGTCTGATTGGTTGTTGAGGTTGTAATAGGAGAAGCTAAAACTCCCGTGCTTTCACCTACGCTCTCAAAATATCCTGCAGTAGTAAGCTTTAATTTGAACATTCTGTCATAATAACATTTATTCTGATTTGTGTTCTTGAATGTCAGTATATTGTCTGTAGTAGTTGTTTCATCGCCATCATCTGCAGGTATTCTCAAATGCCCTGTTGTTGTTACGCCAAGGTCCCTCATACGCTGTGCGTCTTCATTAGAAAGTGTCCATGAACC
>JAZOTP010000040.1:0-6711 GCA_045657705.1 Clostridia bacterium
AACGCACAAGCAATGACCTTTAAAATCAACCCCGATTTTTTCTTTTCCTTTACCGGTTGATTTTCACTGATTGTATACATAGGAATTTCATGTTCGATTACCGGAACATCTTCAACCTGTACGGTCTCCTCTTCAGAATCCTTAATTACAAAGTTCACTTCATTGTTTTCATATCCTTCAGAAGCTGTATTGCTACTGTTTTCTTCAAAATCATTTTCATTATTATTCATCATTTCATCTGACATATACATACCCCACTTATATTTAACTTATTTTATGTTTCTAATCATACTATAATTATGTGAATATTTAAAGATAAAAATGTTACTGATTTGTAAATTGTGTTTATTTTAACGATTTTAGTTTGTTTATATTGACAATATTCATAATTTTTATAAATTATTAGTTCAAACGCAGATACTCACAATGAATATCTGCGTGTTTTTTTAAAAAACTCTTTTCATACCCTTAACCAAACCAAAAATTCTTATTTTTGCAACCTCTTCTCCCTCAAACCTTCTCGGCGGATACATTGGATTTACAGATTGTAATTCAACAAATCCCGGACCGTATATTACTCTTTTCACTACTCCAAGTTCATCATCAACCATAACTACAGCATAACTTCCCGATTCAACAACAGACTGACTTTTAACCAAAACCAAATCTCCCTCTTTAAATTCCGGATACATACTGTCACCGACAACTTTCAGATATGAAAATTCATCTTTATCTCCCACAAGAGCTCTGTCTTCAAATATGTAACCTCTTATATTATCCTGAGCATAGCATCCAAGCCCTGCTGCAACCTCACCAAGCAGAGGAACAGGTACTCTGTCATCTTTTTCCTGTTCTGCTGTAACTGCTAATTCTCTTTCATCACTCATTCCCATGAGCCATTTGTCGTTAACACCCAAAGCCTTTGCAATTGATACCAATACAGGAATTTTCGGAGATGTTATCAAACCCTTTTCGTATCTTTGTATAGTTGAACGTGCAACACTTACAGCTTTTGCTACATCATCAAGAGTCATTCCCAGCTCTTTTCTTGTATCTTCTATTCTTCTACCTATTAAAATCAGATTGTACATATAATTCTCTCCCTCTATTTTATTAATTGAAGTATATCACATAATTTTGCATTATGCAATATATTTTTACATTTTTTTACTAAAAACCCCTTTATTTTGTGATTTTCGACAATTAACTACCAGAGCATTTTGTCAATAATGCAACAAAACTATAATTTTACATTAAGAAATAAAAATATTTTAATTTTTTTCTTGTGTTTTTATATTTGATATTATATAATATATAGTATTAAAATATTATGAAAGACAGGAAAAATTATATGAGAATGCGTAAAAAAAAACACTGCGATGAAAGACTTGAAAACTGTTCCGCTCTTTGGATAAAAGAACCTCAAGAATTAAAGGGGAAATGGAACAGACTATTTGAAAACGACAATCCCATACATATAGAAATCGGTTGCGGTAAAGGTCAGTTTATATGTACAATGGCACAAAATAATCCTGATATAAATTATATAGCAATCGATGTAGTTCCCGATGTTCTTGTTCTGGCACTCGAAAAAGCAACAGCTTCCGCTGTGCAAAATGTAAGGTTTATAATTGCTGATGCAAACAAGCTTTGTGATTACTTTGAATTTGATGAAATAAAACAAATTTATCTTAATTTTTCAGACCCGTGGAAAAAAAGCAGACAGGCAAAAAGAAGACTTACACACAAAAACTTTCTTGACATATACAAAAAGTTGTTAAAACAGGGAAATTTAATTTGTTTTAAAACAGATAACAAACCGTTGTTTGAATTTTCATTAAATTCATTCGCACAGGAGAATTTCAAACTGCAAAATATCACACTTGACCTTCATAATTCAAAATTTGAGGGCAATGTAATGACAGAATACGAAACACGGTTTGCAGAACAAGGACTTCCGATTTACCGACTTGAAGCAAAATATATCGGCTGGAATGAGGAGCTGTAAAGCCCCGTTTGTTCCGGCCGATTTGCTTTTATTTATTATAAACCGCTTCGCAGGTAAGATTAATACCAAGCTTTTTAAAAGTATTCTCATCTACCTGAGATAAAAGAACTGATGAATGCGCTTCTGCTCCCTTCAGTTCACTCAAACCCTCAAGAGCTTTTTTGGCAACTTCATCATTAGCCGCACAAATAGATAAAGCTATAAGTGTTTCATCAGTATGAAGTCTCGGATTTTTACTTCCGAAATGATTTGTTTTTAAACTCTGGAGCGGCTCAATTACATCAGGAGAAATCAAATGGACAACATCATCTATTCCTGCTATAACTTTTAATGCATTTAACAATGCGGCACTTGATGCACCTAAAAGCGAGGAAGTTTTACCTGTAACTATTCTACCGTCAATAAGCTGTATTGCACAAGCCGCATTTTCTGTTTCCTCAGCTTTCTTAACAGCCGCACTTACTACCTCCCGCTCTTCACAGCTAACCTCGGCCTGCTTCATAATAAGTTTCATTTTAAATAAAACATCATCATCGCACTTACCGTTAATTTTATCCTTTAATACCTGATAGTATCTTCTTATAATCTCATCCTTTGAAGCTCTCCTTACAATATCATCATCAATGATACAATTGCCTGCCATATTTACTCCCATATCAGTCGGAGATTTGTATGGGCTTTCACCGAGAATTTTTTCAAACATTGCATTTAGAACAGGAAAAACTTCTATATCACGGTTATAGTTAACTGTTGTTTCACCGTATGCTTCCAGATGAAATGGGTCAATCATATTGACATCGTTAAGGTCAACTGTTGCAGCTTCATATGCAAGATTTACATGATGCTTTAAAGGCAGATTCCATATCGGGAATGTTTCAAATTTTGCATATCCCGCTTTTACTCCCCTCTTATTTTCATGATAAAGCTGTGATAAGCAGGTTGCCATTTTTCCGCTTCCCGGTCCGGGAGCTGTAACCACAACAATAGGTCTTGTGGTTTTTACAAAATCATTCTTACCAAATCCGTCATCGCTTACAATCAGTTCCACATTTGACGGGTATCCTTCAATCGGATAATGTAAAAACACAGGTACTCCCATATTTTCAAGCCGCTTTTTAAATACATCGGCAGCAGCTTGTCCGTTATACTGGGTAATAACTACACTTCCAACCATCAAACCTAAACTTTTAAATGCATTAATGAGTCTTATAGTATCAAGGTCATAAGTTATATTATAATCACTTCTCACCTTGTTTTTAACAATATCAATTGCGGAGATGACAATTACAATTTCAAGCTGATCAGCAAGATGCATAAGCATTTTAATCTTACTGTCAGGCTCAAATCCCGGAAGTACACGAGAGGCGTGATAATCATCAAACAGCTTACCTCCAAGCTCCAGATAAAGCTTATCACCGAATTTCAGAACACGCTCTCCGATGTATTTTGACTGCATCTGTATATATTTGTCATTATCAAAACCAATTCTTCCGTTCATAATCATCTTTCCCCTTTACAAAAAACATCGTATCTATTATACTACATTTCAGATTTTTTTTCAAGAACATTTTTCATTTATGAACACATTATTTTATTAAATTGTTAATCTTTGGTAACAGTATAATAAAAATCCTGAATTTACTTACAAATATGATATATTTTTTTGAGTGTAAAGCAATATTAAAATAAAACGGATGCCTCCTGTGTTATACAGGAAAGCATCCCAGAACGCTTAACAATTCGATTAAACAATATATCCGTGAAGTTGTTACATATCATTTAAGTTTTACTGTGGAATTTTACTCAATTCTTTATGAATTTATTATAATTATTTATTTTTTAGTCTGTTACACAAATGCTCACTTCCGTATTTTCCGGCTTTACACAACTCCTGTTCAATCCTCAGTAATTGATTGTACTTTGCAACTCTGTCACTTCTGCAGGGTGCTCCGGTTTTTATCTGACCAACATTTAATGCAACAGCAATATCGGCTATTGTAGTATCTTCGGTTTCTCCGCTTCTGTGTGATAAAATTGCACTGTATCCTGCTTTATGTGCCATTTCTACTGCTTCAAGTGCTTCGGTTAACGTACCGATTTGATTAACCTTGACTAAAATTGAATTAGCTGAGTTTAATTCTATTCCCTTTTTTAGTCTTTCTGTATTGGTAACAAACAAATCATCGCCTACAAGCTGAATCTTTTCTGAAAGCTTTCCCGATAATTTCTGCCAGCCGCTCCAGTCATCCTCCGCAAGTCCGTCTTCAATGGAGATTATAGGGTACTTGTCTGTTAAATCGTTCCAATATTCAATCATTTCATCAGCTGTTCTTGTAATTCCTGATTTTGTCATCTTATATGTTCCGTCACTTTGATACCATTCACTTGATGCCGCATCAAGTGCTATCACAAAATCATTTCCTGCCTTATATCCTGCTTCTTCAATTGCCTGAACAATAAGCTCAAGCGCCTTTTCATCGTTTTCCAGATTCGGTGCAAAGCCTCCCTCATCCCCTACAGCTGTAATATTTCCGTTTTTATGCAAAATATTTTTTAATTTGTGATACACCTCTGCACAGCTTTGTAATGCATCCTTGAATTTAACCGCACCTACAGGCATAATCATAAATTCCTGAATATCAACGTTGTTATCAGCATGAGCACCACCGTTTAAAATATTCATCATAGGCACAGGCAATCTGTATGCATTTGTTCCACCTATATAACGATACAACGGAAGCTCCAGATATTCAGCAGCTGCTTTTGCTGTTGCCAAAGACACGCCCAGTATAGCATTTGCACCCAATGTTGCTTTATTGGGAGTGCCGTCAAGACTGCACAGCTTTTTATCAATCGCTCTCTGGTCTAACAAATTCATACCAATAATTGAATCCGCAATTTTTTCATTTACATTATCAACTGCTTTTTGTACACCTTTTCCGTTATATCTTTTATTATCCCCATCTCTGAGCTCTACAGCTTCAAAAACACCTGTTGATGCACCTGATGGAACTATAGCACTTCCCATAACATCATCGGCATACACCTCTACTTCGATAGTGGGATTTCCTCTTGAATCAAGTACTTCACGTGCAAAAACATCTGTAATTTCAATGTATTGTTTCATATAATCACATCTCCTTTTAAAGGTATTATTTACAGACAGAGTTAAATTATACCTAAAAAGAGAAAACGGCGTAGAAACGCCGTTTTAAAAATTATCTTTTTGATAACACTTCTTTTTCATATTTTCTTACATCTTCAAGCCAATCAAGACCTATACCCTTGTTTGTCTTTTGACAATAATAATCCCAGACAAATTCAACAGGAGAAGCTTTAAATTGTTGAATATATGCAAGTCTTCCTGTAACATCACCGTCTGCTTCCAATTTCTTCATCTGTTCAATCGGCTGAAGCAATGCATTTAATATTGCCTTTTTAGTATTTCTCATACCAATAACCCATGCAGCTATTCTGTTTATTGAAGCATCAAAAAAGTCTGTTGCAATATATGTTTTATCAAGCTTATTCATTCTTACAAGCTCTTCCATTATCGCTTTTGTTTCATCATCAAATGCAACAACATGATCTGAATCCCAGCGAACAGGTCTTGAAACATGCAATAATACTTCATCTGAAAAAGCAAATATAGAACCAAGCTTAGCAGAAACAACCTCTGTCGGATGGAAATGTCCTGTATCTAAAGTCACTATAATATGATCTTTATTTTTGCTCATAACATATCCCATGCAGAACTCATGTGAACCAACTGTATAGCTTTCTGCACCTATTCCAAAAACCTTTGATTCAATGCCATCAATTACACCCTCAACATCTTTTGTAGCTTCAAAGATTTGGTCATAGCTGTCTTTTAATCTCAATCTCGGCCCTAATGTATCAACAGGGAATTCTTTATCACCATCAGGTGTCCAATGATTTATAACACAGGGCTTTCCTGTCTCTTTATAAAAATATTCCCCAATTTTTCTCACAGCAATTCCATGTTCAATCCAGAACTTTCTAATCTTTTCGTCACTGTTTGAAAGCGTGCCGTTTTCACTTAACGGATGTGAAAAATATGTAGGGTTAAAATCAAGTCCGATATTATGTTTTTTAGCCCATTCTACCCAATTTTTGAAATGTTCGGGTGCAATTTTGTTTCTGTCAACAAATTCATCAGCTTCCTGATAGTTTGCATGAAGATTAACCTTCAATTCACCCGGAATATATTTCATTGCCATTTCAATATCTGCTCTTAATTCATCTGCACTTTTTGCAGCACCCGGATAATTACCTGTTGTCTGGATTCCTCCCGACAAAGAATTATCTTTCTTTTCAAATCCTGTAACATCATCTCCCTGCCAGCAATGCATTGACATAGGAATTTTATCACAAATTTCAATTACTTTATCGGTATCAATACCGTATTGAGCATAATACTCTTTTGCAATTTTATATGCATTTTCAACATTATACATTTATATACACCTCTTATATTTTTGCTATTATACAGTATACAACATTTTCTAAAAAAAAGCAAGTGTTTTACAATAATATATTCTAATTTATAAATTGCAATATAAAATGTCCACAAATATTAAGCGACATTTTGTTGCTGAATTAACATATTTGAAGATAGTCCATTAAACAATCTTCTTGGATAATTATTTATCCAATGTTCAATCATCTTAATTCTCTCATGA
>JAZOTP010000041.1:0-7158 GCA_045657705.1 Clostridia bacterium
AACATCATCTGTAATTTCAAGATTTAACGGTATAAAATCATCCAAAAATTTTTTATTATCATGAGTATGCCTAACCAATGTATTTAGGGTGACTTCTTCCTGTAGTAGTTCAAATGCTTCTTGTTCTGCCTTACCGTTCCAATCGTCAATACTATCTTGAGTTATCCCGTCAAGCACATCTTTGTTGTTATGGGTGTGTGATTCGTTATTCGATGCACTGACACCGGTATCAATATACTCTTCTTTCAACAAATTGTAAACAAACCAATTCCCGTTATCACCTATTTGGGGAACAGATTTTAAAATCAGAGTTTCCCATACATCAGGCTGAGGGACTTCGGGTGCTGTACCCTCGCTATATGCTCCTTCTCCTACAGACAATGTAATTCTTTCAGTTGATAGTCTTATATTTTCTCCGTTCGTGCCATAAATGCCTACTGACACAGTACCCAGTTGTAAAAACATTTCTGCCGGAATAACACAACTGTTATTTACAATCGGAATAGTTAATACTATATCATCTTTTATTACAGACATAAATTTCTGTAAATTATTCCAGTGTTCTGAAAAACTCAAATCAAATTTGTAAATGTTGACATTTCCGGAGAATGTTTCTGTTCTGTTGATTGGAATAAACCTGTCACCCTTTACAGCACATTTTATATCAATCATAATATTTAACCCCCTCTACAGCAATAAATTTTGCAATTATTTATTTAATATTTTTACATCAACTTTACCTCAAAATTTGTAAAATCATGATATGAACTTTTTGAATATGCCCATAACTGAAGCTCATCGTTAACATAATTAAAAGCTGCATAAAAAGAGCCTATCGGCCGATCTATGTGCAGATAATTAAGCTCCGTTCCGTCTGTTGTATTTATGCTCTGAACATCAAAAAGCTTGTTCCATGCATAAACATACGTTGGAAAAACAATTCCGCAAGTAGCTGTTGCATATAAGCATCCGGGGGTCGTTATTTTTGACGAAATTCTGAAAGTTCCTAAATTTACTGTCTCAAAAATATTTGATGTACATGGTGCAAGCTTTGTTTTTGCAAAAGTTCTTAAATCGAATATATTGCCATCAGAATTAATTTCTGCAAGTTTTACCACTGCTGTACTCTCTAATTCTGATGAATCATCAGTAACACAAATATCAACAACATTGCTTGCGACATCTCTATAAAAATACACATAAATCAAGTTTGTTGAATTTTTCCTTATAGTTTTTATTTCTTCGGTAATGTCATATCCCTCTTCATCAATAGATATTGATGAGCCATCAATCATAAAAGCATTACCCTTTAAAATCATAAAACTGTCATCGGTATCGTTATATGTAACCTTACAGGCATCACTGTTATAAAATTCAACTCCGGGAGTTGTAAAGTTTGCAACGGCAGTGTTAATATCTATCAACGGATTATCTCCCTGTGTATAATTAAAGAGTGACACTCCTTGTGTTGTCAGCATCGAAAAAATTTTATTAATATCCTGTGCCGAATAAGTCTTATTACTCATCAGTTGACAAGTATATCCCATGTAAATCCCCTCCGTTTATTAAATTTGTGTCAATATCGGCTTTGTTCCGATTTTTGTTGTGTCAGAATAAAAATTAACGCCTGTAATTCTCATTTTGCTTGTTTTTTTATAACTTCCCTTAACTACCTGCACCCTTATTATATCACCTAAATTATAATCTTTTTTATATTCTAAAGTTGATATTAAAGACACCTCATAATTTTTATTTTTTTGCTTTAAATCATATTTTGCGTCCGAAGCCGAATCACCTGACAAAGTTGTTTCCCAGTGTTTCATACCACTATATTCAGGTTCAATGTCAAGCTTTCGCCATACGCTCGGCGGTACTTCTGTTGATTTCTTCCATTTTCCCGATATATCATCACAAATTATGTATTCATTCGCCTCAAATGAAATATCAAACCTTGTACCTGCAACACTCACCCTGTAACATTTTTCAAAGTTTAAAGGATTTTCGTCTGTAAGTGTTGGTGTATTCGTTGAAGCGTCCCAGTCGCTTATAACTTTTATGGCCTGTTGATAATATCCACCGTCCACCATATCAAGAATATCCGTCTCAATTTTTGTATCATACGCATTTTTATTAGCTTCAGATACAATCTTTATAATTTCAGAACCTTTATAGCATCTGAATATCCATTGCTTGTTTTTCCTGTCAAATATAAGCTCATGCCCTCCGCCGTCATCTTCAAGACAACCCTTTACAACCTCAAAAGTCGGAGTGTATGTATTCCTCCAAAAGTCTATTTGATTTGTAAAAGGATTCCTGGAGTCAACAATCAGATTTTCAACATCATAAAATGCTTCTGTTACAAATCCGTCGCATAAGCTTTTTACATCACCTGTTTTTCCATCAAAAAGTGGGGTTATTCTTTTTGATAACAACCAGTTAACTGTTCTTGCATAAATCACAAAATCATCATCAGCCGAACAGCCGGTTATAATACCGACAAAAGGATATTGTTCAATCACTAAAAATTTATTGTTTAAAACAATTTCACAAATCCTGTCATTAAGAGGGAAGTGTCCCTCAAAAGTCCCTATGTCGTTATAATAAATATAACCAACCGCACTGCTGCATCTTGGAGTAATATATAATAATTCAAAATCAAAGCTGTATATCCTTGTATTCGACATATAAATTCTCCCATTAAAACAAATAATCTCAGGATTAAATCCTGAGATTATTTTACCATTATTTATATATTTTGTCTTGTAAAACTCTTTACAATTTTGCTTTATTAAAGTACTTTTCTAATTTTTTATTTATTTTCTTTTTTTCTCATTTAAGGTTTTAGCAAGATTGTTTCTATTTTTAATAACATCTTTTTTAGTTGTCGTTGAATAATCGCTATCATAAAGAAAAATTGAATTACCCAATATTACAATATCGCTACTCACTAATACTGAAAAAGTAGTATCTTCTTTCTCAGTACTTTCCTGCATCATGTTTAATTTACTCCTGGCTTCATACGCAGAAATCTTGTTGTCAATATAGTCATCTGCTATGTCAATGGCTTTAATCCCAGCTTTATAAGACTGGCTTTCCTTGTCTATCTTATTGCCACATGAAACTAAACTTAACATAACTGTCAACAGTGATATAGATATTAAAAGTTTTCTCATCATTATCCCTCCTAATCGTCTGTTTAATGATAGCATACTCAAAAAGTTTTGTCAAGTTTTTCCTTGTAAAGCTCTAAAAAGCTCTAATGTGCTCTTATATCTATTAAATTACCGCTTCTGTGTAAACCGTTCTTACAACCATTGATATTTCATACTCTACCATTGCATCAGAGCATGATATTTCAATTTTATTTTCTCCCGGAACAAATTTAAAACCGTCAATAAAAGTATCATCAGAAATACTGTTTAATAATGTTTCTCCATCAGCTGTATATATATTACGGTCAGGAATATCAATTGTCAAAACACTTCCGCCCAAAAGCTTTATACCTAACAGCTCAATAACTTCATTAGTTGTTTCATTGAAAATCCGTAAATCATACACTGCACTGTTAGGATTATTTATTATATTAATAGTTATTATCGGCTCTGCATTTGCTGAACCCTTATTGTTGTAAATTCCGGAACCTCCCTCAATAGTTGATAAAACACACGGAAAAACTGATCCTGCTGATAATAATGGAGTTATAGCATAAAGACTCTTATTTTCTGTATTGCTTTCCTCAAATAAGGGATAATCACAGGTAAACTGCAGAACAACCCTTAAAATTTTTGAATTCTGTCTGTCACCTTTTTTGATAACACAATGATTACAATATATTCTGCGATTAATATTATTGGTTTCTATGTGCAAATATCCGGGAACATTGAAAATATTAATTAATTTTCTGAATTCTGCCTCCTGTTGTTTATCCTCAGTAATTAAGTCATATCCTACAGTAATTGTTCTTGCATTATAATTTGAATACGTTGTCACCTGTCCTGGCTGAAACGGATATTTTGCTGTCTGAATAGTTTTACCCGGAGGCTCTAATCCCTCAATATCAATAATTCTTATATGGTTACTGTAACTGTCATGCAAGGTGTATTTATCCCCATTATCATTCTTATATGAAAGCCTCATTTTAACCGTTAACTCCTTTATAAATTTAATTTCTCTGCCAACTTACTTCCAGATGTCTGCTGCCTTTTCATTTTTTCACCTGCTAAAGATGCTTCAAACGCCTCTACAGCTCCATGCGAATCCTGTGTTGTTATATTAATTTCGTTATTATAGTTTGTTGTGAAGCTGTTTGGTACACCGTAACTGAATTGTCCCGAAAAAGTTTCATACATAAAGTTTAATGCATCAGTCACAGCAAGCTTAAAGTTATCAAGAAATCCCTCTGTAAATCTTTCTGCAGAAGTCACACCGCCATCAAAGAATGTTTCGGGAATTTCATATCCGCAAGCCTCACGAAGCATTGTTGTAATATTGTCAATTGCCCCGTCCATTTCCCTGGAATAATGCTCCGCAGCAGTTTTTTCGGTTATTTCACTAAGTTGATTTACCGCATCAAGATAGCCGCTAAAATCCGGTTCAGCTAAAATTGCCCTCATGGTCTTAATCGCATCTGCAGGAGATTGTGAGATTATTTCTTCAATTATTCCGTCAAATCCTGCACTTCCGTCATCAAGAGCCTTAACCTCATTTAAAAGTCTTGAATATTCGTCAACCGTTGCTCTGACATCCTTCGGATTAACCAACTTTGTGTATTTGTAGTCACTGCCGCCAATTGACATCTCATAAGTAAGCCCGGCAAAATTTTTAAGCTTGTCAGACATCGCATCCTGCTTGCTTATAACCTCACTCACCTTTTGGTAATACTCATCAAGTGCCGCTTTTCTCACATCGTAGGATGCTATTTCTGCATCCTCAATCTGCTGATTATAATCCTTAATAATTTCAAGCTTTTCAGCCTGTGACAGATATTCGTTATTTTCAATCTCGGCAATATATTGTCTGTACCGCTCCGCTCTTTTATCGTAATATAAAGCCTCATCCTCAGAAGACAGGCGGTTATAATGCTTTGCAAGATTTAACTGCTTTGAATAATACTCCTCAATATCCGATATTTCATCAAGTCTTGAATTTTTCTTATACTCAAATATTTCCTTTGTTGCATCATACCACTCCGAAGTACCGGCCGTCAAGTGCTTATCTCTGAGCTTTTCCAAGGTATTATAATAATCCTTTTCACTCATAATACCGAAATCAAGCATTTCATCAAGCACATTTTTCTGCTTTTCGTATGCTTCTTTAATTTCATCTGAGCTTTCTGCAATCCCGGAGCTTATCTGACCTATGAGTGTTTGAGCAACCCCCGAAACATTAAATACTTTTACAGTTTCCTCAGCAATTTCTTTTGCTGTTTCCTTAATTTCTGAAGAAATATCACCAATAATATTCTTGGTTTCTAACCATACATATTTTGAGATTTGTTTTCTCCCGGATGCAACTTCTCCGGCAGCAGAATCAACAGCATTTTTTACTAAACTTTTAGCGGCATTTGCAGCATCATTTTCTTTTCCCTCGATACCAACTACATATCCGTCACCCCAGTCATTACCCAAATCCTCAGTAACCTTTGCCGGAGAATTTGAATCCTGCTCTGTTTGTGCAGCGGAAGATGCCGCCGCGGCCGCCTCAGCTCCTGCAGCTGTTATATCAGGAATTTTACTTCTTATACCGTCTGCATATCCCTGTCCCCAGTCAGCACCCAATTGATTAGCTTTTTGCGTTTCTGTTTCGGCACTTGTATTTGCATTGGATATAACCTCCTGCATTGCACTCTCAACTACACCGGAGTTTTCTTTTATACCATTTGCAGTCTCTTCTGCATTTGCCTTACCAATCTCTGCAGCACCTTCCGAAGCTACCTCTTTAGCTTCTTCAACCTCTTTTTCAAGAGGACCGCAAAAGTCAGGCGATTTTGGATCCCCGACACATAAACCTGTGTTATATCCCTCTGTTACTTCTTTACCTCCGTTACTTGCAGCTTCTTTTGCATTATTAACAGCCTCCTGTGTCGGTGACTCAAAATCAGGCTCATCAACATTATTGTCCGCATTGTTTGAAAAAGCTTCACCTGTCTGAGTACCACCCTCTTCTGATATTTCAGTTGCTTTTTGTACAGCTTCACCTGTAGGAGTTTTAAAATCAGGTTCTTCGATTCCGTTATTTAAACCTTTATTATAACTTTCTGCATTTTCCTGTCCTGCATTGCTAAATTCCTGATTTCCCTCGGTCAACTTATCAATTAAAGGTTTTAAAACTGTTTTTGCTATAGGGTTACCTGCCGTCATTGCTGTCAATAAAGCTGCACCAAGAGATTTGACCATGTTTGTCGCAACCTCGCCCCATTCAATTCCCTCAAATTGCTTTTTAAAACCCTCAATAAAAGATGAGGCCATTCCTGATGCATCTACATCATTCATTGAAGCTGCCAGGCTTAAAAATAATTGTGGAACACCCTCAACTATTGCTCTTGTCAATGCTCCTAATATTGCCCCTACCATTCCCGAAATTTCCAATTGAGAATTAACTATATTTTGAATAATACTTCCTACGGAATTAAATGCATTGCTTAATGTTTCCGGAAGCTTTTCTGCTAGTCCGTTTCCAAAAGATACCGCTAACTGCACACCTGCCCCTACAACCTGTGGCAATATTCCTGCAATTCCAATAAAAGCATTTGCGACAAGTGTTGCTACATCACTTCCTATTGTTTTGGCATTGGTTGATATTCCCTGAATCAACGCATCTATTAATTCAACTCCTGCATCTATAAAAGATGGTGCTTTGGCAGATATTTCGGTTATCACACTTGCCAACACACTTCCTATTTCAGAAGCATTCTCCGTAAGTTGCGAAATTATGTTATTACTGACATTTCCTAATGTACGTCCTGCAACCTCTCCTGCTTTTACAGCTGAATCCCAGAATGTATCAAAATCACCTGCACCTGATAAAAAGTTTTCTAACGCTGCTTTTGCTGTATTAATTGACCCGGCAAGAGTATCATTTTCCTTTGCATAGTTTCCGGCAGCATAACTTGTTTTATCAAGAAACATTTTCATTGCAAGAGCAACCTTTTCCTGATTT
>JAZOTP010000042.1:0-14394 GCA_045657705.1 Clostridia bacterium
AGCCCTCCCAACATCAACAGAACAAACTCAATAAGTGTAAAAGAAATGTAAATCCCATAAAGAATTTTTGCTGTTGTTTTTACTCTCGGCACAAGCTTACTGACTGAATGTCCGGGGCTTTCCGCTTTTAACATATGAAAATTACTTCCACCCGACAAAGGAAGTATCGCAACCAAAAACACAATAACCCCCATACCGCCAATCCAATGCGTAAAGCTTCGCCAGAATAGCTGTGACTTAGGCAACGCCTCAACATCAGTAAGAATAGATGCTCCTGTTGTTGTAAATCCCGAAGCTGTTTCAAAAAATGCATCTATAAAGCTTGGAATACTTCCAGACATTACAAAGGGCAATGCCCCCAGTATACTTATCATAATCCAGCTAAGAGCGACTATTACAAGACCTTCTTTTGCAAACATTGATTTATTTTTAGGTGCAAGCATAATGAGCGGGGTTCCAATCGCCAGACAAATCAAAGTACTAACACCGAATACCCACTTATCAGGCTCATTAAATATAAATGCACACGCAAGCGGAAGAAGCATACACGCTGCTTCTATATTTATAACCCATCCCAATACATAGGAAATAATTCTCTTATTCATAACTTCCCTCTATTTCAAAATATCACTAATATCTTTAAACCCTTTATGTGTCGTTACAATTATCACAGTGTCTCCTGCAAGAATTACATCCTTTCCACGGGGGGTTATAATTGTTCCGTTCCTGTTAATACTTGCAATAATTATACCCTTTTTAAGAGACAAGCTTTCAATTGTCTTATCAGCAATCGGAGAATTTTCCTTTATCCTGAATTCCAGTGCCTCTGCTTTTCCGTCTAGAATATTGTGCATTGTTTCAATATTACTGCCAATAGAATTATTCTTTGCACGAACAAATCTTACAACATATTCAGCAGTAATATCCTTAGGATAAATAATAGTATCCATACCAAGGTTGCTTATAACCTCGTCATAAGCAATTCTGTTTATCTTTGTCACTACTTTTCCTTTGGTTTTTGTTTTTGCATAAAGAGAAAGCAAAACATTTTCTTCATCTATATTGGTAAGAGCAACAAAGGAATCTGCAGCTTCAATGCCTTCTTCAAGCAGTAGACGGTTCTCGGTTCCGTCACCGTGTACAATCGTTGCTTTCGGTACAAGAGAACACAGTGCCTCACATCTTGCTTCATTCTGTTCAATAATTTTAACATCAATACCTGATTTTATTAATTTGTTTGCAAGATAAACAGCCGTAGTTCCACCGCCTACAATAGTAGTATCCTTTACACGGTTTGTCTTTAAGCCTATTTTCTTTATAAAATAGGCAGCATCTTTAATTGTAGCAACTACGCTCACCAAATCTCCTGTTTTCAGTACAAAATCACCGCGTGGGATAAAAGCATCCTCATCACGCTGTACACCGCACACAAGAACATTACAGTTAAGCTTCTGACCTATATCAACAACCGCAAGGTCTTCAAGTACAGAATCATTTGGAATTTTAAACTTTAATATCTCCACACGTCCCTTTGCAAAGGTATCTATCTGAATTGCAGACGGAAATCTTAAAAGCTTTGCAATTTCATTTGCAGCGGTATAATCGGGATTTATTATCATTGCAAGCCCCAAATCCTCCTTAAACAGCTGTAGCTCTTTTCCATATTCAGGATTTCTTACTCTTGCTATTGTATTACAGTTACTGATTTTTCTTGCAATCAAACAGGTGAGCAGATTAATTTCATCAGACCCTGTCGCGGCTATTAATATATCAGCCTCCGAAACACCGGCTTCTGTCAATGTATCAAGACTTGTTCCGCTTCCCGAAACACCCATAACGTCATATGAATTAACTGTATCCTGTAAAACATTGTGTCGTACATCAATAACAGTAATGCTGTGATTTTCTTCACGGCTTAATCGCTCGGTTAACCTAACACCAATCTTGCCCAAGCCGACAATAATTATATTCATAAATCAATTCTCCGTTTTTTTCTAATATTATGCTCTAATTATAACAAATGTATATATTAAAGTCAAGAATATTTGAATACTTCATTCTTCAAAAAAAATTAAGAACAACCAAAGCTGTTCTTAATTTTTTATACTATATAATCATTTTCCATTAACAAATACAGGTGTTGTATCAATATAGAGTTCATCATAATCCTGAATATTTCTTGAATTATTATCATCATCAGAAACAAGAATTGCTGTGTCATTTCCTCTATCGGTAATTCTGTTTGACAATGCAAATTCAGCTGCTGATTCATCAGTTACCTCAAACACAAACGATGCAACCGTGCCATCTGACAACGTCTTATCAATATCTGTATCCGTCGGCATTATAATATATACATATTTCAATGAATCATTTTTAAAGCTATCATTTGCCGCTCCCAATGTATTTTTAGTTTCAACACCGTTCACTACAGCCGTCTGAGATACAACACTCATTTTTGAAGCGTCATAAAATACAGTAGCTGTCAAACCCGTAAACATTGATGCCTTTTCGATTTTATAACTGTTTGCAAGCTTTAAATCAACTTTAATTCTGTCTCCTGCTTTTGCTTCCGTTTTATCAGCCTCTATGTATAGATACGGGAGGTTTTCTTTTGGATTATAAACGGTTTCTTCCGAACTTTCTTCTGTTTTGGAAGTGTTATTTGCTATAAATTTATTGTATTCCTTTGTTTTTATTGTAATGTGTCTTGTTTCATCATCCCAGTGAACATCCGCTCCGAGATTCTCACTTACAATTCTTAAAGGAATCATAGTTCTTTCATTCATAAGCGTTGGTGCAGTAGTTGCTGTTATCTCCTCAGAATCCATTGCTGTAATACTTACCAGCGTATATTTTGTTATTATAGGATTATCAAGGAACAGCTTTAATCTTGTAATATTATCATTTGCTTTTACATATACGCTTCTTTCCTCGCCATTCCAGTCAACATCTGCTCCCATTGCCTCAAGAACACCTCTTAAAGGAATCAGAGTATCATTGTTTTCTGAAATTACAGGTTCTTGATCCTTAAAATAAATTAATCTGTCATTAACTGTGACTGTGATTTTTTCCTGTTCTTCTGCGAATACCGCACTTGCTGCTGATAACATCATAACCGCCGACATTATCACCGAAATAATTTTTTTGTTCTTCATTTGATTTTTCCTCCTGTTTTATATTCACTACACATTGTATCATAAAAATTTAAAACATACAACAAAAATTTAAAATTTGCAGTATTTTTTTATTAAAATGCAGAAAAACTTGAATTTTTTTACAAAAATACAAAATACTATTGCGATTTTGCAGATTATTATGTATAATATACTTATACAATGGGAAAATTTTGATATTATATCAAAATTATTAATATTAATAAAGAAAGGGTAGAAACAAATGTTGGAATTCAATAAAGTTAAAGCACAGGATCCTGAATTATTTGAAGCTGTTAACAGTGAATTATTAAGACAGCAGAACAAAATTGAACTTATTGCATCTGAAAACTTCGTATCAGAGGCAGTTATGGAGGCACTTGGAACACCTCTGACAAACAAATATGCAGAGGGTTACCCGGGAAAAAGATATTACGGTGGCTGTGAATGTGTAGACGTTGCAGAAAATTTAGCAATTGAGAGAGCAAAGAAAATTTTTGGTGCAAATTACGCAAATGTTCAGCCACACTCAGGTGCACAGGCAAATATGGCAGTATTTTTTGCATTATTAACAACGGGCGACACAGTTCTTTCAATGAGCCTTGCTCACGGCGGTCACTTAAGTCACGGAAGTCCTGTTAATATGTCAGGTAAATATTTTAATATCGTGCCTTACGGTGTAAGTGAAGATACAAATACAATTGATTATGATGAAGTTGAAAGACTGGCAAAAGAATGTAAGCCAAAGCTTATTTTGGCAGGTGCATCAGCATACCCAAGAATCATTGATTTTGAAAGATTTTCAAAAATTGCCAAAGAAGTCGGAGCTTATTTTATGGTTGACATGGCACACATTGCAGGTCTTGTAGCAGCAGGCTTGCATCCGAACCCGATTCCTTATGCAGATGTTGTTACTACCACAACTCACAAAACCTTAAGAGGTCCGAGAGGCGGTCTTATCTTATCAAAGGACGAAGAATTAGGAAAGCTCTTTAATAAAGCTATATTCCCCGGAATACAGGGCGGTCCTCTTATGCACGTTATTGCATCAAAGGCAGTTTCCTTTAAGGAAGCTTTAACAGATGAATTTAAGGCATATCAGCAACAGGTTGTAAAAAATGCAAAGGCATTTGCTGATGCTTTATTAAACGAAGGCTTCAAGCTCGTTTCGGGCGGAACAGACAACCATCTTATCCTGATTGACCTTACAAATATGAATGTTACAGGTAAAGAAGCTGAACATATGCTTGATGAAGTAGGAATTACCGTTAACAAGAACGCTATACCTTTTGACAAGCAAAGTCCGTTTATCACAAGCGGTATCAGACTGGGTACTCCTGCAACAACTACAAGAGGCTTCGTTGAAGAGGATATGGTTGAAGTTGCAAAGCTTATCAAGATGACAATAACAGATTTTGATAATTCACAGGACGAAATCAGAACAAGAGTTGCAGCGTTGTGTAAAAAACACCCTCTGTATGCATAAATTTAATGCTTAATTTGAACTGCTCTTTTAGGGCAGTTCTTTTTTTTCTTTTTAAAAACTTTTAATTATTTACCATATATTTCTTGACAACCGATTAATAAAATAATATAATTTTATATAAATGTTATATTTTTACAAGTAAAGGTTAATCTATTAAGTACAACAATACTAACCTATTGTATCAATGCTTAAACACTGTAAAAATGAAAGGTATGATAAATAATATGACAACACAATTACCCCATCCGCAAAATGTATTCAAATACTTTTATGAAATAGCAAAAATTCCTCACGGCTCAGGAAATACAAAGGCAATAAGCGACTATTGCGTAAATATTGCAAAAGAAGCCAGGCTTTGGTATCATCAGGATGAATTTAATAATGTAATAATAAAAAAACCGGCATCTGCCGGTTACGAAAACCACGCTCCCATCATTATTCAGGGGCATCTTGACATGGTTTGCGAAAAGGATGCTGACATAAATTTCAATTTTGAAAAGGACAGTCTTATATTAAAAACAGAGGGAGATTTATTGACTGCCGAGGGTACAACACTTGGTGCAGATGACGGCATTGCGGTTTCCATGGCACTTGCTATTCTTACCTCAGATGATATTTTATCACCTGCACTTGAGGTTATATTTACCTCTGATGAGGAAACAGGAATGGACGGTGCAATCGGACTTGATATGTCACAGATTGACGGAAGAATGCTTTTAAACATTGACTCTGAATGTGAAGGCATATTTACTGTAAGCTGTGCAGGCGGAGTAAGTGCTGAGTGTAATATTCCGATAAACACCGCTCAAATCACTTCAAATGTGATGGAAATAACAATAAAAGGACTTACCGGCGGTCACTCCGGTGTTGAAATAGATAAAAAAAGGGCTAACTCAAATATTCTTATGGGTTCTCTTCTTTCAGAATTGTCCGAAATATCCTCAGTTCGTTTCGTTTCAATTAACGGAGGGCATAAGCTGAATGCAATTGCCGCACACACAACCTTAACCGTTGCTTATAGTGAAAACAAAGATAAAATTATAAGTACAATAAATAATTTTGAAAACAAAGTAAAAGAAAAGTATTCAAACACAGACCCTGATATGACAATTTCGTACAAAGAAGTAGAAAATCAGCAGATTTATGCGGCAGATAAAAAATCAACACTGAACACTGCTCATCTTTTATCCTCTCTTCCCGACGGGATATATTCAATGAGTACAGATATAGAGGGTCTGGTTAAAACATCTTCAAATTTTGGAATTTTAAAAACAGAAAAAGATTTTATCTATATACTTATTTCAATAAGAAGCTCAGAGGAAAAGGAAAAAACACTGCTTTACAACAAAATATCAGCAATTGTAGCATCACACAACGGTTCATCAAAGTCAGGAGGAGATTATCCGGCATGGGAATACAAAAAAGAATCAAGACTGCGTGATATTATGTGCCGGGTTTATGAAAATCAATACGGCAAGCCACCAAAGACAGAAGCAATACACGCAGGACTTGAGTGCGGAATATTCTGCGGTAAGCTTCCAGAGCTTGACTGCGTTTCTTTCGGTCCCGATATGTTTGACATTCACACACCAAAGGAAAGACTCAGTATATCCTCTACCCAGAGAGTTTGGGAATTTGTAAAGGAAGTATTAAAAAATCTTTGATAACTTAAGGTTAAAAAAAAGCGGCTGTCAGTACTCTGATACGCCGCTTTAATGTTTGATGTTATAAATCCTCGCTCTGTTTTATTTTGTAGGATAAGGTCATAAGGCTGTCCGACATATGAACATTTTCAACAGCAACAGGCTTTTGTGTCTTAATCTCCGCCGATGTGAAATTCCATATACCTTTAATACCCCATTCCACCAAATTTGTAACCACTGCATTAACCTTTGGTTTTGGAAGCGCTATAATTGCTATCGTTATATTATTTTTCTTTATATATTCCTCTATTTCATTAACATCTAAAACTGGCTTATTATTTACAGACAAACCCACCTTTTCTTTATCATTGTCAAATAATGCACATATGTCAAATCCTCTTTTTTCAAAGCTTGCATGATTTGCCAAAGCCATTCCCAAATGTCCTGCCCCGATAATTATTGCTTTATACCCTGCTTTCAATCCTAAAATTCCCGCAATCTCACTATGAAGATACTCAACATTGTATCCATACCCTTGCTGACCAAAACCACCGAAATAGTTGAAATCCTGCCTTATCTGTGATGCAGTAACATTCATTTTTTCACTTAATTTTTTTGAAGAAATTCTCATAACACCGTCGTTCAGAAAGTCTCCCAGATATCTGTAATAGCGTGGGAGTCTTTTTATGACAACCTCCGGTACATTTTTTCCTTTATAATTCAAAATGTTATCCTCCATCAAATAATCAATTTTTAAACATAAAATATTATAACATACTTGCTTTATTAATGCAAGAAAAAGATTACTAACTTTAATAAATAAAACTTTTATATGTTATCAACAAGAACAACAGCTGTAGATGAAATTCCTGCACCTTCGCCCTCAAATCCAAGCTTTTCGGTTGTAGTAGCTTTAACATTTATGAAGTCAACATCAACCTCTACAGCATTTGCTATGTTTTTTCTCATCTCTTCAATAAACGGAGCTAATTTAGGTTTCTGACATACTATTGTTATGTCTGCATTTATCAGCTTATATCCCTTTTCTTTTACCTTATTTATTGTATGTCTTAATAAAATAATGCTTGAAATACCCTTATACTGAGGGTCTGAATCGGGAAAATGCTTACCTATATCACCCAGTGCTACCGCTCCGAGCAAAGCATCACATAATGCATGCAATGCCACGTCTGCATCAGAATGTCCCAACAATCCTTTTTCATAATCTATTTTTACACCGCACAAAAATAACTCTCTGTCATCAACGAGCCTGTGCACGTCGTATCCATGTCCAACTCTCATTTTATATTCTCCGCTCCTTTAATATTTTTTCCGCTATTGCCATATCATCCGGTGTTGTAAGTTTCAAATTATCATATCTTCCCTGTGTTATTTTTATTTTTCCCATATATTTTTCATATAAGGCACAATCATCTGTTGTTTCAAAACCATCATTTATGGCTTTTTTATGGCAATCCAGTATTTCTTCATATTTAAAATTCTGAGGTGTCTGTATTAAAAAAGTTTTATCTCTGTCAACAGTGGAAATAACAAATCCATTTTCATCAACAGTTTTTAATGTATCCTTACAGGGAACTCCTACTGCCGATGCTCCGTATTTTAATAAATCTTCTATTGACTTTTTTATAATATCAGGTGTTATTAACGCTCTTGCTCCATCATGTATTAAAACATAATCCGCATCCTCAGCTTCCAATAATCCTCTATATACGGATTCTTGTCTGCTTTTTCCGCCCTTTACAATTCTGATTCGCTTTTTGTTACACTTTATATGCTCCATACTTTCTAAAATATCACATTCTCTTGTAACAAGTATGATATTTGATATTTCCTCACATCCGGCAATTGCTTCAATTGTATAATCAATTACCGCACGACCGCAAAGAGGCAAAAAAACCTTATTAATAATCCCGCCCATTCTCGTTCCGGCTCCTGCGGCAACAATTACAGCTGTAATTTTTGACATAACACCCTCCATTCTGCCATTATGTGCTTAATATATAATCTACACAGGCAATAAAAACAAATATTAAAAAATTGACAGCTGCTTTATACAACTGTCAATTCTTCTCCTTATGCTTCAAACAATTCGTCAACAGTATCGCACATTATACTTTCAATATCATTTTTGCCTGCAACCTTTGACAGTACAAGCTCACTTACCATAATTTGCTTTGCGTTGTTAAGCATTTTTCTCTCGCTTGTTGACAATCCCTTTGACTTATCACGATACATAAGCTCTTTTACTACGCCTAATACCTGATAAATATCGCCGCTTCTTATCTTCTGCAGATTGTCACGATGACGTTTGTTCCAATTTGAATTATCCTCAACAGGTGCTGTTCTGAAAGCTTCAAGAACCTTTGCACCCTCCTCCTTGTCAATTACAAATCTTACACCTATTTCATCGCAGCTCTGCATCGGAATCATAACGGTCATTTCTCCGGTAAGAGTCATTTTCATTATATAGTATGACTGCTTTTTTCCAAGAATTTCACGTTCTTCAATTGATTCGATAACACCGGCTCCATGCATAGGATATACAATCTTGTCTCCTATGTTATACACCATCTGACACCTTCTTAATCTGTCATAAAAAATGACATATTATATATAAGATTATATTAATATGTATCTTATATATTTATTCTGTCTATATTATACCATATTATACACAAAAAGTCAAACCGATAAGTATTTATTTTTTGACCAAAAAAATCATTTATTTTTTGTGAAAAAAGATTGCAATTTTCTAAATATAATATTATAATAGAAATAGAAAAAGCCGTGCTGTGCGTACACGACTTTTTCCGTAAAATATTAGGGGAAGGTATATTGTTTTGTAAATCTTTTAAAATTTACAATATTATAATAACACTTTATTGTGAATTCCATGTGAACAAAATAAATTCTTTTTATTAATTTTCTTATGTGAAATTATTAACATACGCAAAATCCGATTTAACTCGATATTTTTTGCGTAATTGTCCAAAAAACACCAAATATTTGCCCGGGAGTTTAATATGAATTTAAAGAAAAGAGATTATATATTTATACTTTCAATCATAACTATATGTATACTGTTATTCGCTCATAATTTTATTTCCAAGATAAACGGTGACACAGTATTTATTTATTATGATTCTTTACTTTATACAACAGTTTCTCTAAGTGAAAACAAAGAAATCAATATCAATAACACTAATACTCTTGTTGTGGAAAACGGCACTGTATACATGAAGGATGCAACCTGTCCCGACAAGCTTTGCATTAATCAGGGCAAAATTTCTGATTCGAGAAAAAACATAGTATGTCTGCCAAATAAAATTACTGTTAAAGTTGACAATAAATCAGAAATTGATTCCATTTCACAATAATTTAATCCAATGCTATATTAAAATATACATTTTCATATTTACCGGGATAAATCATTGCAAACGGACTGTTTCCGTCACTTACCGTAAATACTTTTTTACATCTGTCGTTTTGCATTGCCGCAGCAGCTGCTTCATCTATGTTTTTACAGCACAGCTCTTTTATATACAAAGTATCATTGTTCTTTACAGCAAAATATGCAGCGTCAATTTCACAAATCTTATAAAACGAGCCTCCGTAAAGCATTGATATATTTTCAAGCTCCGATACACTCCATTTCACGAGATTATATTGTGATAAATACTTATTTCTCAGCTCTGCATATTCGTCAGCGGTTATTTTTTCAACCGACAAATCACTTTTATTTAAATCACCTATATTGAATTCTGCACGCTTTATGCATGATACAGTTTTAAATCCTCTTTTTTTATAAAATTCAAAAAGAGATTCCGACGCAGGAACAAGAATACAAAATTTTTCATTTGCTGATTTTATAAACTGTTTTGTATAATCTAAAAGCTTTGTGCTTATTCCTTTTCCTCTGCATTCCTTGAATGTTGCAACAGCATAAATATATCTGCCCTTATCACCGTTCTTTTCTACAGGCAGTAAAGAAAGCATCCCCATGACCTTACCGTTTTCTCTGTACACCAATACATATTTTAAATAAATATCAAGATACCTTTTTATATCCTCATATTCGTCACCAAATGCTTCTTTCCACAACTCTGTTATCGAAATAACATCACTTTCATTTGCAAATTCAATCATATCTGTTTATTTCTCCACAGCATTAAATTTTTTAAGTATTGTATGGGGATTATATGATAATTTGGCCTTTCTCAAACCCTCATCACCCGCATCCTCTTCACGGTTTACAAACTCATAGGCTTCACAATTATGAATTACATATTGCTTATTAATCATGGGATATGCACCCTGTATATCATGAAATGCCTTTTCAATATGCACTATAAATGTTTTATCGTTTAATCTGTCACCTATCGAAAACGCAACTATTTTATTCTTACTTTTCAGAATTCCACCGGAAAGCTCTAACTCATTAAAATATTTCAATGCTTTTTTTACAGCAAGTCTTTCATCGTCCAGTCCTGCCTTTTTATCACTTTCCATCATTTCACACCACTCATCATGCATTTTGTCGACAAGTGAAATGTTTTCCTCTGTTATTGCCTCATAGCTCCAGTCAGGGTTATTTTCAAGAAATCTGTTTATATGATTTCTTTTTGATGAAAGCTTCTTACCTGTAAGAGTTATAAGACTTTGAGTTGTATATATATAATCGGACATATTTCTGTCCTCTGTAAATTCAAACTTACCGGGATATTTTTTTTCTAAAAATTGTACCTGTTCTTCTACCAATCCGCCAAACCGAACAGGAATCCCCTTACTGTTTTCAAAAATCCATTCAAGAGCTGAATCTATATTTTTATTTCCTGCCGGAAAAAGAAAAATTTTATTTTCTTTTTTCCCGAATCTGACAAGCAGACATCCCTCATGTTCACGAATTTTTGTTGCATAAATATCGCTCCATATAAAAAGAGTTGTAAAATTATACTCAAGGCTCGGACAACTGTATTCATTTAATATTCTATCTGCCCACACCTTGTCCCCTATTTCAACACTCTTAAATTTATCCATTGTATAAATACCTTTCTTTTTATTATTCCATTATTTCCCAAAGAATAAACCCTTCTCTCACGCCGTTTTTCAAAACAACTATTTCTTCGGCTTGAAAATAATCACAAATTGTTTTTATTATATCAACTCCATATGGCAGTGTATTTATTCTCTTTCCTGCTATATGAAAATATTTTTCACTGTTTTTTGCTATATTTTTGATTGCTTCAGGTGAGAAATTGATTACCTTCTCTCCTTTTTCAATTGAAACAAGCTTAGCTAAAACCTTTGCCGTACCGCCCATGACATATATTTTTTTCACTTTTATTTTTGGTACATTTTTAATTATTTCTTTCAGGTAATTTATTACATCGCTCTTCTTTGCGGCATCATATTCTCCAAATTTATTAAAAAATCTTTTCACTCCCACAGGAAAGGAATCGGAATATACAAGCTCGCCTTTTTCAAACTCAGCAATCTGACAGCTTCCTCCGCCCAAATCTATTCCCACACCGCTACATTTATCACCCAAAGCATATTTTAAAGAATAAAAATCACATTCGGCTTCTTCTTCACACGACAATAATTTTATTGAAATACCACAATTTTTCATTACTTCTGAATTTACATATTCAAAGTTTTTAACATCTCTCATTGCAGATGTTGCAATACACGATACATCATTTACATTTTCTTTTTTAAAAAATTCTATAATATTATAAACCGAAAAAACAAGCCTTTTAATTCCTTCTGCTGTCAATTCGTTATTTTGTGTATATTTCAGAATTTCGGACTCATAGGTTAAATCCTTATACTTCTTTATTATATCGCTTATTTCATAAATTACACCACGAATTGTATTTGTTCCTATATCAATAACAGCACGTTTCACTTTTATACCCCTCTGAAGCCTCTTCCAATAATTTTACTGCTTGTTGTTATAATAACAAAATATTTATAGTTATTAATTTCTTTAATTAAAGCATCTGCTTCATGTCATATATACCTTCATTCACTAATATCTTAATTTATGTTGTAAAAATTCAAAAAACAATTTAAGACGGCTTCAAAAAGAGCCGTCTTAATTAAAATTAGTCGTTAGACACCTTTATAACCTCTCTGCCTTTGTAATAGCCGCAAGCTTTACAAACTCTGTGAGGCATTTTATATTCGTGACACTGTGGACATTCAACCATTGCAGGAATAGTTAATTTCCAGTTAGCACGTCTTTTATCTCTTCTTGATCTCGATACTTTACCCTTAGGTACTGCCATCTCAATCACACCTCCTATTCGGTATCGGAATTTTTCATGATTTCAGCTAACGCTGCCCATCTCGGATCTATTTCGTCGTCACTGCAGCTGCATTCACCGACATTAAGATCCTGACCGCATTTAGGGCATAGCCCCTTGCAGTCCTCTTTACATAGAAATTTTGCGGAAATATTCATTAAAAAATTATTAATAACTATATCATCAATATCAAGCGTATATCCTGAAAATACTATAACATCTTCATCAACGAAAGATTCTGTATTATCATCTCTTACTAAAATTTCGGAAATATCAAAATCAACGCTTTTCTCCACAGGAGTCTGACATCTGGCACAATGAACTATCATTTTACCCTTAACATTAGCCTCCAAATGAAGTGACTTAGTATTATTTGTGATTTTTCCGTCCACACAAAGTCCGTCGGGGAAAACAAATTCCTCGCCTAAAAAATCAGTATTTTCTAAATCTGACTTTACATGAACCTCCATACTTCCATCATAATCCTTGATTATTGAGGACAGGTCGATAATCATAATAATTCTCCGTTTCTAAGTTGAAATTAAGTTAATATCAGTTATAAAATGATAATTACTTCAATTCAACCTTAGCGCCTGCTTCTTCAAGCTTAGCCTTCATTGATTCAGCTTCTTCCTTAGCAACGCCTGTCTTTAATGACTTAGGAGCACCGTCAACTAATTCTTTAGCTTCCTTCAAGCCTAAACCTGTAAGTTCTCTTACAACCTTAATTACGCCAAGCTTTGATGCACCGGCATCTGCTAATACAACTTCAAATTCTGACTGTTCAGCAGCACCTGCAGCACCACCTTCAGCAGCAGCACCTGCAACCATAACAGGAGCAGCGGCACTTACACCGAATTCTTCTTCCATAAGCTTAACAAGCTCAGCAACTTCCAATAATTTTAATTCTTTGATATCATCAAGTATTTTCTGTACGTCTGCCATAATAATGACCTCCTAAATTTTAAAAATAATAATTTTATCAGGCAATTTTTGCCCTTTGTAGATTATTCAGCTTCCGGAGCTTCTTCAGCCGGAGCATCTTCCTTTGCTTCTTCAGCAGGAGCTTCTTGAGCTTCCTCAGCAGGTTTTTCATCTGCTGCTTTCTTAGCAATTAAATCTGCGATCTCTTCGCCGCCTTCAACGATTGTATTAAGCAATCTTGCAAGACCTGAAATCGGAGAATTCAAGCTGCCCATAATCTTTGCAATAAGAACTTCCTTTGAAGGAGTCTTTGCTAACTGTTTGATTTCATCTAATGATAAAACCTTACCATCCATAAATCCTGATTTGATTTCAAGCTTTTCATTTTCCTTTGCAAAATCAGCTAATACCTTTGCAGGAGCAACTGCATCCTCTGATACTGCTAATGCTGTAGGACCATGTAATATTGAATCCAATTCTTCAAGACCTGTCTGATTTGCTGCTAAACGAAGTAATGTGTTTTTAACAACAAAATATTTAACACCGGCTTCTCTCAAATTATTTCTGAGCTTTGTATCTTCTTCAACTGTTAAACCTCTGTAGTCTACAAGAACACCTGTAGTAGCGCCCTTTAAAGCTTCTGTAATTTCAGCAACCTGTGCTTTTTTTGCTTCTAAAACTTTTTCACTTGGCATTTAACATTTCACCTCCTGTAAAAATGTTTGACCTTCAAAAAATGAAGGCTCTTTGCCGTAGACGACGCAAAGAGCCATTAGTAACATAAATTAATATACTAAATAACACCTCGGCAGGGCTTACCTTTATGCCTGCTGTCTACGGATTTATATTTACTTGCA
>JAZOTP010000043.1:0-8992 GCA_045657705.1 Clostridia bacterium
ACAATAAGAGATATAATCCATAATATCCAATCATTTTTGTTGAGATTTTTAAAGGGATTTAATTGCATAGTTGACCTCCGTAATTAAAAGCACACAAAGCATATCTTCTAAGACCTAACGATATGCAATGAGTGCTTTTGCACAACTACCCGGTGGCAGTTTAACTTTTATTTTTTTATATGATAACATAAAATTGAATAATTGTCAAGTGATAAATTATCATGTAGATCTATGTAATTTAATATATTTAATTATACTTGCAATTACTTCTGCTTTGGTGTATAATATATGTAATTGTTTAAAAGGATGGTTTTTATGAAACAAAAAAGACAGGTTAATGTCGGTGGTGTGCTGATTGGCGGAGAGGCGCCGGTGTCTGTACAGTCAATGACAAACACCGATACAAGAGATGTATGTTCTACAGTGGAGCAGATTTTAAAGCTGGAGCAGGCAGGCTGTGAAATTATCAGAAGTGCAGTACCCGATATGGAGGCGGCACAGGCGATAAAAAAAATAAAAGAGCAAATCCATATTCCTTTGGTTGCGGATATTCACTTTGATTACCGTCTTGCATTAGAGTGCATGAAGAACGGTATTGATAAGATAAGAATAAATCCGGGGAATATAGGAAGCAAAGAAAAAACAAGACAAGTGGTTGAAATGGCAAAGGATAAGGGCATACCTATCCGAATTGGTGTTAACGGCGGTTCTTTGGAAAAGGAATTACTTGAAAAGTATAAAAGACCGACGGCAGATGCTTTGGTTGAGAGTGCAATGCGTCATGTTGAAATACTTGATGAATTAAATTTTTCCGATATTGTAATATCAATTAAAACCTCTGATGTTCCCACAACGATAGAAGCATACCAAAAGCTTGACAAAATATGTGATATTCCGACTCATGTCGGGGTTACGGAAGCAGGAACTCTGCGAGGCGGTATTATAAAATCTGCTGTTGGAATAGGTTCGCTTTTATCACAGGGGATAGGAAATACAATAAGAGTGTCATTAACAGCTGATCCTATTGAAGAGATATATGCTGCAAAGGATATTTTAAAGGTTCTGGATTTAAAAAAAGGCGGAATTAAATTTGTATCCTGTCCGACCTGCGGAAGAACTCAGATTGATTTGATTGGTATTGCAACAGAAGTGGAAAAAAGACTGCAAAATATTGATAAGGATATTACCGTTGCTGTTATGGGATGTGTTGTAAACGGACCGGGTGAGGCAAGAGAGGCTGATATAGGAATTGCAGGCGGAAAAGGTGAGGGACTTATTTTTTCGCATGGAGAGATAATTAAAAAAGTAAGTGAGGATAAGCTTGTTGAAGAGCTTATGAAAGAGATAGATAAAATAAACTGATAGTAAATAGTTTTCTTAAGATTTCAGGAAAGGGAGAAAAAAATGAAAAAGATACTTATTATTAACGGACCAAACTTAAATATGCTTGGTATTCGTGAACCGGGAGTTTACGGGGTTGAAACTCTTGAAAGCTTATGTGAAAAAATCAGAAAAAGAGCAAAAGAATTAAATGTCGAAGCTGATTTTTTTCAAAGTAACATTGAGGGAGAAATAATTAATGAAATCCATGCCTCAATGAATGTATATGACGGAATTATAATTAATCCCGGAGCTTTTACTCATTATTCATATGCAATTCGTGATGCTATTTCAAGCATTAATGTACCTGTAATTGAAGTGCATATTTCGAATGTTCACAAGAGAGAGGAATTTCGTCATAAGTCGGTAACTGCACCTGTATGTAAGGGACAGATTTGCGGACTGGGAACAAACGGATATATCTATGCGTTGGAGGAATTCTGTAATGAACAGATGTGATAAGCTAAGAGCATTTATAACTGATAATGAGGCTGTATATATTTCTTCGTATCCTAATATTTTCTATTACAGTGCTTTCACATCAGAGGACGCAAAGCTTATAATCACAAAAGAAAGGCAAATCCTTTTCACAGACTCAAGATATACAATTCAGGCTCACGAAGAAGCACCGTATTTTGAAATATATGATATTCAAAAGGATTACAGTAAGATTATGGGCGAATTGAAAGAAGAATATCTTTGCTTTGAAGAGGATAATATTACTGTCACACAGTTTTCGGCGTTACAAAAGCTTGAAAAGAAATTAAAGCCATTTTCAAAAAGCATAAAAAAGCCGAGAGAAACAAAAGATAAAAATGAAATAATTAAAATTGCACAGGCAGAAGCCCTGGGCGATGCGGCTTTTTCATATATACTTGAGCGTATAAAGCCGGGAAGAAGTGAAGCGGAGGTTGCACTTGAGCTTGAGTTTTTTATGAGAAAAAACGGTGCGTCTGCACTTTCCTTTGAAACAATATGTGCATCGGGAGTACGTTCTGCAATGCCACATGGAAAGGCATCGGACAAGTTGATTGAAAAGGGTGATTTTTTAACACTTGATTTTGGTTGTGTGCTTGACGGATATTGCTCTGATATGACAAGAACTGTAGTAATCGGAGAAGCTTCAGAAAGACAAAAAGAGATTTATAATATTGTATTAAAAGCACAGAGTGAGGCTTTAAAAATCCTTGCACCGGGGGTTAAATGTCAGGATGCGGACATGGCGGCAAGAAGGGTTATTGAAGAGGCAGGCTTTGGTAAAAATTTTGGTCACGGCACAGGTCACAGTGTAGGTATTGAAATTCACGAAAATCCGTCCTTATCACCTAAAAGTGATGCGGTTTTAAGGAAGGGAAATGTTGTGACAGTGGAACCCGGTATCTACATTGAGGGTTTTGGAGGTGTCAGAATTGAGGATTTAGTACAAATTACAGCAGAAAAAACGGAAAATTTAACAAAATCAGAAAAAGATTTACTAATTATTTAAAAAAAGACTTGTAATTTACTGAAAAATATATTACAATATACTATGTAGTGTTGCGTATAGTAATTAATACTTTTAATATGGTTATCTGTATGCAATACCTTTTGTAAATATTATGCAAAAGGATTTTTCATAAATTAAATAAAATTGGAGGAAAATATTTATGATTACAGCAAGTGATTTCAGAAATGGCGTTACTTTTGAATCGGAAGGAAACGTATTTCAGATTGTTGAGTTCTTACACGTTAAGCCGGGTAAAGGTGCTGCATTCGTAAGAACTAAGTTAAAAAATGTTATGACAGGTGCTGTTGTTGAAAAAACTTTCAGACCTACTGAAAAGTTTGAACAGGCAAGAATAGAAAAGAAGAATATGGAATATTCATACAATGACGGTGATTTATATTACTTCATGGATCCTGAAACATTCGATATGATTCCTATAGGTAAAGACCAGGTTGGAGATTCATTAAAGTTTGTTAAGGAAAACATGGTTTGTATGATTCTCTCATACAAGGGTAATGTATTCGGTATTGAACCGCCTACATTCGTTGAACTCGCTATTGCTGAAACTGAGCCGGGATTTGCAGGAAATACTGCAACAGGAGCTACAAAGCCTGCTACATTGGAAACAGGTGCAGTAATTCAGGTGCCTCTTTTTGTTGACGGAAGCGATATTATCCGTGTTGATACAAGAACAGGCGAATACATGGAAAGAGTTTAATCTTTAATAAAGCAAAATGGGCAATTACATTATATTTTGTAATTGCCTTAAAACTAACTGAAAAGGAGAGTTAATTATGGAAAATTTAGCTACAAAAGTTGCTTATATCAAAGGTCTTGCAGAGGGACTTGATATTAAAGACAACACCCCTGAGGCAAAGCTTTTATTAAAGCTTATTGATGTGGTTGATGATATTGCAGCAGTTCTTGACGACCTTGTTGATGCTCACGATGAGCTTGAAGAAAAGGTTGATGAAATTGATGAAGATTTAGCAGATGTTGAAGATATTCTTTATGATGAAGATGATGACGATGATCTTTTTGATGAAGATGACGATGATGATTTCTTCGATGATTTCGATGATGATGAATTCTTTGAGGTTGAATGTCCTAAGTGCGGTGAAGATGTATTAATTGATTTTGATGCATTGGATGAAGAAAAGGGAATAGTATGCCCTAACTGTCATGAGGAAATCGTGCTTGAATTTGATGATGAAGATATCAGAGATGAAGATTAATAAATAATGAAAAACGAGTGCATTCTCTTACCGAGATGCACTCGTTTTTTTATAATTCAATCAGTCAATGATAATACATTTATCATTCTTGTTTTCTGAATTGTCGGAAAGTATATAATTTACAGCTTCATCTGCTGTGAGCTTCTGCTGATCTCCTGATGTCATATCCTTAACTGTTAGTATTCCGCTGTTTATTTCATCTTCGCCGAGGAAAATTACATACGGAATTGAAAGCTTGTCGGCATATGAAATCATGTGCTTGAATTTTTTCTTTTCCATATAAATCTGAGTTCCGATATTATTATCTCTTAAATATGAAGATATTTCAACAGCTTTTGATAAATCATCGGTCATAGGAATAATTAAGACATCTGTAGGATAACAGAGTTGTTTGTTAAGATATTCTTTTTCGCAAAGAATATAGAAAAGTCTTGTTAAACCAATTGATATACCAACACCGGGCAGTTTGTTTTTTGTGTAGAATTCAGCAAGATTATCATATCTTCCGCCGCTGCATATACTTCCTATTTCGGGGTGCTTGTTAAAGGTTGTTTCGTATACAGTACCTGTGTAATAGTCAAGACCTCTTGCGATTGTTAAATCAATACGGTAATTGTTCTTTGGAATTCCGAATTTTTCAATGTAGTGAACAACATCCTTAAGCTCTGAATAACCTATGTCAAAGGTTTCGTTCTGACCGATGTATTGATTCAGCTTTTCCAAAGCTTCGGAGCTATTCTGATTATTGCATATTAAATCAAGAAGCTTTGCTATAACATCTGATGATATTTCAAAATCCAAAAGCTCTTTTGTTACATTTTCAACACCGATTTTATCAAGCTTATCAACTGTGTGTAAAATATCGTCTGCTTTTTCAGATACAGAGAAAATCTCAAAAATGCCGTTCAGAATTTTACGGTTGTTTATTCTTATAGTAAAGTCATCAAGCCCTAAACGGGTAAAGGCTGTATATATAATACTTGGAATTTCTGCATCGTTTAAAATACTTAACTGACCGTCACCGATAATATCAATATCAGCCTGATAAAATTCACGAAAACGACCTCTTTGCGCTCTTTCACCACGGTATACTTTTCCTATTTGGTATCTTTTAAAAGGAAAAACAAGTTCATTATAGTTTTTTGCAACGTATTTTGCCAAAGGTACTGTAAGGTCAAAACGCATTGTAATATCTGTATCACCCTTAGTAAAACGGTAAAGCTGTTTTTCTGTTTCTCCGCCTGCCTTTGCAAGCAGTATATCGCTCTTTTCCAATATTGGTGTATCAATAGGGAAGAAACCGAAAAGTCTGTATGTATCTTCAAGTGTTCTTTTTATTTTTTCAAAAATAACCTGATCCTGAGGAGAAAGCTCCATAAATCCTGATAATGTAACAGGAGATATTAAATTGCTCATTTTTTGTCGTTCCTTTCGATAATTATTATCTTATTTTGTGTCGCACACTATTATATCATAAAATTGCTTGTTTGTAAAGAAATTTTATGAATGATTTGTAAAGCCATTGGGAAATTTATAAATTTTTATGTTTTACGGTGTTTATTAAGAAATTTACAGTGCTATAGCAGTTTTTAATGCTAATTCAATCATTTGTGTAAATGAATTCTGACGTTCTTGTGAAGTGGTTAATTCGTGCGTTATAATATGGTCTGAAACGGTGCAGATTGCAAGTGCATTTTTACCTGCTTTTGCAGCGTTTATATACAATGCGGCAGCCTCCATTTCAATTGCCAGAACACCTACATTTTTCCATTTTTTATAAATTTCAGGATCTTCATCATAAAAACAGTCGCTTGATAAAAGTGTGCCGATATGAGTGTTTAATTTCATATCATGAGCAATCTTATTTGCTGTTTCAAGCATTTTATAGTTTGCAGTTGCAGAAAAATTACCCGGCAGTTCAAATTGATTAAAATAAGCTGAATTAGTGGAAGTACCTAAACCGAGAATAATGTCACGAACTTTGATATTTTCCTGTATTGCTCCTGCAGAACCTACTCTTATGATATTATCAACATCAAAGAAATTAAACAGTTCATAGCTGTATATTCCCATTGACGGCATTCCCATGCCGCTTGCCATAACAGATACCTTTTTGCCGCAGTATTCACCGGTGTAGCCCTGTATTCCACGAACATTATTTACAAGCTTTGCATCTGTTAAAAAGTTTTTTGCTATGAACTCTGAACGTAGCGGATCACCCGGCATTAAAACCGTTTTTGCAAAATCGTCGGGTACGGCATTAATATGTGGGGTGGGGTATTTTGCTGTTGACATAATAAACAACTCCTTTTTAATTAGAATTAAAATAAGAGCATAAAACAAAGCTACATATAATTATGTAAAATACTTTGTTCTATACTCTCACAATTCACAGTAAAATAAACGATAAATTATCTTGCAGCCTTAGCTGTTTCAACTAATTTTGCAAATGCTGCAGGATCAGCGATAGCGATTTCTGAAAGCATCTTTCTGTTCATTTCGATGTTAGCCTTCTTCAATCCATCCATGAATGTTGAATAGTTCATACCATTCATCTTTGCAGCTGCACTGATTCTTGCAATCCATAATCTTCTGAAATCACGTTTTCTGCGTTTTCTTCCGATATATGCATTCTGCATTGAACGCATAACTGCCTGATTTGCTGTTCTGTATATTCTGCTTTCGCCGCCTCTGAAGCCTTTAGCGAGCTTCAAAACCTTTTTATGCTTTTTTCTTGTATTTAAAGCGCCTTTAACTCTTGCCATTGGTCATTTACCTCTCTTTCGAATTATTTATAAGGAATCAGCCTCTTGATTACAGCTGCATTAGCTGCTGAACAATATGCCTGCTTTCTTAAATGTCTTTTTCTCTTTGTAGTCTTCTTATTAAGAATGTGTCTTCTGAATGATCTGTTCATCTTAACCTTACCCTTTTTTGTAAGATTAAATCTCTTAGCTGCTCCTCTGTGTGTCTTTATTTTAGGCATTTGTAACACTCCTTCCAAAAACTTATTTATTAAGCTAAAGGTGATAAAAACATTACCATGTTTCTACCCTCAAGCTTAGGTGCTTTATCCATGTTGCCAAATTCTTTTACATTTTCGGCAAATCTAAGCAACAAAGCTTCGCCAATCTCTGAATGACTTATTTCTCTTCCTCTGAATCTTACCGCAACCTTTACCTTATCTCCGTTTTTCAAAAACTTAATTGCGTGATTTGATTTTGTGTTAAAATCGTTAGTGTCGATTGACGGTGATAACTGAATTTCTTTTGTGTTAACGGTTTTCTGATTCTTACGGTTTTCTTTTTCGCGCTTTGCAAGCTCAAACTTATACTTACCATAGTCCATTATTTTGCATACAGGCGGTTCTGCATTGGGTGAAATCTTTACAAGATCCAATCCCTTATCAAGAGCCAAATTAAATGCTTCTTTGCCGGACATGATACCAAGCTGGTCTCCGCTGTCACTGATAACTCTGACCTGTGCATCACGAATTTCTTCGTTGATTTGCAATTCCTTGTTAGCTATATAAATCCCCTCCAACATAATAAAATATTTGTACAACAAAAAAAACGGATACAAAACTATCCGCAATAATACAAACCCGACATAACGGGTAAATATTTACCGCAAAACCTTCGTCGTACGGTGAGAGCGGATTAGCTCTGCTTGTTTAACAGTGATATATTACCATAGTTTTAATGATTTGTCAATACTTTTTTTAAAAATAAAATATATTTTTTCATTTACTGTTGAAAAAGAAAATAAATATGCTTTTGTAAAAAACCGTCGGCTGAATGTAAATCAGCCGACGGTTATGTTTTATGCTCTCGGATGTGTTTTTTTATATACATCGTTTATTTTACTTTTCATGAGATGTGAATAAATCTGTGTTGATGAAATGTCAGAGTGTCCGAGCATTTCCTGAATAGATTTTAAATCTGCACCGTTTTCTAACAGATGTGCGGCAAACGAATGTCTTAAAACGTGGGGAGTAATATCCGCCTGTATATTTGCCTGTTTTCCGTATTGCTTGATAATTTTCCAGAATCCCTGACGTGAAAGATTCTGACCGTTACAGTTTACAAATAAAATCTCATCATCGGTATTTTCAAGCATTGAATTTCTTGCGTTTTCTATGTAATTCTTTAAAGCTGTTTTAGCGATGTTTCCGATGGGAATGATACGTTCTTTTTTATCATTTCTGCAAATAACAAATCCGATTGACAGATTTACATCCTGAATTTTCAGGGAAATAAGCTCAGATACTCTTATGCCCGTTGCATATAACAGCTCAAGCATTGCCTTATCTCTTATACCTTTAGGCTCAGTGTCCGACGGCTGTTCCAAAAGATGGTCGATTTCCTGCGGAGTTAATATCTGAGGCAATTTCTTTTCAACATGAGGTGCTTCAAGATTTTTTGTCGGATCTTTCATCTGAGTTCCGTTTTGTGTTATAAATAAGTAGAAAGATCTTAGTGATGCAAGTGTTCTTGAAACTGTAGAAGAAGCCTTTCCCTGGCTTTGCAGATTCATCAGATATGTAAGTACAGTTGTCTTTGTTGTTTTTGATATATCGGTAATTCCGTTAAGATTCAGATAATGGATATACTGCGAAACATCACGCTTGTATGATTGAATTGTGTTGTTAGATTTGTGACGTGTATTGTCCATGAAATACACGAAATCATTAACATATTCAAGCATTTTTTACCCTCCTTATATTTTCTTTTCCTTCTCAATTTTTCATCATTTGTATATTATTACATATTTTTCCTGTATGTTGCTTTTGTATAACAGATGTGTCATGTATTTGTAACATAAAAAGTCGACACATTTCATTATAACACACTTAAACTTGTTTGTACAGAGATAATTTGTTGAAAAAATA
>JAZOTP010000044.1:0-5457 GCA_045657705.1 Clostridia bacterium
GGACCTGACGGCGGTGACGGCGGTAAAGGCGGAAATGTTGTGTTCAGAGTTGACCCTGGACTATCAACCCTGATGGATTTTAAGTATAAAAGAAAATATCTTGCGCAGAATGGTACGGACGGAGCCGGAAAACGCTGTAACGGGAAAAACGGTGAGGATATAATTATATTGGTTCCACAGGGTACTATCGTGAGGGATGCAGAATCTAACAGAATTCTTGCTGATTTATCCGAGCTTGATAAGGATGTTATATTGGCAAAAGGAGGTAACGGCGGTTGGGGTAATGCACATTTTGCAACGGCAACCAGACAAACCCCAAATTTTGCTAAAAACGGACAGCAGGGAAATGAGAGAGAAATAATACTTGAATTAAAACTGCTTGCCGATGTTGGTCTGGTAGGATTTCCTAATGTCGGAAAATCAACCTTACTTTCGAGAACAACAAAAGCAGACCCTAAAATTGCAAATTATCATTTTACAACATTAGAACCAAATCTCGGAGTGGTTGAAATAGCAGAGCATATGAACTTTGTGCTTGCAGATATTCCGGGAATTATTGAGGGAGCAAGCGAAGGAGTCGGACTTGGACATGATTTCTTAAGACATATAGAAAGAACACGACTGTTAATTCACGTTGTTGATGTTTCATCAATTGAGGGAAGAAATCCTGTTGAGGATTTTCATACAATAAATCAGGAACTTTCAAAATACAGTCTTGACCTTGAAAAACGCCCTCAGATAGTTGCAGCAAATAAAACTGATATCATACAAGACCCAAAAGCTTATGATGATTTTAAGAAAGAAATTGAAAAGCTCGGATATCCATTGTATGAGATTTCAGCGGCAACCGGTCAGGGTGTCTGGGATTTGATGAAATTTGCTTATTCAGAAATTTCAAAGCTACCTCCTATTCAAGTGTTTGAGCCTGAAATGGAAATTGATGAGGGCTTTGAAATTGACACAACTCAAAGAGGCTTTGAAATTACAATGGATGAAGACGTTTATGTTGTTTCGGGAAGTTGGATTGAAGCTGTTGGAGGAAGTGTTAATTTCTCTGATGGAGAGAGCCTGCAGTATTTCCAAAGAGCATTAAAAAATCGTGGTGTGATAGATGCACTTGTTGAAGCAGGCATTAAAGAGGGAGAAACAGTTCGTATAGGCGATTTGGAATTTGATTTTGTTTGGTAAAAGGAGAGGTTAATTTGACTGAAAAAAACAAATCAAAAAATACAGCAAAAATTATTGCTGCAATTATTATAATTGTATTTATATTATGGATAATATTTGCACTTTGTTTTTCTAACGGTCTTAGTGAAAACCGTAGAGTTACAATAGAGCAGGGAACTTCAACTACTGATATTGCGGAGATTTTAAAAGATAATAATATAATTTCAAGTAAAATAATGTTTCTTATAAAGGTAAATATCTCAGAATATAAGGGACAGCTTAAGTATGGAACTTTTGAATTCACGCCAGAAGATGATTACAATGATGTGATAAAAAAAATTGCAACAAAAGGTGAACAGAGAAAAACTGTAACAGTGACCATTCCGGAAGGATATTCCTGTGAAAAAATTATTAAAAAATTAAGTGAGGCAGGGTTTGGAACTGAGGCTGAAATCAGAAAGGCGTTAGATGATGATTATGATTTTGGTTTTTTAAAAAAAATAACACCTCACGATAAGTGTCTCTATAAATTAGAAGGATTTTTATTTCCGTCAACATATGAATTTTATGCGGATGCAAAACCACATGATATTATAGAAAGAATGCTCGAAGAATTTGAAAAGCAATATGACAGCCTGAGAGCATCGTATAATGATTTATTTACTGTTATTACAAAAGCATCAATGATTGAACGTGAAGCAAAGATTGATAGTGAGCGTGTGAAAATTGCAGGTGTAATTGAAAACAGACTGAAAGCTGATATGCGGCTACAGATTGATGCAACTGTTATATATGCACTTTCTGACGGCAGATATGATGTTGAAAGAGTCTTATATAAGGATTTGGAAACAGACTCACCATATAACACATATAAATATAAAGGACTTCCGATAGGACCTATTTCAAATCCGGGTCTGGAATCCATTAAAGCGGCTCTGAATCCTGATGAGAGCAACTATTTATATTACCGAACAGATGATACGAAAAATGACGGCAGTCATGTGTTTACAGAAACCTTTGAAGAACATAAAGCCGTTAACTGATGAGGAGTATTCATGGATTATAATGCTGAATTTATGAAAGAGGCTATAAGACAGGCAAAAAAAGCCTCAAAAATTGGTGAAGCACCGATTGGTGCCGTAATAGTACGAAACGGTGAAATAATTTCAAGAGGGTATAATAAGCGTGAAACAAAGAAAAACAGTTTGTGTCATGCTGAAATAATTGCAATAGACAAAGCGTGTAAAAAGCTTGGTGGCTGGCGGTTGCCTGATTGTGATATGTATGTAACCTTAGAGCCTTGCCCCATGTGTGCGGGAGCTGTAATTCAGTCGAGAATTAATAATGTTTATTTCGGAGCGTATGATAAAAAAGCAGGCTGTGCAGGCAGTTTGTGTAATTTGTTTGACGAAGTGACTTTTAATCATAAGGTTGAAGCTTTGGGCGGATATATGCAGGAGGAATGTTCAAAGCTTCTGTCAGATTTTTTTAAGGAATTACGGGAAATAAAAAAGAAGAGTAAGGAGATAGTATAATGCGTTTTACAAAAAAACAGGTAAGAATAATTTGTATGGTAATTGCCGTTGCTATGATTTTGACAATAGGTTTAGGTATTGTCGGAATGTTTTCAGGCATGAATTGATAAAAGTTAAATACATAGATTCGCAGATGATTATAATATCTTTATCATCTGTGAATTTCTTTAAAATTTTTTATAGGAGTAAGGTGTAATGAAAAAATTACTTATAATAGATTCAAACAGTATAATAAACCGTGCTTTTTACGGTGTTCGCTATCTTTCTGCAAAGGACGGAACACCTACAAATGCAATTTACGGATTTTTAAATACTCTATTTAAACTGATAGATGAAGTAAATCCGGATTATATCTGTACTGCATATGATTTAAAAGCACCTACATTCCGACATAAAATGTTTGACGGTTATAAGGCTCAGAGAAAGCCAATGCCTGACAGTCTGAGAGTTCAGATGCCTATTTCAAAGGAAATATTAAAGGCGATGAATATAAAAAGCTTTGAGCTTGAGGGGTATGAGGCTGATGATATAATAGGTACTGTTTCAAAGATATGTGATGACAGCGGTATTGAGTGCTATATCGCAACGGGAGATAAGGATGATTTACAGCTTGCGACAGATAAAACAAAGGTAATATTAACCGTAACTAAGAGTGGTAACAATGAAACGACCTATTATGATGATAAAGCTGTTTTTGAACGCTATCACGTCACCCCAACTGAATTTATTGATATAAAGGCACTTATGGGGGATGCGTCGGACAATATTCCGGGAGTTCCGGGTGTCGGTGAAAAAACAGCAATGTCTTTAATTGAAAAGCATAAATCAATAGAATATATATATGAGCATATTGATGAAATCGGATTAAAGGGTGCGATGCTGAATAAATTAAAGGACGGAAAAGAATCTGCATTTATGAGTAAGACACTTGCAACCATCATCCGTGATGTGCCTATTGAATTTAAGCTTGAAGAATGTGCATTCGGTGGAAAAGTATCAGACTGTGCTACAGATGAGGTTTATGATATTCTTAACAGGTTAAATCTTAACAGTATTATAAAAAGACTTAATCTTGCACCGTCGGAAACTGTTATAAAAAAGGCTGAGGATATTTATGAGGGAACTACTTCAAAACTTATAAATAATGAAAAGGAATTAAAAGAGTTTATAAGCTCTGTAAATGATGAAATTTCCTTTGTGTGCGAGTTTAGCGGTGATGAGCTTACTGCTGTCGGACTGGCTGACGGCAAAAATGCTGTATGTGTTGATATGTACAGTCTTGATAAAAACTCAGTTGCAGAAATATTGAAAGAATTATTTGAAAATGAAAAAATAAAGCTGTTTGGCACAGGACTAAAGGAATGTATTGTAAAGCTGAATAATATTATTGAATTTAAAAATATTGCATATGACGTTGAGATTGCGGCATATCTTATTAATCCTGCAAAATCTGAATATAAAATTGAAGCACTTATACTCGAATTTCTCGGAATTGATATTGGAATGGCTAATTCGCAGAAACAAATGTCACTGTTTGATGATGATACAGATTATGAAAATATTTGTAAAAAAGCCCTTGCAATAAAGCCTCTTACCGAAAAAACACTTGAAATCCTGAAAAAAAATAATCAGGAACAGCTCTATTATGATATTGAGCTTCCTTTGGTCAGTGTTCTTGCAAATATGCAGATTGTAGGAATTAAAATTGATAAAGAACAGCTTAATGATTTTTCTGAAATGCTTGATGTAAGGATTAAGGAGCTTGTTTCGGGAATTTATGAGAATGCAGGCGAGGAATTCAACGTTAATTCACCAAAACAGCTTGGACCGATTCTCTTTGAAAAGCTTGGTTTAAAGGCAGGAAAAAAGACAAAAACAGGGTATTCAACCGATATTGCTGTGCTTGAAAAGCTCAGAGACGCACATCCCATAATTGAACTTTTAATAGAATACAGACAGCTTGCAAAGCTTAAAAGTACCTATTGTGACGGACTTAGAGCTGTTATAAATCCGCACACTCAGAGGATACATTCTCAATTCAAGCAGACAGTAACGGTGACAGGCAGAATAAGCTCAACAGAACCAAATATGCAAAACATACCGGTGAGAACTGAATTGGGAAGAGAGTTAAGAAAGATGTTTATTGCAAAAAATGAGGACTATGTTCTTGTTGATGCCGATTACTCACAGATTGAATTAAGGGTATTGGCTCACATTGCAAATGATAACACAATGATAAATGCCTTTAAAAATAATGAAGATATTCATGCGGTAACTGCGTCACAGGTTTTAGGAATTCCTTTGGAAGAAGTAACAAGTGAACAAAGAAGCAGTGCAAAGGCTGTTAATTTCGGAATTGTTTACGGTATCGGAGAATACAGCTTGTCACAAGACTTAAAAATTTCCGTTAAAGAGGCAAAGGCATATATAGAGGGGTACCTTTCAAAATATCACGGGGTTCGTGAATACATGACAAGAATTAAAGAAGAAGCGGAAAAAGACGGTTATGTAAAGACCATGATGAACAGAATTCGTTATATTCCGGAGCTGAAATCAACCAATCATAATATACACGCATTTGGTGAGCGTGTTGCTTTGAATACACCTATTCAGGGAACAGCTGCCGATATAATTAAGCTTGCAATGGTAAGGGTGTATAAGAGGTTAAAACAGGAAAAGCTTAAAGCACAGCTGATTCTGCAGGTTCACGATGAGCTTATTATCGAAGCTCCGAAAAGTGAGGAAGAAGCTGTAA
>JAZOTP010000045.1:0-76082 GCA_045657705.1 Clostridia bacterium
GATGTATATTCAACCGAACCGATGCAGGCCGACAGTCCGTATCAGCGTATTTTAAACTATGATAATACAATATTTACTCCGCATATGGCATGGGGTGCAATTGATGCAAGACAAAGATGTGTTGATGAGGTTGCAGAAAACATAAAAAGCTTTACTGCGGGCGAAAAAAGATGTCGTGTAGTTTGATATAAATTCTGTTGCGAGATAAGGAGCTATTAATGAGATATGATATTCTAAAAGGAACAGATGACAAAATTAGCATGATCGCTTTGGGAACAGATGTATACGGAACCGATTTGCCTGCTGATATTGCTGTGGAGTTACTTGATACTTATTGTGAGCTTGGAGGAAATGTTATTGATACAGCTTCGGTTTACGGAGGTGAGGCGGAAAATGTAAGCGAAAAGCTTATCGGTAAGTGGATTTCTGAAAAAAAGAACAGGGACAAGATCTTTATTTCAACAAAGGGCGGACATCCAAAGGTTAAAACTATGAATATCCCAAGACTTTCAGATGCTGAGATTAAGCATGACATGGATTTGAGTCTTAAAAATCTCGGTGTTGATTATGTTGATATTTACTGGCTTCACAGGGATGATGAACGGTTGAGTGTTGAGCCGATAATGAACACCTTATCAGACCTTGTCAAAAGCGGAAAAACAAGATATATCGGTATGTCTAACTGGACTCATACAAGAATTGACGAAGCAAACAGATATGCAAGAGCAAATAAACTGCCGATGATTATATCAAGTCAGATACAATACAGTGTTGCAAAAGCAGTTGTTGAAAATAATGATCCGACATTGGTGTTAATGAATGACTGTGAATATGAGTTTTTTAAAAACAATAATCTTAGTGTTTTTGCATTTGCATCACAGGCTAAAGGATTTTTCTCCAAAATTACTGCCGGCGGAATTGAAAATTTAAGTCCTAAAGCCAAAACAAGATATTATTCGGAAGAAAATATGAAAATTTACGATAATATCAGATCGGTGGCCGATACTAATGGAATAAGCGTCGGAGAAGCAGTTATTGCGGCTTTGGTTAACAATACTCATTTTCAGACTGTTCCGATTATCGGATGCAAAAATACGGTACAGCTTAAAGAAAGCTTAAATGGAGTTGATGTTAAACTTTCACAAAAAGAATGTGATTTTATAGCTTTAAGAGGGTAAAATGGTACTTGAATTGAATTTTTGAAAAAAAATTTCAAAAATTATAAAAAAATAACAAAAAAGACTTGCAATTTTTGTTTTTATGTGATAAAATAATTGAGTATTATGTATTAAATTATTTGGAGGTGGAGATTGTGCCAAACATTAAATCAGCTAAAAAGCGTGTTAAGGTTATTGCAAAAAAGACTTTAATCAATCAAATGCACAAGACAGCATTAAAGACAGCTGTTAAAAAGTTTGAAGCTGCTGCAGAAGCTAACAATAAGGAAAACATCAATCCTTTGTTCAATGAAGCAGTTAAGAAGATTGACCAGGGTGTTAAGCAGGGTATCATTCATAAGAATGCTGCTGCAAGAAAAAAATCACAGCTTGCATTAAAGCTTGCTAAGGTTAATGCGTAAATAAAAAATTAAGAGCTTGCAATTGCAGGCTCTTTTTTTCGGGAACAGTGTTTATCAGTCCTGAGCTTCATCGACAATTATGTGTCCTGAGATTTTTTCGATGGTTCTTATTGGTGCATCAACAGCACTGCCCCATTCCATATCCTTGTTCCGATAGTCGAATTTCAGTGTAAAACGGTGAATATCATCCTGTATTCTTTCAAGCTCTTTTAACTGCTTGTCATAAATTATTTTAATAAACTGACTTGCATCACTGCGGGAAAGATATTTAAATGAAGCTTCGCAAAGAGTATTGAAGTGAGGAATACACAGCCCCTTTGATTTTTCAACCTTGATGCGGAATTGTTCGTCGTTCTTCCATAGATGGAAAAATACTTCAAGATACCGTTCTACAGTATGATTTATTTTTTCGCAAATTACACAGCTCTGTTCACAGGATTTTAATAAAGTAGTTATTTTATTCAATGACTCGGACGAACTTTTTTTGAATAAACCGCTTTTTTCATTTTTTAAAGCATCTATATCGGGAGAAACAGAGGAAAGCTTTTTTCTCATTTCTTCAAGGTGAGTATCCATAACAAGTGCAAGGCTTAATTTGTTGGGCTTTTTAAAAAGCATTGAATAGTGCTTGTTACAGTAGCCCTTATCATTTGATAAAAGTCTGTAATCAGGTTCCATCATAGCAGCACCCAAAGCATATTCAACAGCTTCATTTTCGAGATTTTTATGCAAAAAACAAAGCGGACACTCACAGTCCTGTTCATATGCTTCATTAACAGGTATGGTATATATTTTTTCTTTCATATATGTAATCCTTTCATTATGAAATAATTTAATAAATATCATTTTATCATATTTAATCCATTTATGCAATATAAATTTTAAACAAACGGCCTGGTGTTATTTGTATAAATTATAACTTATGTATGGCTAATTTTATGGTTTAAAATGTTAATTTTTTGTGAACAGTAAAAAAATGCTTTGACAATTTGATGATTTTATAGTAATGTATAAAATAATATGGGTGTTTTATGGATTAAAATTTTTATGTTATGATTACAAATATTAATCGTATATTTTGATATATTACAGAAGGGAAAAATTATGGAAAACAGATTACAAAAGTGGATATGGCTGACAACTCTTCATTTGCGACCGTCAAGAGTTGCAATGCTCTATGAATTTTTCGACGATATTGAAGAAATATTTAATGCAGGTGAGGAAGAATATAAAGAAGTCAAAGATTTGAAAAAGTCAGATATTGAATTATTGATGAATAAAGATACTTCAAGGGCAGATGATATTTTAAGAAAGCTGGAAGTAATCGGAGCATATGCAGTGTCTATTGATGATGAAAGGTATCCGGAACGCTTGAAATCCATTCCGTTTCCGCCTTATGTATTATATGTAAGAGGGAGTCTGCCGCTTAATAAAAGCATGGTAACCGTTGGTGTTGTCGGAACAAGAGAATACAGTAAATATGGTGAGGAAGTAACAAAGAGGATGTGTTATGAGCTTGCTTCGAGTGGTATGACTGTTGTGTCGGGAATGGCGAGAGGTATTGATACATTTGCGGCAATTGCGGCTATGCGAGCCGGAGGCAAAACAATTGCAGTTCTGGGTTGCGGTATAGATATTATATATCCACCCGAAAATGTTGATGTAATGAAAGCCATTATAGAAAATGGTGCGGTTGTATCAGAATATCCTCCCACATCGCCTGTTAAAGGAAGTAATTTTCCTGAAAGAAACAGAATTATAGCAGGATTATCCGATGCTGTACTTGTAACAGAGGCTCCGTATAAAAGCGGTGCGTTGATAACTGCACGTTTTGCATATGAAACTGGCAGAAAGCTGTTTGCAGTTCCAGGAAGCTTGTTTGAAAAAAATTGTGTGGGAACAAATAATCTGATAAAGGCAGGAGTCAGTGCGGTAACTCATCCGGGAGATATTATAGATGAGTTTTCAATGCAGTTAAAGCAGTTAAAAAGTGATAGAAATTCACAGGGTGTAATTGTAAAATATCCAAGACGTATACCCAAAAGAGAGAAAACAATTGAAGAGGCTGTAAATGAATATGAAAGCAAGCAGAAAAAAGCTGAAATGGTGAATAAAAATAAAAAAGAAAAGCCAAAACAAGATATAAAACCGGTAAGCATAGACGATGAACGTTTTTCAAATCTCAGCAACGATGAAAAGAAGCTTGTTGATATATTGATTAAAAATGAAAGGGTAAGTGTTGATGAATTAATAAGGCTCAGCGGATTTGATGCATCAACGGTAAATTCTATGCTGCCGCTTCTGGAAATCGGTGGAGTGATAAGAATGCTTGCAGGGAATTACTGTGAGCTTAACAACAGGGAAACAAACTTCTAAAGGGTATTATAAACAGGAGGTACTAAATGGCAAAGAAAAAATTATTGATAGTTGAGTCTCCGTCAAAGGCTGAAACTATTAAAAAATATGTCGGCAAGGACTATAAGGTTATGGCGTCGGTAGGACATATAATAGACCTGCCCAAAAGTCAGCTCGGCGTTGATGTAGATGATAATTTTAAACCTAAATATATAACAATCAGGGGTAAAGGCGATTTACTTACACAGCTTAAAAAAGAAGCTAAATCAGCAGATGCAGTATATCTTGCAACGGACCCTGACCGTGAGGGAGAGGCTATAAGCTGGCATCTTGCAAATGCGTTAAATATTGATATTAATTCAAAGTGTCGTGTTACTTTTAATGAAATAACCAAAACTGCGGTAAAAGCCGCAATAAAAGAGCCGAGAAGCATTGATATGTCATTGGTAGATGCACAGCAGGCAAGAAGAGTTCTTGACAGAATTGTAGGCTATAAAATAAGCCCTATTCTCTGGGAAAAAATTAAAAAAGGTTTAAGTGCCGGAAGAGTTCAGTCGGTTGCAGCAAGAATGATTTGTGACCGTGAAGAAGAAATAATGAACTTTGTTCCGAGAGAATTCTGGACTGTTGAAGCTGAGGTTAAAGACAGTGCAAACAAAAAGTCATTTGTTGCGAAATACTACGGCAAGGATGATAAAAAAGAAGTTGAGTTAAAAGACGGAGAAAGTTCAAAGAAAATTATCAGTGAAATTAAAAATGCTGAATTTAAGGTGCTAAAAATTAAAAACGGTGAGACTTCAAAAAATCCGCCTCCGCCCTTTACAACAAGTACACTTCAGCAGGATGCTTCAAGAAAAATTAATTTTCCGACAGCCAAAACGATGCAAGTGGCTCAAGGGTTATATGAAGGTGTAAATATTGGCGGAAAACACGGTACAATAGGTCTTATAACCTATATGAGAACAGATTCTTTAAGAATATCCAAAGAAGCACAGGCAGAAGCTATAGCATATATCTCATCGGCTTATGATAAAGAATATCTTTCGCCAAGACAGTATAAAACAAAAAAGAATGCTCAGGATGCACATGAAGCAATAAGACCTACCGATGTTACAATTACACCTGACATGGTAAAAGCAAAGCTTACAAATGATCAGTATAAGCTGTATAAGCTTGTATGGGAGAGATTTGTGGCTTCGCAGATGGCAGCTGCAGTATACAGCAATGTAAGTGCAACTATTGATGCGAATGGTCATAAATTCAGAGCAAACGGCTCGAGTATGAAGTTTAAAGGCTTTATGGCTGTATATACAGAGGGTAGTGATGAAGCAAAGGAAAAGGATAAAACATTGCCTAAACTTGCCCAGGGAGATGTTTTGAATCTTCAAAATATTGAGGGTAAGCAGCATTTTACTCAACCGCCCGCAAGATTTACAGAAGCTTCATTAGTTCATGAACTTGAAGAGAACGGAATAGGTCGACCCAGTACCTATGCCCCCACTATTTCGACGATTATTGCAAGAGGTTATATAATAAGAAATAAAAAGCAGCTTGTTCCTACAGAGCTTGGATTTGTTACAACAGATATAATGAAAAATCATTTTAAGGATATAGTGGATATTGAGTTTACTGCCGGTATGGAAGACGAACTTGATATGGTAGAAGAGGGTAATATTAATTGGGTTGATATTCTTGAAAAATTCTATCCTGATTTTGCCGAAAATCTTGAAAAAGCACAAAAGGATATTGAGAAGATAACAATTAAAGACGAGGAGTCGGATGTGGTTTGTGACAAGTGCGGACGGAAGATGGTTTACAAGCTTTCAAAATTTGGTAAATTTCTTGCTTGTCCGGGCTATCCTGAATGTAAAAATACTATGACTATCAGGGAGGGAACAGGAGTTTCGTGTCCTAAATGTGATGGAGAGATTCTTGTCAGAAAATCTCGTAAGGGTAAGATTTACTATAGCTGTGAGCACGCACCTAAATGTGATTTTATCTTATGGTATAGACCTGTAAAGGATAAAAAATGTCCCGAATGCGGTTCGCTTATGGTAGAAACAAGAGGAAAAAATCCAAAGTTTATGTGTTCTAAGCAAGGCTGTGGATATGAAGAAAAAAAGAAAAGCAGGAATGAAAATGAAGGTTAAGGTTATCGGTGCAGGTCTTGCCGGCTGTGAAGCGGCATGGCAGCTTGCAAAGGCAGGTATTGAGGTTGACTTATACGAAATGAAACCGAAAAAATATACACCGGCACATAGTAAGGAGTATTTTGCCGAGCTTGTATGTTCAAATTCCTTAAAGGCTGAGAGGATTGAAAATGCTTGTGGACTTTTAAAAGAGGAAATGAGGTTGTTTAATTCCCTTATGATGCAGGCGGCAGATGTTTCAAAAGTACCTGCAGGAGGTGCGTTGGCTGTTGACAGGGATATTTTTTCACAGTTTATAACAGATAAAATAAAAAGCGAGCCTCTGATTTCTGTTATATATGAAGAGATAACAGATATAAATACAGATGAATACACAATAATTGCTACAGGGCCTCTCACATCTCCCGGATTGTCTGATGCGGTAATGAAGCTTACGGGAAATGAAAATATGTATTTCTATGATGCGGCAGCACCTGTTATTTTAAAGGACAGTATAGATTTTGAAAAGGTGTTTTATGCCGCACGTTATGACAGGGGAACTGCTGATTACATTAACTGTCCGATGAATGAAGAGGAATACAAAAGCTTTTACGAAGAACTGATAAATGCTGAAACTGTTGAACTTAAAAAGTTTGAAAAACAGAATGTGTTTGAGGGTTGTATGCCTGTTGAGGTTATGGCAAAAAGAGGAGTAGAAACATTATTATATGGACCTCTAAAGCCTGTTGGTCTGAAAAATCCCAAAACGGGTAAGGATGATGCTCATGCTGTTGTTCAGTTAAGACAGGATAACAGGGAAGCAACACTTTACAATATGGTAGGTTTTCAGACAAATCTGAAATGGCCTGAGCAAAAGAGGGTATTTTCAATGATTCCGGGATTGGAGAATGCGGAATTTGTAAGATACGGAGTTATGCACAGAAACACATATATTCAGGCACCCAAAGTCCTTGACCGGTATTACAGAATGAAAGAATATCAGAAGATATTTTTTGCGGGACAGATTACAGGTGTTGAGGGCTATGTTGAATCTGCTTCATCAGGACTTATGGCAGGATATAATATGGCAAAAATGTTGAAGGGTGAAGAAATGCTTGAACCGTCATCGATGACCTGTATAGGAGCGTTGCCGTTGTATATTTCAAATGGAAGTATAGATAAACTACAGCCGATGAATGCAAATTTCGGCATCATTGACTCATGGCATGAAAGAGTAAGGGGGAATAAGGTTGAGCGGTATAAGCTTATTGCCGGAAGATCCCTTGAATTATTAAAAAGCAAGTTAAACAGTTAAAAATGGAGGAAAAAGTATGAAAAAAACAATAATTGCATTAATTGGTGCATTAGTAATTGTAGTTGCAGGAATAATTATATTCAATGTATTTAACGACAATAGCGTGACAGAGTCTGAATATGTTCAGGAAGTTAACTCCGGTAGTACAGAGGTTGAAAACGATGTTTCTGAAAAGAACAGTGAAAGTGCATCAAAACAGGAAACAGAACAAAACGATGAGGGAAATAAAGAGGCTGAGGAAAAAGAAGTAAAGACAGAAGATAAATCGGAGCAAAAGGAAGAAGAAAAGGTTTACACACCGACTTTTATGTATTTTGTATCAGATTCCGACGCTAAGTTTGAAGAAACAGCTAAAATGATTGAAGAGCTTAAAAAGGAATATTCAGGTAAAATTAATTTTGATATAAGAAATGTTGATGAAAATCCTGAGGATAAAGAAAACTTTTCATTTATTGACGGAAATACACCCGCACTTATTATGCTTGATACAACAAATAATATTTCAGCAATTGTTCCAATGTGCAATGATAAGGATACATTAAAAGCTGAAATGGATAAGACACTATTACAGGAATAATAAAAAGATTACATAGGGAAATGTATGATATAATAGCATTATTTTGAGGTAATATATGAAAACAAAGGCTATGTATATATGCAGTGAATGTGGGTACCAGACACAGAAGTGGATGGGTAAATGTCCCGGCTGCAACAGTTGGAGTACTCTTTTGGAAACCGTGGTTGAAGAAGCAAAATTACAAGCCGGCTGTGTGATAAAGAAGAGTAGTGCTGTAAGAGCTGTAAGAAAAATAAATGAAATTAATTATGATTTTGAAGAAAGACAGAATACAGGTATAAATGAGCTTGACAGAGTGTTGGGAGGGGGTCTTGTAAAAGGCTCGCTGATACTTGTAGGCGGCGATCCGGGTATAGGTAAGTCAACATTGCTTTTACAGATTTGTGAAAATATAGGAAAGACAAAAAAGATACTATATATTTCAGGAGAGGAATCTGAAAAGCAGATAAAACTAAGAGCTGAAAGACTTGGAGTAACAAGTGCTGAGTTATATCTTTTATCTGAAAATGATGTTGAGAGGATTGTTGATTCAATTAATGATCTCAAGCCTGATGTTGTTATAATAGATTCCATTCAGACAATGCATATTGATTCTATTACATCAGCGGCTGGCTCTGTTCCACAGGTAAGAGAAGCTACAAATGCATTTATGAGAATTGCAAAGCAGGATAATATATCAATGTTTATTGTCGGTCATGTGACAAAGGACGGTGCTTTGGCAGGACCGAGAGTGCTTGAGCATATGGTAGACTGTGTTTTATATTTTGAGGGTGACAGACAGATGTCATTCAGAATACTAAGAGCTGTTAAAAACAGATTTGGTTCTACTAATGAAATCGGTGTTTTCCAAATGACAGATAAGGGACTTGAAGAGGTTGAAAATCCGTCAAAAATGCTTTTGGAGGGCAGATGCGAAAATACATCGGGAAGTGCGGTTGTGTGTACTATGGAGGGGTCACGCGGTGTGCTGGCGGAGGTTCAGGCACTTGTAACTCCTACAGGGTTCGGAAATCCGAGAAGAACTTCTGACGGAATTGATTTTAACCGAGTAATACTTATGATAGCGGTTTTAGAAAAAAGGTGCAGAATGAATCTTTCAAATCAGGATGTTTATATAAATGTTGCAGGTGGCTTGAAGATTGATGAAACTGCTATAGATTTAGGAATTTGTGCAGCGGTAATATCGGGACTTCTTGATGTTATGCTTCCGACAGATATGGTATTTATGGGTGAAGTCGGTCTGGGCGGTGAGTTAAGAAGTGTTTCACAGATTGAAAAAAGACTCTCGGAGGTTTATAAGCTTGGATTTAAAACTGCTGTTGTTCCTAAAATGTCGACAAGAAATATAAATATTCCAAAGGGACTTGATGTTATTGGCGTATCAGCACTTTGGGAGGTTTTGAAATTAATAAAAAGTAATTCACAGTAAAAGGTATCTACAAATATTTGGATAGAAAGGGGTTTCTTATATGAAATATAATTTTTTAAGATTTCCGGGAGGAAAATCAAAAACAGTAACTTTAAGCTATGATGACGGATTTAAAGATGACATCAGATTTTTGGAGACTATAAATAAATATAACATTAAGTGTACATTTAATCTGGTTGGCTCAAATGTTGAAAATGAATGGGGTTTAACGAAAGATTTTATAAGGGAAAACATTATTGCAAAAGGTCATGAGATAGCAAATCACGGATATAACCACAGGGGATTGGAAGCAGCACGTCCCATTGAAGGAATTCAGGATACTTTAAATTCAAGACTTACCCTGGAAAGAGAATTTGGTATAATAGTAAGGGGAATGGCATTTCCGGACAAAAGTGTCAATCGTTTTTTAAAACCTAAAACCTATGAAAGGGTTAGAAATTATCTTGAAGAACTTGACGTTGCATATACTCGTTGTACTACGACAAATGAAACCGGTAAATTTGAACTCCCTGAAGATTGGCATAACTGGTATGTGACAGCTCATCATAAAAATCCCAAACTTATGGAATATATAGATGAATTTATTCAACTTGATTTGTCAAAGCTTTATATTTCAAGTCGAAGTCCAAAGATATTTTTCTTGTGGGGACACAGCTTTGAATTTGAGAGAAATCAAAATTGGGAGCTACTTGAAAGTATATGTGAGAAAATATCAGGTAAAGAAGATATTTGGTATGCAACCAATATTGAAATATATGATTATGTACAGGCATACAATTCGCTTGTTTACAGTGCAGATGGTACAATTGTTTATAATCCGACATTGATAGATGTGTGGTTTGACATTGACGGTCAGTTATATTGTATAAAATCAGGTGAAACTAAGAGGATATAACCGGATGTTTTTGAAAAATTGTTAAGCTGTGCATTGATAAGTTATATAATCAATAAAAGTAATTCACGATGAAAAAGGAGAAAAATATGCTAAAATTTAAAGAATGGGAAGATGTTATTTCTTCAAACACAAAGGAAAGCTTTGAATGTGAGGTAGTAGGAAGAAAATACATATTTGATAAATCAATATTTCCGACATCTGTTAAAGTTGATTCGCAGGAGATTTTATATGCTCCGATTAAATTGACAGCGATGTTTGGTGATAAAGAGGGAGTATGGGAAAAACAAAATGTTATTCTGATTGAAAAGAATGAAGAAAAGGCAGTATATTCACTTTCCCAATCATGTGAAAACCTGATTGTAAATGCTGATATTGTGGTTGAATTTGATGGATTTATCAGAGTCAATTTCAGGCTTATACCTTTCTGGAGCTTCCATGAAGACAATAAGCCGAGACTTACAAAATTATATATTGATATTCCCGTAAAAAATGAATACTCAACATTAATGCATTTCTGGCCTAACTGTGACAGTGGTGTCTGCTTGTCAGGTAAGGTGTTAAACAGCTATGAAACACCAAAGGGAACATCTGATTTCAAATTCAAGCCCTATATGTGGACAGGCTGGGAGTATGGCGGATTAGGAATTTGCTGTGAAAGCGATAAGGGGTTTGAACTGGACAATCCCCAAAAGTGTACGTCAGTTACAAGAGGAGAAGAATTTACAAATATACATATTTCAATTCTTGACCATACACCGGATGACTGGAAAGACAGAGCAGATGAATGGGGGAACAATATAAACCCATTAACATATACTTTAGGTTTTCAGGCAACTCCCGTTAAGCCTTTTAATTATAAAAATCTTGATAATTGGAGAGCATTTCATTTATATGATGTTCCAAAGTTCCCTATATTTGAAAAGGTCGAGGGTACGGGAGAAACTCTTCTTGAAAAGATTGCATCAAAGGGAATTAACTGGATAATTCTTCATGAGGACTGGACTGTAATTCAGAATTACGGTATGCCTGAAAATGAAGAAAAATTCAAGACATTTGTAAAAGACTGTCACAGACTTGGAATTAAGGTGATGGTTTATTTCGGATATGAAGTGTCATCGCTTTATCCTGATTTTAATGAAAAATGTGATAATTATCTGAATAAAAATCTTAACGGTAATTTTGTGGGCGGCTGGCAGAGAGAGCCTATGCAAAGAGATTATACTGTTTGCTATGCAGGCGGTTACAGTGATGTTATGATAGAGCGTGTAAAGCACGTTATGGATGACTTTGGTGTTGACGGAATTTATACAGACGGTACATATGTTCCATGGGAATGTGCAAATGAAGATCATGGTTGCGGCTATCGTGATAAAAACGGTGAATTAAAATTCAGATATCCTATATTTGCAGTTCGTGAACACGTTAAAAAACTGTACATGGCAGTGCATGAGCGAGGTGGTGTTATTGATACACATCAAAGCTCTATGTGTCTGATGCCTACCCTGGCTTTTGCGGACAGCTATTTTGACGGTGAAAATATTCAGGGTATGCTCATGAAAGACATAAGTGCATTAAAAATGGATTCTTTCAGAACTGAATTTATGGGCTTGAATATGGGTATTCCGTGTAACTTTATCTCATATACAAATGAAGGATTTACAATGCGTTTGATTGCCGGAATAACATTACATCACAATGTTTATCCGAGACCGAGAGTTTATGAGGATCTTGATTTTTCAGCACACATCTGGAAAATATATGATGATTTCAAGTTAACATCAGCAAAATGGCATCCGTATTGGGAGCAGAACAGCATAACAGCAAATACAAATGCATATATAACATATTACGAAAAGGATAATGAAATCTTGCTGTTGGTGACATCATTTGACAAGAATGCCGATAAGGTGGAATTAACATTGGACAAAGAATATACAACAGCAATAGATTTATTGGATAATGACAAGGAATGCAGACTTGACGGCAATAAGCTGACTTGCGGAATTGATTACTGTAATATAAAAATTATAAGATTGAGATAAAATTACGGTGAAGAGAGATTCTCTTCACCGTAATTTTTTAGTTTATTGAATCTACCAGCTCTTTCATTGAATAATAACCCGGCTCTTTTGAAGCTATAAATTTTGCTGCCCTTACTGCACCTACTGCAAAAACTTCTTTGCTTTGTGCAGAGTGAGAAAGTGTAATTACTTCGTTGTGACCTGCAAAAATTATTTCGTGTTCTCCAACTATTGTTCCGCCTCTTACTGCGTGAAGTCCGATTTCGGTTTTTGAACGCTGTGTTCTCTTTGAATGTCTGTCATAAACATATTCTGCATTATATGACAGGACATCTGAAATTTCATCTGCAATTGCCAGTGCAGTGCCTGAAGGAGCATCAATTTTTTGATTGTGATGTTTTTCGATTATTTCAATATCATAATCATTTTCAAGTAATACTGCAGCCTTTTTTGCAAGGTTAATCAAAAGATTGATACCTAAGCTCATATTAGCAGAAAAGAATACAGGGATTTTTTCTGAAAGTTTTTTTAAATTGGTTTTTTGTTCATCGCTGAGCCCTGTGGTTGAAACGACTATCGGTGTTTTTGTATTTTCAGCATACTTTAATAAATTATCAACAGCACTTGGGTGTGAAAAATCTATTATTACATCTGCTTTTTCAGTGCAGGTAAAAATATTTGTAAATACGGGATAGTCATTCTCAAGACTGTCATTTATATCAAATCCGGCAACAATTTTACAGTCTTTGTCATTTTCAACAAGATTTGTAATTACTCTCCCCATTTTGCCGTTGCAGCCGTTTAAAATTATTTTTATCATTTGAAATGCACCCTTTCAATCAGATAAGTTTTTTTGCACCGAATGCTTCCAATGCCTCCATAAGAACTTGTAAATTCTTATCATCCATAGGTCCTAACGGAAGTCTTAAATCTCCCACCCTGTAGCCTAATGCTTTCATGGCTGATTTAACAGGTACAGGATTAACCTCGATAAATAATTTATTTATCAAATCAAGCATTTCGAGCTGAAGCTTTCTTGAACCCTCAACGTCGCCGTTTGAATACATTTCACAAATATCGTGAGTTTCATCAGGGAAAATATTTGCAACAACCGATATAACGCCGACGCCGCCTAAGGACATAACAGGGACAATCATGTCGTCATTACCTGAATAGATATGTAATTCGGGTACTTCAGCGGCAACCTGTGCAAGATAGCTGATATTTCCACTTGCTTCTTTAAGTCCTACAATGTTATCAATCTTTGAAAGCTCTTTTAAAACATCAATTGAGAATGTCATACCTGTTCTTGAGGGGACGTTATATAAAATTATAGGGATGTTTACAGCCTCAGCAATTGCCCTAAAGTGGGCAATTACACCGCTTTTGTTTGCTTTGTTGTAGTACGGAGTAACCGAAAGGAGCCCGTCTGCGCCTAACTGTGCTGCTCTTTTTGAAAGATTTATTGCGTGAGCCGTATCGTTACTTCCTGTTCCTGCAATTACAGGGATTCTGTGATTAACCTGCTTAACTGTATATGCAATAGCTGCAAGGTGTTCATCATCAGGCATTGCAGACGCTTCACCTGTAGTTCCACATATAACTATAGCATCAGTTTTATGTGCAATGTGCATTTCAATAAGTTCACTTAATGAATCGTAATCTATTTCGTGATTGTCAGTAAAGGGTGTTACAATTGCAACGCCCGAACCGGTAAATGGCAATGTTTTCATATTTAATTTTCCTTTCAAATTAATTATATTAGTCCATATAACCCTGTGCTGTTAATAATTCTGCCATAAGAACAGCTCCGCCTGCAGCACCTCTTAATGTGTTATGTGAAAGACATACAAACTTATAGTCGTACTGTGAATCAGCACGTAATCTTCCGATTGATACAGCCATTCCGCCCTCAAGATTTCTGTCAAGCTTTGTCTGGGGTCTTGTCGGGTCTTCAAAATAGTTTAAGAACTGCTTTGGAGCGTGAGGTAAATTAAGCTCCTGAGGAACGCCTGAGAAATCCTTCCATGCCTTTAAGATTTCTTCTTCTGACGGCTTGTTTTCAAAGCTTACAAATACAGCAGCCATGTGACCGTTTGAAACAGGAACTCTTAAGCACTGTGTTGTGATTGCAGGACTTGTTGCATCAACAATTTTGTCGCCGTCAACCTTACCCCAGATTTTTAACGGTTCAACTTCACTCTTTTCTTCCTCTCCGCCGATGTAAGGAATAAGGTTATCTACCATCTCAGGCCATGTTTCAAAGGTCTTACCTGCACCGGAGATTGCCTGATATGTTGTTGCAAGACACTTGGTGATACCATACTTCATTAATGGGTGGAGTGCAGGTACATAGCTCTGAAGTGAACAGTTTGACTTTACAGAGATAAATCCTCTCTTTGTTCCTAAACGCTTTTTCTGTGCTTCAATGATTTTTGAATGCTCGGGGTTGATTTCCGGAATAATCATTGGGACGTCCGGGGTGTGTCTGTGAGCTGAGTTGTTTGAAACTACAGGACATTCAGCCCTTGCATATGCTTCTTCAAGTGCTTTGATTTCGTCTTTCTTCATATCAACAGCACAGAACACAAAATCAACCATAGATGCAATCTTTTCAACATCTGCAGTTGCATCCATAACAACCATGTCTGCAACGCTTGCTGGAATATCTTCATCCATAGCCCATTTTGCACCCACTGCTTCTGTATATTTTTTGCCTGCACTTCTTGGAGAAGCAGCCAAAACCTCAATTGTGTACCATGGATGGTCGTGAAGAAGTGTTATAAATCTCTGACCAACCATTCCTGTTGCACCAATAATACCAACCTTGTAATTTTCTTTCATGTTTAACATCCTTTCGTGTTATAATTAATATATGTTTTTTGTATACAAAAAACAATAGCCCGAAAAGCTATTGCTAATTTTACATATGTAAATGAAAATTTGCAGTAGCCCTCCATCATTTGTAATGATGACAGTCGCAATGCTGTTAACATTACAACCAGCAGCAAACCGACGGCACGGTTTACAACTTCGGCATCGTCCCCTTTTGTAACAGAATACAGCTGCCGTTGCCTGTCTGAAACTACTATTGGAAAATGCGCCTCTACCTTTTACAGTATTATATTAACATTATTAAAGTAAGATGTCAATATATTTTAGTGTTATTTTGTCACATTTCAATAAAAAACACAAAAATATTAATAAAAAGACTTGATTTTATATAAATAATGTGATATGCTATAACAGTTAAATTACAAACGGTCCTCTGCCTTGGTCGGCACGAACGTTTAAGATATGAGAGGAGGGCTTAATGATGAATGCAAATGAAATCATTAGTGCTTTGACAAAAGACCAAATCAGAACAGATTTACCTGAACTTAAGGTTGGTAATAACGTAAAGGTTTACCAGAAGATAGTTGAAGGAAATCGTACAAGAACACAGATGTTCGAAGGAACCATTATAAAGGTTCAGGGCGGCGGAATTGCCAAGACTTTCACTGTTAGACGTTTGTCATACGGTGTTGGTGTTGAAAAGACATGGCCTGTAAATTCACCTAACATTGAAAAGATTGAAATTTCAAGATTGGGTAAGGTTAGAAGAGCAAGATTGTTCTATCTCCGTGACAGAGTTGGTAAGGCTGCCAAGGTTAAGGAAAAGATTTAATTTTCCTGTGACATATGAGTTTAAAGGGGACAGTTCATGTCCCTTTTTGCTTATTATGTTATATTCTGTGAAAGTTTACTTGTTGATAATAAACTGTTAATAAGTATATAGTATAATAGTAAATAATGTATTTAAAGGAGATATGAAAAAATGAATGATGTGCCTGAAAATATGAATGAAGCAAATCAGGAAAATACAGAAAATGAAGTAATTAAGGGTGCGGCAGAGGGAAGCATTGAAGAAGAAAAGGTCACTGAAGAAAGTGTAACAGAAGAGGACGAAAAGGATGCATTTTCACTCAAAAAAGAAGTGTTTGAATGGATTTATACAATAGTAATTGCTCTTTTGATTGCATTCTTTATTAAAGGCTTTATTTTTGATATTGTAAAGGTTGACGGAGATTCGATGTATTCAACCCTCATAAATAATGACAGACTGATTATAACAAAGCTTGGATATCAGCCTGAACAACAGGATATAATAATACTTGATTCTTCATATAAAAACAGGGAAGAATATTATGAAATGCTCTCATTGTCAGGTAAGGAATATAATTGGCTACAAAAAACGGTTAATTATTTCAGCTTGCCGGATAATTTAAAAAGACGTTATTACGTTAAAAGAATAATTGCTCTTCCGGGACAGACTGTTAATATTGTTGACGGTAAGGTATTTGTTGATGGTGAGGTTCTTGAAGAAGAATATTATGACGGAATTACAACAATTACAGACCGTTCGGTTGAGTATCCGATAACAGTTGAAGAGGATCATGTGTTTGTCATGGGTGATAACCGTCCTCACAGTAAGGACAGCAGATCATCGGATTTGGGTCAGGTACCGTTTGATGCAATATTGGGTAAGGCACAAATCAGAATATTACCAATAACTTCATTTGGTTTTGTTGAATAATTACTAACAGGAAACCGTTATTTTTGATTACGGTTTCTTGTTGTACTTTCAGGAAAAAAACGAAGGAAAGGTCTGAATAAAATTGTCGGTATTGTCCATTTGGACGGATTTGAGTATAAACATATATGACGTTCGGCTATATGCATAATCTGATTGATTTTTTCAGCTTTGTTTAGTGTCTGAGACACGGAAAGGAATGGTTATAAATATGTTTGAAGAATTTAAATTTAAGAGTGAGTTGCACGCACATACAACCCCTGCAAGCGGATGCAGTCAGATTACACCTGAATATATGGTTGAAGTATATAAGAATAAAGGTTATGACTCTGTTGCAATTACAAATCATTTTTTGTATACGGAAAATGAGGATGCGGAAGAAAAGATAAACAAATATCTTGATGATTATTACAAAACTGCCGAACTGGGGGAAAAGGTCGGTTTAAATGTTATTTTGGGTTCTGAAATACGTTTTTCGGAAAATAATAATGATTATCTTATATATGGTATTTGTCCAGAAGATTTATATGAAATAAACTCATTGCTTGGAGATGGTATTGATAACTTTTATAAAAAATACAAAAATAACAGAAATATAATAATCCAGGCACATCCTTTCAGAGACAATATAGTTTTGGCAAATCCTGAAAGTATTGACGGTGTGGAGGCTTTTAATATGCATCCGGGACATAATTCAAGGATTGGATTTGCTGCTCAATATGCAAAGGAGCACGATTTTATAATTATGACAGGAACTGATTATCACCATTTCGGACATGAAGGATTGTGTTCAATTTTAACAAAAGAACCTGTTTGTGATTCATATAAGCTTGCTGAAATTTTAAAATCCGGAGATTATCTGATTGATATTGGTGGATATAAAGTGTTACCACGTCAACAGATGTAATATAAAAATGTATACTGAAAGTAAAGAAGAAATTTTAAAAAAATATTTTGGACATTCAGAATTCAGAAACGGACAGGGAGAAATTATCGATTCAATTCTTTCGGGGAGAGATGCTCTTGGGATTATGCCTACAGGATCGGGAAAATCTATATGTTTTCAGATACCTGCGCTTATGATGAGGGGAATTACAATTGTAATATCTCCGTTAATATCTCTTATGATAGATCAGGTAAGAGCACTTGTTCATTCGGGAGTCAGGGCTGCATATCTTAACAGCTCGCTTACATACGGTCAATATATTGAGGCATTAAGGCGTGCGAAGCTTGGTACATATAAAATCATCTATGTTGCACCTGAGAGATTGTCAACAGAAAGCTTTTTGGATTTTGTCAGAACGGTTGATATTTCGATGATAATTGTTGACGAAGCTCACTGTATTTCTCAATGGGGACATAATTTCAGACCTGAATACAGAAAAATAAAGGATTTTATCGATTGTTTTGAAAAAAGACCTGTTGTATGTGCATTTACTGCTACTGCAACAAAAGAGGTGAAGAAAGATATAATCGACATTCTTGAATTGGAAAATCCTTTTGAGATGACAACGGGATTTAACAGGGAAAATTTATATTTTGAGGTTATTGCTTCAAAAGAAAAATTTGCAAACTTATATAATATTGTTAAAGATAATGAAGATAAGGCAATAATTGTTTATTGTGCAACTAAAAACCTGGTTGAAGAAGTTTGTGAAAAACTTTGTGATAAGGGTTTTTCTGCTACAAGATACCATGCAGGACTTGAGGATGAAGAAAGACGCCGGAATCAGGAGGATTTTCAGAACGATTTGAAAATGATAATGGTTGCAACAAATGCCTTTGGTATGGGAATAGATAAGTCTAATGTTTCTGTGGTTGTTCATTATAATATGCCGAAAAGCATTGAAGCGTATTATCAGGAAGCAGGCAGAGCAGGGCGTGACGGAAGCCCGTCGAAATGCATAATGCTTTATTCGCCGCAGGATATACGAATTAATTCTTTTCTTATTGAAAAGACAAAACTCGATTCGGAGCTTTCAAAGGCAGAAAATGATTTTATTAAAAACTGTGATATAGCAAGATTAAAAAAAATGATAAGCTATGCCAATACCACCGATTGTCTGAGACAAAGACTTCTTGATTATTTTGAAGATAAAACAAAAGTGAAATGTGATAACTGCTCAAACTGCAGAAGTATATTTACGAGTGTGGATATTACTGCATATGCATCAAAAATTTTTTTATGCGTATCTGAGCTTGAAAAAATAGGCAGAGCTTTTGGAAAAAAGATGATATGTAAAATATTAAGGGGTAACGGCAACGATGAAAAAATTATTGGAATGGGAGCAGATGAATTTAAAAGCTTTGCATCGCTTTCGGTTATTTCTGAAAAAAATGTAATGATATATATTGATTCATTAATTGAAATGAAATATTTGGTTCAGCTTCCTGAGGTGTATAATGTAATTAATCTGACTAAGCTTGGTGAAGAGGCTTTTAATAATAACCTTAACATTACAATTAAAATTAAAGAGCAGGAAAAAATTTTGCCTGAGAAAAAGAGCAGAAAAAAGAATTTATCGGATGAAGATATTGATATAAATTTATTTAATCAACTCAAAAAATGGAGGACGCACCTTGCAAGTAAAATGTGTGTACCGCCGTATGTCATCTTTTCGGATATGTCTTTAAGAGAAATGGCAGACAAATTGCCTGTTACCGACGAGGAATTTCTTGCAATTTCAGGTGTGGGTAATTTAAAACTTCAAAAATATGGAAAAGAACTGATGACAATAATAAAACTGTATAAATAACAAACAATGAGGATATAGTTATGAATGAGACAAAATTTATTATTATAAGACATGGGCAAAGCATAGGAAATCTTCAAAGAAAATTTCTCGGACATACCGATTTGGATATTACGGAATTGGGATATAAACAGGCTGATGCGGTGGCAGAATATCTGAAAGATGAAAAAATAGATGCTGTTTATTCAAGTGATCTGCAAAGAGCATTTCATACCGTTGAGCCGATTGCAAACAAAAGAGCTTTAAAGGTTATTCCGATGCAAGGTTTAAGAGAAATATTTGCCGGCGACTGGGAAAATGAATATGCTGATGTTTTAAAAAATGAATTTGAAAAAGATTACAGTATCTGGAAAAATGATATTGGAAATGCACGTTGTACAAACGGTGAAAGTGTATTGGAGCTTCAGCAGAGGGTACTTGATGAAATTATAAAAATAGCCGAAGAAAACCCGGGAAAAACTGTTTGTATAGGAACTCACGCAACGCCTATAAGAGTTTTAAATGCAGCAGCCAGAGGCATATCAAAGGATGAAATTAAAGATATTCCATGGGCATCCAATGCATCTGTCACCCGTGTAATATATAAAGACGGCAAATTTGAGATGCTTTCCTACAGTGAAGATGAATATCTTGGTGATTTTAGAACTGTTATGTTTAAGGGTGTGTGATTTCAATATATTACCAAACGTTATTTTTCAGAAAATATTGAATTTTAAATGCCAAAGTGATATAATAAAAGAGTAGGGAATTGAAACTTTCCGAACAATACATATCATGGATAAGACGCTGTTCCAAATATCGGGACAGCGTCTTTTCGTGATAAATTATGATTTGTTTGTGAAATCTCTTTGTATTGATTGTGAAAACCTGATTGACAAATTAAATATCTGATGATATAATAATCTGGAAAATATTAATATAGCTGTATATAAGTGTTTTTTATACTTTTACGGCAGAACGGAGATTTTTATGAAGAAAAAAATTTTATCTTTGATGTTGACTTTTATATTTGTATTGTCAACAATTTTTACTGTTGCTGTAGAAGCTGCAGGTTCTGCTACAGGTCAGCAGCTTGTTGACTGTGCCATGCAATACATAGGAAAGGTTCCTTATGTGTGGGGCGGTGAAACAATTGACGGTGCAAACCCCGGAGCGGATTGTTCAGGTTTTATTTGCAGAATATATGAAAAATATGGTTTTAATTTTTGGGCATACAGAACGGCATTGCGTAATTACGGTACAAATCTGGGAACTGATATGAGTGTGGCACAATTAGGAGATATTATATGGTTTGAAGGTCATGTTGCTATCTATGCAGGACTTAATAGCAAGGGAGAGCATATGATTGTTCACGAAACCGGAGGAAAATATCAGAATGTTGCCTACACCAGAGTAAAAGATGTAAATGCGGCATTAAAAGGAATTATAAGAATTCCCGGTGTTGTAAATAATGGTGAAACTATTACAATCAGCAAAGCAACTTTTAGCGCCCCTATCGACAATGAATATCTTAGCAAGCAGTATATTGGAGAAACAAATGCGGTTGTAGTTAATCAGGTTAATAAGCTTGAAGGTGTAAGTGTAACTCAAATGGGACTTTGTCTTTATGATGCAAACGGCAATCTTATAAAAAAGCATTATGAAAATGTAACCAATGTAAGTGCATCGTTGCAAAAATATCATTCATGGTATGATATTAATTCTGAACTGGGAATAACACTTACACCGGGAACAATGTATCAGTATCGTTTTTTTGGTGTGTTTGACGGACAGGAAATAAGCGCAAAGGATAGTTATTCGTTTGTGACTTATGGAACAGCACCTCAGGTGACACCGACTCCGGAAAGATATGAAATTACATTCATTACGGATATGCCGGGGTCAAGCATGACAATTCATGAAATTTCCCGGGGTGAAATACTTGAAACACTTCCGAAGGCTACTGATTATGAGGGTTATGTTTTTGAGGGGTATTATACAGCGCAAACAGGTGGAAGCCTGATAACTGCAGGTATGGTATTTAATGAAACACACAACGTGACATATTATCCACGCTATACAAGAACAGAAGAAGAAATTGAGATTGATGATACATATGAACACGGATATGAAGTTTTCATCATAAATTATTTCGTAGATGGTGATTTGGTTAAAGTAGATGAATTAGTAGCAGGAGAAAAATATAATCTTGATGCCGTTGTGGAAAAGAAAGGTTATGTTTTTGACGGGTGGTATACAGAAGAAAACGGCGGAACGAAATTAAATAAATATAATGTTGTTTCAAAAGACAGTCCCCGTGATTTATATGCCCATTATACAAAGCAAGCAGCAGACGAAAATGAAGTTATTCTTACAATTGGTATGTCTGCTATGAGAGTAAACGGTTATAAGAAAAAAATTGACAATGAAGGAACTGTACCTGTTATTAGAAATGGACGCACATTAATTCCTGTCAGAGCTGTATTCGAAGCAATGAATGGTACTGTAGGCTGGGACGGCAATGCAAGAGTTGTGTCGCTGAAAAAAGATAACAGGACACTGTTTTTAAAGATTGACAGTAATACTGCATGGGATTCAGAGGGTAATTATTATACTCTTGATTCTATGCCTGTGATAATTAATGGACGCACAATGTTGCCAATTCGTTTTGTTGTTGAGTATTTTGACGGTAATGTTGAATGGGATGCAGATACAGAAAGCGTAATTATAACATATTTTACTGAGAGAGATTAAAAAATAATCATAAATAAAAAACAGAAATCCGGTTTAAAGAACGGGATTTCTGTTTTTTTACATTATTATCCTAATAAAATTTATCATTGGTAAGCAGAAAATAAATTTTAAAATATTTATTATTTAATATCTTCTATAGATAATAATGCCTGCTGAGGAGGAAGACTTCTTGTCTTCATCGCTGATGCTGTGGCTTTAATTGTCTTTCCTTTTTCAGCCTTTAACTCAATAGCTTTTGCAGCTAATTCCTCAGAAAGATTTAAAACTGTCTGAGTCATCGGAGCATTTTCATCTCCGATTATAATCTGAGTTAATTTTTCATCTTCATAAACCAAGTCACAAATTGTACCCTCAATCGGCTCTGTTGAAACAGAATCAGATGTTTTTTCAGCTATTTCAATACTTACAGGAATCATCTGAGGAGGAATACTTAATGTTGCAAGATCCTGAGTTTGTGCTGTAATTTCTGTACCGACTTCAATGCCAAGCTCCTTAACCGTTGCGGCAATTTCTTCTGTGAGATTTAAAATTGTCTGAGTTTCAGGGTTTTCTTTTTCTCCGAGAACAAGCTTTACAAGCTTTTCATCTTCATAAATTATGTCGGCAACTGTACCTGAGATTGTCGGCAATACTGCTTTTTCTGAAAGTGAAAGAGAAACAGGAGTCATCTGAGGAGGTATGCTCATTGTCTGAGTACCTGTTGTTTCAGCTACAATTTCTGTACCGATAACTATGTTTAATTCTTCAGCAATTTTTGAAATTTCATCTGTTAAGTTTAATTCGATATGTGTATCAATGTTGTCTGGTTCACCGATAACAATCTTAACAATTTTATCATTTTCAATAACTAAATCACATACAGTACCTGTAATAGTATTGGTCTGTTCTCCATATGTGATATAATAATCGCCATTTTCTTTAACAAGAGTTCCTTGTAATATTTCGTTTATAAAGTTTTCAGGAACGTATGTTGTATCATCTATCAGTAATGGTGAAGTTCCAAGCTTTTGAGGTGCCATTTTAGAAAAAGTATAGCCGTCATAATCAGGTGAACAGGTTATGTATATTGGAAGCTTAACTAATTCAATTGTTCTTGATTCCTCAATCCAGTTAACTGTAAAGCCTAAGTTTTCGCAGATTGCACGAAGAGGAACTAAAGTTGTGTCATTATTTTGCTTTAATTCAGCACTTTCAAGTACAGTATTGTTTATATATATTTTACCTCCTTCCTCACCGTTTGCCATGGTAACAAGAGATAAAAGCAGTGCTGCTGCAGAAGTTACCGAAATAATTTTTTTGTTTGTGTTTTTCATTTAATTCACTTACCTTTCTGTTTATAAAATTATCGGGTTTTTTGCCCTTTCAAAACTAATATGGTCGCATATAACCTTTTGGTTCATTTTTATTTAAAATTTTTTTTATCAGCTATAATTATGATAAAAATATTGACAAAATATAGTGTTTTGATGTATAATATCTGTAGTTATTCAATATATGTATGATTGAGGTTTAATGTATGAAGTCAATTTTTAAGAATTATACTATACTTAAAAATGCAGTAAGCAGCAGATTCGGAATAAAAACAGAAAAAAGATTACAGATTGTGGCTCCGGGTTTGATAAAAAGAAAATTTGATTTTGAAGCAATTGAAACAAGAGTCAAAAATAAAGCGTTTTGTTAAAAAAATAACAAAACGCTTTTTTGTATATTACTTGATTTAAAGGCAGTAATATGATATTATATATTGTATAATGGAATGATTTAGAAGTTATTTTAATACAATATACAGTTATTATTATTTTTTTTAACGAAAGGATGATAAAAATGGCACAAACATTTAAGGGCGGAATGCACATCGATGACCACAAGGAATTAACATCATCAGTTCCGATAAAGGTTGTAGGCGGAAGTAATATTCATGTTTATCCGCTTCAGCAGCATATAGGTGCACCGCTTGAGGTAAAAGTAAAAATAGGTGAGCTTGTGAAAGTAGGAGATTTGCTGGCTGATAATAAGGAGGCTTTTATTTGTGCACCGTTACACAGTTCTGTTTCGGGCACTGTTAAAGCAATTGAACCACGGCTTCATCCGTCAGGAACTAAAGTGATGTCTGTAGTGATTGAAAATGACGGACTATATGAGATTTCGGAAAAAGTATGTCCGAAAGATCCTGATAAAATGACAGCAAAAGAGATTGTTAATGTTATAAGAGAAGCAGGAATTGTAGGAATGGGCGGTGCAGGATTCCCGACTCATGTAAAATTGTCGCCTGCTCCGGACAAGAAGATAACTCATGTTATTGTAAACGGTGCAGAGTGTGAACCGTATCTTACATCGGATCATAGAAGAATGCTTGAGATTCCTGAAGAAATTATCGACGGGTTACAAATAGCTATGAATGCATTGGGATTAAATGAGGGATATATAGGAATAGAATTAAATAAAGCCGATGCAATTGAGGTGCTTAAAAACAAGACGGCAGGTATTTCGAATATAAATATTATTGAACTAAAAACAAAGTATCCTCAGGGAGCTGAAAAACAGCTTATTTATGCTGTTACCGGAAAACAGGTTCCATCAGGCGGACTTCCTGCAGATGTTGGTGCAGTTGTTATGAATATAGATACAATTGTACAAATATCAAAAGCTTTCAGAACAGGAATGCCTTTAATTGAGAGGATTGTTACCATGTCCGGGGACTGCATAAAAGAACCGAAAAATGTACAGGTTCGTACAGGTATGCTCTTTTCTGATTTAATTGATGTTTGCGGAGGACTTTCAAAAGAGCCCAAAAAGCTTATTATGGGTGGACCGATGATGGGAATTGCACAGTTTACTGCGGAGGTTCCTGTTATTAAAACTACCTCCGGAATTATAGCACTCGGTGATTCGGGTGATACATTTGAAGATGATTCTCCTTGTCTGAGATGCGGAAAATGCGTGGAATGCTGTCCGATGAATTTAATGCCGTTGTATCTTAATAAGTATGCAAGAAATAATGATTTTGAAATGGCTGAAAAATATAATATTCTGGATTGCATTGAATGCGGAATATGTTCATATCTGTGTCCGGGAATGCAAAGCCCGCTGCACAGTATAAGAGTAGCAAAGCAGAAAATTATTGAGAATCGAAGAAAAAAATAATTTAATATAACGAAAGGACGAGTTAAAATGGATTATAAATTTATTGTTTCATCATCACCGCATATTCATCAGAAAGAAAAAACCGCTGATATTATGCTTGACGTAATTATTGCAATGATTCCGACAACTTTTATGGGTGTATACTTTTTCGGACTTCGTGCGGCGATGATTATGTTAACAGCAGTGGCTGCTTGTGTATTGTTTGAATATGCATATGAATATTTTATGAAAAAGAAAAATACCGTTCGTGATTTATCGGCAGTTGTAACGGGGATGCTTATCGGATTGAATATGCCTCCGTCAATTCCTTTGTGGATGGTAGTTGTCGGAAGTGCATTTGCAATTATCATAGTAAAACAGCTTTATGGGGGATTAGGAAAGAATTTTTTAAATCCTGCAATGGCGGCAAGATGTTTTATGGTTGTTGCATGGGCAGGAGCAATGACTACATATTCAGAACCCCTGATGGGAATTGATGCTATCTCTTCTGCAACCCCCCTCTCTGTTTTAAAGGGAAGTTCGGAGGGAAGTGTGCCAACGGTGTTTCAGGCACTGTTCGGAGCAACTCCCGGCTGTATTGGTGAAACATCTGCTATAATGATTATTGCAGGCGGAATATATCTGCTGGTAAAACGAGTTATTAACTGGAAAATACCTGTTACATATATTGCAGTATTTGCAGTTCTTGAACTATTATTTGGAAAAAATCCTACAGATATGCCGGCATTTGAGTTTGTTACAATTCATGTTTTGTCGGGCGGTCTTATGCTTGGTGCATTCTTTATGGCTACCGATTATACTACAACTCCGACCACGAAAACAGGTCAGTTTATATTTGGTGCAGGCTGTGGTATATTAACATTTCTGATCAGAACCTTCGGAGGGTATCCTGAGGGAGTATCTTTTGCAATATTGCTGATGAACATTCTTACGCCGCTTATTGACAGATATACAGTGCCGAAAAAATTCGGATATATCAAGAAAAAGTAGTCGGTAAATATTTATTTCTGATACGGAAAGGAATGAAAAATATGTTAAATAAAAAAGAGATAACAGATATTTTTAAAATTGGATTTACATTATGTGCAATTACCGCAGTATCTGCATTTGTGCTTGCACTTGTTAATGATATTACTGCTCCTGTAATAGCTGCTAACGTTGCCCGAAAGCAGACAGCAGCGATGCAAAAGGTATTGCCTGAGGCGACAGGATTTACCGAAACAGAACAGTTGGATGAAAAAATAAACACAATAGTAAAATCCATGTATGAAGCAAATGATGAAAACGGAAATACAATCGGATATGCCGTTATGGTTTCACCCTACGGTTACGGCGGCGAAATTTCGCTGGCTGTAGGTGTTGACAATGATTTAAAGGTTACAGGAGTTGATGTTATATCACAGACTGAAACAGCAGGTCTTGGAAATAAGTGTACGGAAGATGAGTTTAAAAATCAGTACATAGGAAAAACCTTAGGGATTGACGTTGTAAAAAAGGACCCGAAAGAAAATGAAATAGATGCTATTTCAAGTGCTACAGTAACATCCAAAGCGGTTACATCAGGCGTGAATGCAGCAATCGAAGCTGCTCAGATAATGAAGGGGGACAAGTAAATGAGTAAAAATTTAAAAGTAGTATTAAACGGAATTATCAATGAAAATCCTACCTTCGTTCAGTTGCTGGGAATGTGTCCGACTCTGGCGGTAACCACAAGTGTTAAAAACGGAATAGGAATGGGATTGTCTGCAACAGCTGTGTTAGTTGCATCAAATGTGCTTATTTCATTGCTACGCAAAATAATTCCGGATAAGGTGAGAATTGCTGCGTATATTGTTATAATTGCCGCATTTGTTACGATTATTGATATGCTTCTGAATGCGTATTTGCCGTCACTTGCAGAACAGCTTGGAATATTCATTCCGCTTATTGTTGTAAACTGCATTATTCTTGCAAGAGCAGAAGCGTATGCATCAAAAAATTCTGTCGGAAAATCTGCTCTGGACGGATTGGGTATGGGTCTTGGATTTACAGCGGCACTTACAATAATTTCTGCAGTTCGTGAATTTTTTGGTGCAGGAACACTGTTTGATATTAAAATATACGGTGATGTTATTACACCGCCGTCAATCCTTACAATGGCTCCGGGAGGATTTATTGTACTTGGATTACTTATTGCATTGATTAATTACATAACTTCAAAAAGAAAGGCAGGGGATAAGTAATGAGTTATTTGTCTTTAATTATTACAGCTTTGTTTACTCAAAACTTTGTTATGGTTAAGTTTATGGGAATTTGTCCGTTTCTGGGTGTTTCCAAAAAGCTTGATACTGCCGCAGGAATGGGAATGGCAGTTACATTTGTAATGGCAATCGCTTCCGCTATTACTTATCTTGTAAATTTGCTTTTGGGAGATTCATTGCAGTATCTTCAGACAATTGTATTTATACTGATAATTGCAGGTCTGGTTCAGTTTGTTGAAATGTTTGTTAAAAAATCCATGCCTTCATTATATAGCGCATTGGGTATATATCTTCCTCTTATAACAACTAACTGTGCAGTACTTGGTGTTGCACTGCTTAATGTGCAGAGTGGATATAACTTCATTGAATCTGTATTATTCGGTACATTTGCGGCACTTGGATTTACTATGGCAATCATTATTTTTGCAGGTATAAGGCAAAATATTGATGAGGCTGATATTCCTGTAAGTTTCAGAGGATTCCCGATAGCATTGGTTACTGCCGGACTTATGGCAATAGCCTTTATGGGATTTTCCGGTTTTACGGTATAAGGAGGGAAATCAATGAATATTAATGGAATTATATTAGCGGTTGTAATTGTAGGCGTAACAGGATTAATATTCGGCTGTCTGCTTGCGTTTGCTTCTGTTATATTTGCAGTAAAAACGGATGAAAGAGAAGAATTAATTGCAGAGGTACTTCCGGGAGCTAATTGCGGAGCGTGCGGATATGCAGGATGTTCTGCATATGCTTCGGCGGTGGTAAATGACGGAGCACCGGTAAACAGCTGTTCAGTCGGAAAAAATCAGGTTGCAGAAAAAATTGCCGCAATTATGGGTGTGAAGGCTGAAGTAGTAGAGCCTAAGATTGCAAAGATTATGTGTGCAGGTGACTGTACAAAAGCATCTGATAAATATGAATATAGCGGTATTAATGACTGTGCAGCGGCTGCAAAGCTTGCGGGTGGTGCAAAAGCCTGCCCTGATGGATGTCTTGGATTGGGAAGTTGTGCAAAAGCCTGTTCTTTTAATGCTATTTCAATAAAAAACGGTGTAGCCATTGTTGATGAGGAAAAGTGTGAAGGTTGCGGAGTTTGTATAAGTAAATGTCCTAAAAACATAATTGAATTTGTACCTAAAAAGAATAATACATTTGCCTTATGTTCAAATAAAGAAAAAGGTGCAATTACAAACAAATATTGCACGGTTGGATGTATTGGCTGTAAGATGTGTGAAAAAGCCTGCCCTACAGGTGCGATTAAAGTGGAAAACAATTTTGCAAAAATCAATTATGCCCTGTGTATTGATTGTGGTGAATGTGTTCAGAAATGCCCTAAAAAGGTTATTGTATCAAGAGGTGCATGATGAAAAAAACAGGTATTTATGCACTGGCTGCAATTCTTGCGATTGCCTTTTCATGGCTGGGGATTGACAGTGATGAACTTGATATATTTGAATATTTTAATAAATATTTTTCCAGATACGAAAACTTTACTAAAAGAAAAGAAGGAGAACTTGAAGTAAATATTGTCGATGTGGGTCAGGGGGACTGCATTGTTACAATACTTCCCGATAATAAGATATTAATGATTGATTCAGGGGACAACGGACATGAAAATGAAGTTTTTGAATTTCTTGATTCCAAAAATATTACAACTATAGATTATCTTGTGGCAACACATCCTCACAGTGACCATATCGGTTCAATGCCGGAAGTAATTGAAAAATATGAAATTGTCAATTTTTATATGCCGAAAGCCATTCACACTTCTTCTACATACAAAAAAATGATTGAAAACCTGCAGAAAAAAAGTCTTAAAATCAACACTGCAAGAGCAGGGAAAACATTTATAGACGAATCAGGTGTTACCGCCCGGTTCATTGCACCTGTAGAAGAGTCATATGAAGATTTAAATTATTATTCGGCTGTAATAAGACTTGATTTTGGCGAAACCTCTTTTCTTTTTACAGCAGATATGGAAGAACCAAATGAAAATGAGCTGCTCGAATATGATAAAAACAGTCTTGATGCGGATGTTTTGAAGGTTGCTCATCACGGCAGCAGTACATCATCAACAAAAAAGTTTTTAGATGCAGTTTCGCCTGAATATTCTGTTATTTCCTGCGGTAAAAATAATGATTATAATCACCCGCACAGGGAAATATTAGAAAGGTTGGAGAATTTAGATACAGAGGTTTACAGAACAGATACTCACGGAACTGTTACTTTTGTAAGTGACGGTGATGATATAAGAGTAAATACAGTAAATTAAAGTGAATGGGATGTGTTTGGATGTATGTTATTATAGACCGCTTTGAGGGAGAGTTTGCTGTTGTTGAAACACCGGAGAGAAATATGTACAACATTCCCAGGCAGTTATTGCCGGGTTGCGGCGAGGGTGACAGAATTCTTATAAAAAAATCAGTAGATGACAATGAAGAATTTGAAACTGCAGTAAGGGATATGTTTGTTGATTAAACAGTTAAATCTTTATTAATTAATTGTTGTTAATTTGTAAATTTATTTATTTGTTTTGTTAAATTATTGACAATTTAATTAAAATATGATAAGCTATCTCAAAATAAAATAACAGGAGTTATATTTAATGGATAACAACAAAAAGAAAAAAAATAACAATGGGAATATATTTAAAAATCCATTTTTTACTTTTATTATCCTTTCGATAATAGCGACGGTTGGATTGAATTATTTGTTGTCGATGGTTACAGCACCGCGTGAAAAGGAAATATATTACAGTGAATTTATGGATATGCTTGAAAATGATGAAATTGATTCAGTTACCATCACCGGTGAAAAATTAACAATCATTTCTAAGGAAAGCAAAAAAGCAAGTGAAGAATTTGAAAATGCTGTTGAGAATGCCCAAAGTATTACTGATATTTTAGGCGTCGGAGCTTTAGGTGAAAAATATGTCGAAAAGGATGTAATTTATTATACAGGTTATATTAATGACGGTGATTTGATTAAGCTTCTGGAAGAGCATAATGTGAAATACACAAGACCTGTTACCGAAACAAATGTATTTATGGATTTTATACTTGCATGGATACTGCCTTTTGCTATAATGTATTTATTCCTTGCCGTTATCATGAAGGTTGTCTCAAAGAAAATGGGCGGCGGCGGTGGATTTATGTCTGTCGGTCAAAGTAATGCAAAAATTTATCTTGAAAATAAAACGGGTGTGACCTTTTTAGATGTTGCCGGTCAGGAGGAAGCAAAGGAGTCGCTTGATGAAATTGTGGATTTTCTGCATAATCCTGCAAAGTACACAGCAATCGGTGCAAAACAGCCGAAAGGAGCTTTATTGGTAGGCCCTCCGGGAACAGGTAAGACATTGCTTGCAAAGGCAGTTGCAGGAGAGGCAAATGTTCCGTTTTTCTCACTGTCCGGTTCTGATTTTGTTGAAATGTTTGTCGGTGTTGGTGCATCAAGAGTAAGAGATTTGTTTAAACAGGCAGCAGCAAAAGCTCCTTGTATTATCTTTATAGATGAGGTAGATGCAATAGGTAAGAGCCGTGATAATCATTATGGCGGAGGAAATGATGAAAGAGAACAGACTCTGAATCAGTTACTTGCAGAAATGGACGGTTTTGATTCTTCAAAGGGTGTTGTTATTTTGGCGGCAACTAACAGACCTGAAATACTTGATAAAGCACTTCTTCGTCCGGGAAGATTTGACAGACGTATTATTGTTGAAAAGCCTGACTTAAAGGGAAGAGAAGAAATATTAAAGGTTCATGTTAAGAATGTAAAAATGTCACCGACTGTTGATTTACATGAAATTGCACTTTCAACAAGTGGTGCGGTTGGTGCCGACCTTGCAAATATGGTAAATGAAGCGGCATTAAGGGCAGTTAGAATGAAGCGGACAGAAGTGCTCCAGGAGGACTTGATGGAGGCTGTTGAAGTTATTATTGCAGGTAAGGAAAAGAAGGACAGAATACTGTCTGAACGTGAAAAGAAAATTGTTGCATATCATGAGGTTGGTCACGCCCTGGCAGCTGCACTGCAAAAAAATACAGACCCTGTTCAGAAAATTACCATTGTTCCACGTACTATGGGTGCATTGGGTTATACGATGCAGATGCCGGAGGAAGAAAAGTATCTTTTATCAAAAGACGAAATACTTGATGATTTGACAGTATTTGTTGCAGGACGTGTTGCAGAGGAGCTTGTGTTTAATGTTCAGACAACAGGTGCTTCAAATGATATAGAAAGAGCAAGTAAACTTGCAAGAGCTATGATAGCACAGTATGGGATGAGCGATACTTTTGGAATGACAGCACTTGAAAGTATTGAAAGTAAATATCTTGATGGCAGAAATGTGTCAAATTGTTCTGATGAAACTATGACAAAGCTTGATAATGAGGTTATCAAAGTGTTAAAGAATGCACATGAAAAAGCTAAGGAGCTTTTAACTTCAAATTCTCAGGCTTTACATGAGATTTCTGATTATCTGATTGAAAAAGAAACTATAACCGGTACAGAGTTTATGAAAATTTTGAGAAAAATTCAAAACGGTGAAGGGGACTCTGTTAAAGATGATAAAGATAATCAAAATGCAGAAAACCCGGAAAATGCTGATATGTCGGAAAATAATGAATAAATAACAGGCTGTCCTATTTTGGGGACAGCTTTGTCTTTTACAGGAGGTATGCAAAAATGAGTGCTATAGTAAGCTTTGTAGTTCCATGCTATAACGAAGAAGAGGTTCTTGCAGAAACCAATAAAAGATTAACTGCTTTTATTGCTGAAATGACAGAAAAAGGAAAGATAAAACCGGACAGTAAAATTCTTTATGTAGATGATGGCTCGGTTGATAATACATGGAATATTATTGAAAATCTTGCATCCCAAAACAGTTGTGTGACAGGAATTAAGCTTGCTCATAATAAAGGGCATCAGAATGCACTTTTAGCGGGATTAATGAGTTCAAAAAACAATTCAGATGCTGTAATTTCGATGGATGCTGATTTACAGGATGATATATATGCATCTGAAGAAATGATTGATAAATTTAATGAAGGATATGATATTGTATTCGGAGTCAGGAGTTCAAGAGAAAAGGATACCTTTTTTAAGAAGAATACAGCTATGTTTTTTTATTCACTAATGAATAAGCTTGGTGCAGATGTTGTAAAGAACCATGCAGATTACAGACTTATGAGCAAAAAAGCACTTGAGGGACTTAGTGAATATTCTGAAGTTAATTTATTTTTGCGAGGAATTGTAAAGGATTTGGGCTTCAAAAGTTGTGAGGTATATTATGAGCGTGGTGAAAGATTTGCAGGCGTTTCAAAATATCCTTTGAGGAAAATGCTGTCCTTTGCGGTTGAGGGGATTACATCATTTAGTATCAAGCCTATAAAAATTGCGGCTTTTTTAGGTTCTGTTTCAATTCTTATCAGTATAGCCATGCTGATTTATTGTATTTGTCAGAAGGTTGCGGGAGAAACAGTACCGGGCTGGTCGAGTCTTGGGGTTTCAATCTGGGCTGTTGGCGGTATGCAGCTTTTTATAATGGGAATTATCGGAGAATATATCGGCAAAATATATCTTGAAACAAAGAATAGACCGAGATTTATTATAGACAAAACAGTAAATTTATGAGGAATTGCACAAAAATAAATTTTTTATGAGTATAAATTGCAGATTTTAATTAAAAATTTAAAAAAAGTATTGCAAAATCGGGTCAATGAGTGTAAAATATAACATTAGAATTATTCTGTATTTTTAAGTAGTATTCATGGGGGATAGACATGAAAAATTATTATTCTATTGAGGTTGCCGGAGTTGAGCGTAACTTGCGTTTATTCAGTGTAAATGAAAATTTGAAGATAGCTGCATTTATCTTATTCGGAGATGTGGAGCTGACAGTTGCGTGTGCCCAAAAATTATTGGAAAAAGCACCGGAATTTGATATTTTAGTAACTGCTGAAGCTAAGAGTATCTCTTTAATTCACGAAATGGCAAGACAGGCAGGTAATAATACTTATATTGTTGCAAGAAAAGCACCAAAGGTATACATGGAGAATTTATTGGAAGCAACGGTGAATTCAATGACAACAAAAAATACACAAAAATTGTATATCGGTGATGAAGAAGTCTCAAAAATGAGAGGCAAGCGTTGCCTGATTGTAGATGATGTAATCAGCACAGGTGAATCGCTTGAGGCTCTGGAAACTCTTGTCAACAAAGCAGGCGGGATTATAGTTGGAAAAATGGCTGTGCTTGCAGAAGGTGATGCAATATCAAGAGATGATATTATCACTTTGGGCGAGTTACCACTGTTTGATAAAGAAGGTAATCTGTTAAAGTGAGTTTTTCAGATTGAGTGCAGATATATATGCAATTTGTTCTTTTTGGAGTTATAACCCAATCTGCAAAGATGATACACACATAACATTATTAATGAGATTTTTAAAGAGATTATAATATAAAGGAGAGAATAATACATCATGAAAAAAATTACATTTGGCACACCTGAAAAGATTGTTCCGTCAAATTTTTGTAAGGGACTGAACTACAATGAAACAGAAATAAAATACGATTGTTCTCAGTTTAAATTTAAAGAAACTGCACGAGGATGTCTTTTAGAATTTCCTCTGGAGTATGGAGAAGAAGTTTTTGGATTTGGTTTACAGCTGAAGGGATTTAATCACAAAAATCATAAGCTGACCTTAAGAACAAATTCAGACCCTGTTGCAAATACAGGTGATTCCCATGCCCCTGTTCCATTTTTTGTAACAAACAAGGGTTACGGAATGTATTTTGATACTGCAAGATATATTGAGGTTTGTTGTGGATACGGTAAGAATAAAAACAGGCCTCCTGTTGAAAATAATACTATAATTGCAACTGCAGAAGATTTGTATAACAAATGTGGTTTAAAAGAAACTACTGTAATGTCAGTGGAAATACCTGTTGCAAAGGGAATAGATGTATATATTTTTGAGGGTGATAGTATATGTGATATTGTTTCTCAGTACAATATGTTCTCTGGCGGAGGATGCGATGTACCTGAATGGGGATTAGGCGTTCTTTACAGAGCCTATGCTAAATATACAGGTGACAAGGTTATTGAGCTTGCAAAATATTTCAGAGAAAATGATATTCCGTGTGATATAATGGGATTGGAACCGGGCTGGCAGTCGAGCAGTTATTCCTGCTCATATGTATGGGATAAGGAAAGATATCCGAATTATGAAGAAGTTATAAAGTATTTGAGAGAAAATGATTTCCATATCAACTTATGGGAGCACGCTTTTATAAATTCAACATCTCCTATTTACAAAGAAATGCATGATTATAGTGGTGATTATGAAGTATGGCAGGGATTAATTCCTGATTTTGGCTTGGAGAAAGCACAGGAAATTTTTGCCCGTCATCATAGGGAATATCTTATAGATAAAGGTATTGACGGATTTAAGCTTGATGAATGTGACAACAGTGATTATGTACATGACTGGAGCTTCCCAAATTGTACTGAATTTCCGTCCGGAATGGATGGAGAACAGTATCATCAAATGTTCGGCACATTATATATGCAGACAATACTGAGGGCTTTGGGTGATACACCTACATTGTCTGAGGTAAGAAATGCAGGAGCATTGTGTGCATCCTATCCGTTTGTACTTTACAGTGATTTATATGACCATAATGATTTTATAAGAGGTATGGTCAATTCGGGATTTTCAGGTATTCTCTGGACTTCTGAATTAAGAGATGCTAAAAGCAAGACTGATTTGATAAGACGTTTGCAGTCAACAGTGTTTTCAGTTCAGTGTCTGATAAATGCATGGTATTGTCCTGAAGTGCCATGGAAACAGTTTGAATGTGAAGAAGAAGTTAAAGAATTATTGAATGTGAGAAAATCACTTGTTCCTATGCTTAAAAAGGCATTTTCAGAATACAAAACAACAGGAAAACCGCCTGTAAGAGCTTTAGTTTGTGATTATACAGACGATAAAGAAACTTATGCTATTGATGATGAATATATTTTCTGTGATAATCTTATCGTTGCACCTCTGACTGCTCAGAGTGATAAGAGAATGGTATATCTGCCTGAGGGTGAATGGGTGGATTACTGGACAAACGAAAAGGTTAATTCAGGTTGGTTTGAAGTAGAAACACAAAATATTCCGGTATTTAAGAAAGGGTAAATTATGAAATACTTAATTGATGAGGCAACAGTATTTGCCATAGGACATGAATATAATATAATTTTCAATACCGAGGAAAAAGGTCTTGCGTGGGTTGAAATCGGTAATGAAAAATATTGCGACGACGATAACGGTAATATAAAATCTGAGGAATGTGTACACAAGATTGCAGTTCCGATGAGTGTGCTTGACAAAGAAAAGGGCTATACAATATGTTTTTGCAGAGCATATGAGCGATTGGCGTATTTCCCCAAAAGCGATGAAGAGATACAAAAAAAGACATATAAATTCTATCCGGTTGAGAAAAAAGAATCATATAAGGTATATATGATATCCGATACACACTGTGAATGTGAAAACTCAGTGAAATCAGGAAAATATTGGGCTGATAATCTTGATTTTCTTATTTTAAACGGTGATATAGGTGATGCGTGTGTGGATGTGGATATGATATTGACACTCCACAGGATTGCATCAGGTGTTACAAAAGGAGAAAAACCTGTTGTATATGTAAGAGGTAATCACGACACAAGAGGTCAGTTGGCAGTAGAATTATCAAAATATATACCGACACAAAATAATAAAACTTACTATACATTTGCATTGGGCGATATATTCGGTATTTGTCTTGATTGCGGTGAGGATAAGGTTGACACTCATCCCGAATACGGCAATATGGCAAATTTTGAGCCATTTCGTAAAAAACAGATTGAATTTCTTGATGATGTAATTGACAAGGCTGAATTTATTAATTATAAGCACGTCATTGTTATATCCCATGTAAGAGTAAATGAAAAAGGCAACGAAGTTTTTAAGGATGTTTATGTGCAGTGGCTTGAAAGATTAAATGAAATAGCTCCTGATGTTATGATTTGCGGACATGAGCATAAGTATTACATCATAGACAAGGACGATAAAATATTTGATACAGAAAAGACTGTTAATTATCCTATGATTGTCGGTTCACAGGTGAGAGGAAATAAGAGAACCAGCAATGCGGATTTACCTGCAGATTACATTGGTACTGCACTTAATATTAAAGATGATGAATTTGAAGTTTTATTTACGAACAGCAACAACGAAGTTATAGAAAAACATACAATAAATAGATAAAACTCTTGAAATTGAAAGGGATTAAAAATGATTTATAGAAATGTTGAACTGTTTAATGTTGAAGAAGTAAAAGAAACAGCTGACAAAACAGGTGTTATCCTGTACCGTTTTCCGTCTGATGTTGTTGATGCAATTAAAGACAGAGGAGCATATATGTCAAGAGCCAATACAGGTTGTGAAATAAGATTTGTTTCAAGTGCAAAAACGATTTGGCTTACAATGGGGGCAATTGCTCATAATGTAGGTGTTACGGTTTTCTGCGGAGATATGGTTTATGAAAAAAGAATTATAGAAGCAGGAAAAAGAACAACTCTTGAATTAAAATATAATACCTGCTTTGATAAAATTGATGAGGAAATTCTTTCCGATATGGATGGAAGATTTCCGCTTAATCTTTGGAGAGTGTATATAAACAGTGAAGAATCTCATTGTATTTTTTATGATATTGAGGGTCTTGATGGAATTATCCGTCCGCCGCTCGCAACAGAGGTGCCTGAAAAAAAATGGCTTGCATACGGTTCTTCAATAACACACGGTTGCTGGACTATAGATACTTCAAATTCGTATATTCAGCACGCAGCAAAAAAACTGGGTGTTGACGTTATGTGTAAGGGCATGGCAGGGGCTTGTCAGTGCGAGAGGGAAATGGCAGATTATATTAAAAATGCAGATTGGGATTTTGCAACACTTGAATTGGGCGTTAATATGATGGGAAGAAAAACAAAGGACTTTAAAAAGCGTGTGGATTATATGATTCATTCTGTTCATGAATCCAATCCCGGTAAAAAAGTCTTTATAATTACACCGTTCCCGAATTGCCATAGTGCGGGTAAAGACAAGGATAGTTTTGACAAACATAATGATTATACAAAAATTCTGAAAGAAATTGTTAATGAAATTAACAGTGAAAATCTTATTGTGATTGACGGTGGGAGTATTCTTGATTCGTATTCATATTTATGCTATGATTTTGTACATCCGTCTGAATACGGTCATGTAAGAATGGGTGAAAATTTAAGTGAAATTTTAAAAAAATATCTTTAAAATATAATAAAGACAGTTCGAAACCATCCTGTCTATAAACAAAACTACGGGAAAAGCTTTTTTTGGCATACTCGTGTAGTATGCCTTTTTCCTTGTTTTGTAATAATAAAATAAAAACAAAGGAATGAATTATTATGACAAATGAATTATTATTAATTATAAACCTGATTATTATTTATAGTTTAACATTGGTGTTTTATCTGATATATGGAAAAAAAGGACTTTTTTGCTGGAATGTGCTTGCAACGGTTTGTGCAAATATTGAGGTGATGATACTTGTTGATGCTTTTGGAATAGAGCAGACGCTGGGGAATATTTTGTTTGCCTCAACATTTCTTACAACAGATATTTTGTCTGAAAATCACAAAAAAAGTGATGCTTCTTTTGCAGTTAAAACAGGAATTATTGTATCGCTTGCATTTATAATTATTTCAAGATTCTGGATATGGTTTACTCCCTCTGAAAACGATTTTGTGAGTGAATCAATTAAAACGGTATTTTCAAATACACCGAGAGTAATGTTTGCAGGATTTTTTGTTTATGCAATGATTCAGTTTTTTGATGTGTGGGCATATCATAAAATCTGGGAATTTACAACACAAAAATTCGGAGAAAAGAAAAAATTTTTATGGCTTAGAAATAATCTTGCAACGATACTTTCACAACTGCTTAATGCAATTTTATTTAATGTTGCGGCCTTTGCCGGAAGCTATGATACATCTACATTAATAAGTATTATTATATCAACCTTTATCGTGTATATATTTACATCATTACTTGATACACCTATAGCATATCTTGCGAGAAAATTCAGGAAAAATGACGATTAATAAATAAATTTTTGGAAAATATAAACATTTGTTTGATTTTTTTGTGAGAGTGTGATATAATATTCTTGTAAACTAACTATAGTGAGAGGTATTAAAATGTCAAAGCTTACACAAAAGGATTTTGAAATTCTTGAATTTATAAAACAGCAGCAACTATTAAAAGGATTTCCACCGTCGGTGAGAGAAATATGCGATGCTGTGGGACTTAAATCTACAGCTACAATACATGCACGTTTAAGAAAACTGGAGCTTCACGGTAAAATAGTAAGAGATTCAGCAAAAAACAGATCTATTAAAATTGTTGAAATGTCTGACGTGAACAGTACAGTTACATACAATGAGGATAAATATCTTGATGTTCCTGTATACGGCAAGGTTACTGCAGGTGTTCCGATAACAGCGGTTGAGGATGTTTCGGATACATTTCCGCTTCCGATGGATTTTGCCCGAAATAAAGATTTGTTTATGCTTAAGGTTTCGGGAGATTCAATGATTAATGCAGCAATACTTGATAACGATTACATTATTGTTCAAAAGCAAAGTATTGCGAGCAACGGTGATATAGTTGTTGCATTGATTGATAATGAAAATGCCACGGTTAAAACCTTTTATAAGGAAAACGGATATATACGTCTTCAGCCTGAAAATGACAGCTTTGAACCTATTATTGTAAAAGATGTGTCGATTTTAGGAAAAGTTGTAGGAGTTTTCCGTAAACTATAGACTTTTTTGTATTTATGTGTTATAATGTAAAAGTTATATGAAAAAGCTCTGCGGGAGCGCAGATTAAAATTTTTATGAAATGGAGATAATACGAATGTCAAGAAGACTTTTTACATCTGAATCGGTTACAGAAGGACATCCCGATAAGATTTGCGACAGGATTTCGGATGCAATACTGGATGAAATATTAAAAAATGACCCGAATGCGAGAGTTGCCTGTGAAACGACCTGTACAACAGGCATAGTTTCGATTATGGGCGAAATAACAACAACCTGTAATGTTGATTATCCGAAGCTTGTAAGGGAAGTTGTTGTTGATATCGGATATGATAGAGCTAAGTACGGTTTTGACGGAAATACCTGTGCGGTTGTTACATCAATAGACAAGCAGTCACCTGATATTGCTATGGGTGTTAATGAAGGCCTGGAGAATAAAACAGGTGAAGCTGATGAAGGTAATTCTACAGGTGCAGGTGACCAGGGAATGATGTTTGGTTATGCGTGCAATGAAACTCCTGAATTAATGCCGTTACCTATTTCACTTGCTCATAAGCTCGCAATGAAGCTTACTGATGTAAGAAAGAAAGGAGTACTTGGTTATTTAAGACCGGACGGAAAAACACAGGTTACCGTTATATATGAAGATAATAAGCCGGTTGCGGTTGATACTGTAGTTGTTTCAACACAGCACTCCCCTGATGTTACGCTTGAACAAATCCGTGAAGATTTAATAAGAGAGGTAGTAAAAACTACAATACCTGCTGATTTATTAACGGAAGAAACAAAGTATTTTATAAATCCTACAGGAAGATTTGTAGTTGGAGGACCGCAGGGTGACAGTGGATTGACAGGAAGAAAGATTATTGTTGATACATATGGTGGATATGCCCGTCACGGAGGCGGTGCTTTTTCAGGAAAAGACCCGACTAAGGTTGACAGATCTGCAGCGTATGCGGCACGTTGGGTTGCAAAAAATGTAGTTGCGGCAGGATTGGCTGAAAAATGTGAAATACAATTAGCATATGCAATAGGTGTTGCACGTCCTGTTTCAATTATGGCTGACACATTCGGTACAGGAATTGTATCTGATGAAATGATTGAAAAAGCAATTGATAAGGTGTTTGATTTAAGACCGAATGCTATCATTAATTCTCTTGAATTAAGAAAACCGATATATAAACAGTTGTCTGCATACGGACATCTCGGACGTGAGGATATTGGTGTTAAATGGGAAGAAACAAACAAGATTGATGAATTAAAAGAAGCTGTTAATGCTTTGAGATAAAAAACGAACAATCTAAGTTATTGACAATTACAATAATCCAGAGGAAAAATATAAAATGTTTTTATACTCAAGACCTGATGACAGAACTCCGTTTATTGATGCCAAGTCATGATAAAAACATCTGGGACTGCGGATATTTTCACTCAAATAATGGAATAGTTATAATAGACGGTGATGAGTTAAGATTTAAGTTTAAGGTGAAAGAAGGAGATATTTATTCTTTCTGGATAAGTAAAAGTAAAAGCGGAGGTTACCTCGGTGCCGGAGGAATAGGAAAGAAAACTTATATCGACGAAGATAATAAATGAAATATTATTGTAAAATCATTAACAAGGATGGTTAAGGATATGTATAAAATAAAAAATACCGACATTGATTCTGCCCGGAAGCTTTATGTGGATAAGGCACTTTGGGGATATAATAAATACATACCGCAGGTTTATGCTCAGATAGTACATGATGATGAAAATTTTTATGTAAAGTTTACTGTGCATGAAAAAAATCCCACAAGAACAAAAACAAAGAATTTTGAATATGTTCATCTTGACAGTTGTGTCGAATTTTTTGCAAATTTCATGCCTGAAAAATCCGATTATTACATAAATTTTGAAATGAATGCAAATGGTGTTGTAAATTTTGCGTTTAAAAAAGACAGGTATAATTCTATAGAATTGACTGAAGAGGACGCTTTAGGGCTTGAAATAAAGTCTGATATTTTTGAGGATTATTGGACGGTTTCGTACAAAATCACATCAGAATTTTTGAAAAAATACTATAAAGACTTTGAAATGAACGAATGTAAGCGTATAAAAGGGAATCTTTATAAATGCGGAGATGAAACACCGATTGAGCATTATTTATGTCATTTTGAAGTTAAATGTGAAAATCCCGATTTTCACAGACCGGAATATTTCGGAGAAATTGAAGTTGAGTAAATAAAAATCAGCAGTCCAGTTTTTAAGGACTGCTGATTTTTAAAGTTTGATTACTTTACATTAAGCCAAACTAACATATCTGTTTCACCTCTGTTTGCAAAACAGCTGTAAGGAATAAGCTTGATTGTTGTTTTTTCAAATGTATCGGAGTATTTGTAATACAGCTCGGTTGACGGCATTCTTCTCAAGCCATCAATTGAAAGTGTATTTAAACCGAATTCTTCTGAATATTTAATGTCAAAATTTGTGTTGCTGCTGTCAAGGAAAAGTGCCTGAAGAATTTCTCCGTTATCTACAGCTTCAGCACAGTAAACAATAGGACCGTAACATACTGCTGCTTTTGCATTTACGTTATATACTCTGCTGTCTGCACAGATAAGCTGAGGTGTCATTACAAAGCTTACATTAATTGTTTCAGACGGATTGGTAATCTTAATATATCCGTTTTCCAATTCATATTCGGCATTGATTTTGAATTCGTCGCACCAATAAGGTTTTCTGATCATGAGAGTTTTGACATTATTGGTTTTGATTGTAATATCTCCGGAAACAGGATAATTTGTAATTTGCTCTATATATGCACCGTTATGCTCCATTTTGCTTGATGTAAACTGATTTATATAATAAGTGTCATTATCAGCACCGTAAATGTAATCATCAAGACTTGATAAGAAACGGTTAATGTTCGGAGGACAGCATGAACACCAGAATACTTCAACTCTTTGGGTGATAGGGAAGTGGAGATGTGGATAATCATTGTTTTCGTGTTCTTCCTTGTGATGGTTCTGAACATTTATTGCAAGCGGATTTTCATAGAAAAATTCCTTGCCGTTTAAGGAAATCCCTGAGAATGTTGCATTGTATAGTGTTCTTTCGATTATATCGGCATATTTTGCATTATTTTCGAGTGTTAACATTCTCTGCATGAAGAAAATTAAAGAAATTGCCGCACATGTTTCATTATATGCAGTCTCATTCGGCAAATCATACGGGAAAGAGAATGCCTCTCCTCTGTGAGTTGAACCTATACCGCCTGTTATGTACATTTTCTTTGTGATAATATCATCAGCTAATTCTTTGCATACAGAAATCAATTCTTCATCATTGTATGCTTTTGCAATATCAACCATTCCGCTGTAAAGATATGCAGCTCGTACACAGTGACCGATAGCCTTTTTTTGTTCTCTTACAGGAATATGTGACTGCCACATATAACTGTCAAAAGGCTTATCCTTTTCATTATTTCCTCTTTGGTCGATGAAAAATTTGGAAAGATCAAGATACTTTTTCTTTCCTGTTGCTTCGTAAAGGCGAACTAAAGCAAGCTCTATTTCTTCATGACCGGGGGTCTGGAATACTGCAGAATTTTCCTTTACAAAAACTTTTTCGATGTAGTCTGCATATTTTTCCATTAACTTCAAAAATCTGTCACGGCCTGTTGCATCGTAATATGCAACTGCTGCTTCCATAAGATGTCCTGCACAGTATAATTCGTGATCATGTCTGTTAGTATAGCGTTTTGACGGCTCAATAGCCTGAAAGTATATATTAAAATAACCGTCGTCACATTGATTTTTTTCAATGTCGTCGATTATGCTTTCAACCTTATCAAGCAATTCTTTGTTTTCGTGTTTTTTTAGAATGTTTGCAGCACCCTCAATCCATTTTGCAACATCGGAATCCCAAAATACATGAGGCTTGTTTTCCATACCCTCACGCCAGTTGAATTTGAAAGCGTTTACTCTGCCTGTGTTATAAAACTGATTATAAACGGCATTAATTGTTATTTTCCGATTTAGCTCCGATTTGTCAAAAAGATATCCTGAGGTGAGGTCTACGTTTGATTTTTTAATTAGTTCCATTGATTTTCTCTCCTTTTTGTTGTTTATAGAAATATTTTTAATGTAGCTATTGTATCATAAGTTTAAAATATTTTCAATATATAAAAACAGACAAGAAGTGTAAAAATCTGACCTATATATACTATTACAATTTATCAGGTTTAAGGAGCTAAAGTAAAAAGAATTGTTTTATATGAAATTTACATATAATAAACAGCTGCCACATTAACTGCAGCAGCTACATAAATTATTTAATTTTTTTTCCGTCAATAAATGTCATTTTAGCTTGTGCTTCAAATTCATAAGGTAATTTATCAAAAACAACAATATCAGCGTCCTTGCCAATTTCAAGCGTTCCCACTCTGTCATAAATACCGCAGTTTTTTGCAGGATTTACTGTGAGAGCTTCGAGTGCTTTTTGTTTATCCATGCCATGTTTAACAGCAAGGGCTGCACATAAAGGAAGATATTCAATTGTTGTTTCGGGATGGTCTGTAATTATCGCAAGACTTATTCCTATATCGGATAGTTTTTTGTATGTAGAAAAGCTCATGTTTTTAAGCTCCGGTTTTGACCTGTCTGTCATTGTCGGACCTATCATAACTCCCACATTTTCATCCTTTAAAATTTCTGCCACAATATCGCCCTCGGTACAGTGTTCAATAGTATATTTAATATCAAACTCCTTTGCAATTCTTATCGCTGTACAGATGTCATCTGCTCTGTGGGCATGAAATTTAACGGGAATTTCTTTTTTAAGAACAGGGAGTAGGGCTTCATATTTAATATCATATTCCGGCTTGTCATTTTCTTCGGGGTCTTTTTTGTAATCTTCAAGAGCCTCTTTATAATCTTTTGCCTTATACAGAGTTTCTCTGATTAGTGAAGCGGTGCCCATTCTCGTCAGCGGCATCTGATTTTTTTGATGATAAACCGATTTTGGATTTTCTCCGAGAGACATTTTCATTGCACAAGGTGCTTTTACTATCATATGGTCAATACATACGCCATGAGTTTTAATAGCTACAAACTGTCCGCTGATTGGATTTGCACTTCCGGGACCTGTTACAACCGTTGTAATACCTGCGTTAACCGCATCAACAAAACATCTGTCTAATGGGTTTATTGCGTCAATTGCACGAAGCTGTGGTGTTACAGGGTCTGAATCATCGTTTGTGTCATCCCCCTCAAATCCGAGCGAATCCTCCACCATGCCGATATGGCAATGTGCATCAATTAGTCCTGGCATTATATATGCTCCGTTTGCATCATATTCTTCTTCTATATCAAAGTCATTAAAATCATTTCCGACATATCTGATTTTGTCATCAAAAACTATACCGCCATCAATAATTTTATTATCTGTCATTGTTACGATTTTTCCGTTTTTTATTAATTTCAAAATACGCACTCCTTACCCGTTAATATAATTGATTGCAGAGGTGGCGGCAATTGCTCCGTCTGCGGCTGCAGTAACTATTTGTCTTAAAGGTGTGTCACGCACATCACCTGCGGCATAAATCCCTTTTACATTTGTCTGCATATATCTGTCGGTTGCAATAAAGCCATGCTGATTGAGATTTACATACTGACCTGCAAGGTTTGAGTTTGCAATTCTTCCGACCGCAACAAATACACCGCTTAATTCGATTTTTGACTTTTCATTTGTTTTTACATTTTCGACTATTATATCGCTTACTGTGGTGTCGCCGTTAATCTGCTTTACAACTGTATCGGTAAGTATTCTGATTTTGGGATTCTGTTTTACCTTTGTAACAAGGCTTGCGGCAGCTCTGAATGTATCACGTCTGTGAATTAATGTAACGCTTTTACAAAATCTTGCAAGATATAAAGCGTCTTCAAATGCCACATTTCCGCCGCCGATTACTGCTGTGTCCTGACCTTTGAAAAAAGCTCCGTCGCAGGTTGCACAGTATGAAACACCCATTCCGTAAAATCTGTCCTCACCTGCCGCACCGCATTTTCTCGGATTTGCACCGGTAGCAAAAATAATTGCTTTTGTCTCGTAGGAATTTCTTCGGGTTTTAACGATTTTTATATCCTTGTGGGCGTCTATGATTTCTCTTACTGCCTCTGTTTTAAATTCAGTACCGAACATATCTGCATGAGCTTTCATTTTTTCAGAAAGCTCTGCACCTGTCGGAGTGTCTGAGATTCCGGGATAATTGTCAACTTCATAGGTGTAATTCATCTGACCGCCTGCACTCAGTTCTTCAAGTACAAGCGTTTTCATTTCACTTCTTCCGGCATATATTGCGGCACTCATTCCGGCAGCACCGCCCCCTATTATAATTATATCGTACATTAAATACATTCCTCTCATATGTTTGTATTATTATCGTAATATCCGTTTTCAGATAAGTTATATATATTATATAACAAAATTCAGTTTAAAACAAGTATTAGTTAAATAATTGTTTACAAAATTTTCGTTTTATGATAGAATATGAATATACTATTATGATAAACAGAAGGGACGATATTTATGTTTAACCGTGCTGAATTAAAATCAAGAGCTAAGGAGGTGTTGAGCGATACGCATACATATTGGCTTAGCTTTGCGGTATGTCTTATAATCGGACTGGTTGGGGGAACCACCTCTTTTACTGCAAATTTTTCTACAGGAACTAATATGGAAGATGATTTGACTTCCTTGTTGACACTAAACTCTCTAAATATGCAAAATATTATAATTGTAGGTATTATTCTGTCAGGAATTATTGTGCTTGCAATATGCTTTTCGATTTTTCTGATTACACCGCTGAATGTCGGGGGAAAGAGATTTTTTATAAAATCAGCATTGGGTGAGACGGAATTTTCAAATCTTGGAGTTGTATTTAAAAGCAGTTATTATTTAAATGTTGTAAAAGTAATGTTTATGAGAAATTTATTTCTGATTTTATGGGCATTGATAGCTTTAGCTCCTTATTGCGGTTCTTTGGTGCTGATGGCGGTATTGCCTCATAAATTTATTTTAGAAACATCGATTTTACTTTTAGTTTCGGTTTTTGCGTTTATTCCGTTTATTATGAAGTCATATTCATATCTTATGGTGGATTATATAGTTGCCCAAAATCCGGAAATTGACTGGCGTGAAGCAATCAATAGGAGCAAAGAAATGATGAGGGAATGCAGATTCCAGACGTTTATTTTAGAGCTTTCGTTTTTAGGCTGGCAGATACTTGGAGTTATGTTGTGTGGAGTGGGTGTGCTGTTTATTGCTCCGTATATGCAGGCAACATTTGCACAGCTTTATCTTGAAAGAAAAAACAAGGTTGATTCATATGGATTTTGTTATGAAAATTGATTATTAAAAATGTATTATTTTAGTAAAAAAATATATTGCTAAATTTTGTATGTTGTGATAAAATAGAAAATGGATTAATATTTGTTTTATAACAGAAAGGATGACATAAATGGATAAGGAAAAAGTAATCACAAAATTAACAGATGCAGGTCTTGTTGCAGTTGTTCGTGCAAGCAATGCAGAGGAAGCAATAAGAATTTCTGATGCGTGTTTAGAGGGAGGATGTCCATCAATAGAGCTGACATTTACAGTTCCGGGCGCACACAAGGTTATTGAAGCATTGGCTGCAAAGTATAATAACGGTGAAATGCTTTTAGGTGCAGGAACAGTTCTTGATTCAGAAACCGCAAGAATTGCAATATTATCAGGTGCAAATTATATAGTTAGTCCGGGATTTAACTTAGAGGCTGCAAAGCTCTGTAACCGTTACAGAGTTCCGTATATGCCGGGATGTATGACAATTACAGAAGTTCTGACAGCAATGGAGGCAGGTGCCGATATTATTAAGATTTTCCCTGCAGATCTTTACGGACCTACAATAATAAAGGATATTAAAGGACCTCTTCCTCATGCAAAATTAATGCCTACAGGCGGAGTTGATGTATCAAACGTTGATCAGTGGATTAAGGCAGGTGCTGTAGCGGTAGGTGCAGGCTCATCATTGACAGCGGGTGCAAAAACGGGGGACTATGCTAAGATTACCGAAACTGCAAAAGAATTTATTAAAAAGATAAAAGAAGCAAGAGCTTAAAATATACATAATCGAAAGGAATAATTAAAATGGCTAAGGTTGTTACAATGGGAGAAATTATGTTAAGATTATCAACTCCCAATAATGAAAAATTTATGCAGGCAGATGAGTTTGATGTATGCTACGGAGGCGGTGAGGCAAATGTTGCCGTATCGCTTGCAAATTACGGTCATGATGCCGAATTTATCACAAAGGTTCCTGAAAATCCGATCGGAGAATGTGCGGTTGCGGCATTGAGAAAACTGAATGTTGAAACAAAGCACATTGCAAAGGGCGGAGAAAGACTGGGAATATATTTTCTTGAAACAGGAGCTGCAATGAGAGCTTCAAATGAAGTATATGACAGAGCTCATTCTTCAATTTCAACAGCAACAGCTGATGATTTTAATTTTGATGAAATATTTGACGGTGCAGACTGGTTCCACTTTACAGGAATTACCCCTGCAATTTCAGATGCTGCAGCGGAGCTTACAGAGGTTGCTCTGAAAGCTGCAAAAGCTAAAGGCATTACCGTTTCTGTTGACCTTAACTTCAGAAAGAAGCTCTGGTCAAGTGAAAAAGCACAGAAGGTTATGACAAATTTAATGCAATATGTTGATGTATGTATCGGAAATGAGGAAGATGCTGAAAAGGTACTTGGATTTAAGCCGGGTAATACCGATGTTACAAGCGGAGAATTAGAGCTTGCAGGATATCGTGATATTTTTGAACAGATGGTTGCAAAGTTTAACTTCAAGTATGTAATAAGCTCACTTCGTGAAAGCTTCTCAGCTTCAGATAACGGCTGGTCAGCTTGTATCTATTCAAGAGATGACAAGGAATTCTATCATTCAAGAAAATACAGAATTTCTCCAATTGTTGACAGAGTGGGCGGCGGCGATTCATTTGCAGGCGGTGTAATCTGCGGTTTTGTTGACGGTAAGAATTATAAAGAAGCACTTGAATTTGGTGTTGCAGCATCAGCTCTTAAGCACACAATTCCTGGAGACTTTAACCTTGTCAGCCGTTTAGATGTAGAAAATCTTGCAGGCGGAGACGGTTCAGGAAGAGTACAGAGATAATTATTGTTTTATGTATAATTGGTTTTTAATTGGAAACAATATTATTACAGCACCCTATAGCTGTAATATACCCTTTTATCATAATACAAAATGACAGGAGAAACGAGTGTTCTTCTGTCATTTTTCTCTTTTAAAACAAAATTTTTTCGTCAAATTAAAGTACGAAAATTTGGCTTAAAACCTATAAAACTGGGGGTTAAAACTGAAAGAATGGTATTTTTTTTGAAAAATGGCTTAAAATTTTGTAAAAGTTTACGGAAAATTTTTTTTGAAAATCTATTGACTTTTTGGCAAAATTAGTCTAAAGTTTGTATAATGTAGGGGTATTCTCTCAATTTTGAAAAATCCCTGTATAAATTATATAAAACATTATATAATTTGATTTTATTTTACAGATTGGAGGTAGACAGTTGGAAAAAATCATCAGTCTCGAAAATGTAGCTTTAGCCTTTGACGGAGAGAACATTTTAAATAACATTAATCTTGATATTTACGACAAGGAATTTGTCACCCTTCTCGGTCCTTCGGGATGCGGTAAAACTACAACTCTTCGTATCATCGGCGGTTTTTTGGAACCTGATTCGGGAGATGTTATTTTTGACGGTGCAAGAATTAATAATCTTCCGCCGCATAAAAGAAACATAAATACCGTATTTCAGCGTTACGCTCTCTTTCCGCATCTTAATGTATATGACAACATTGCATTCGGCCTGAGAGTAAAAAAATTGCAGGAAGCAGAAATACGAACGCGTGTAACCGAAATGCTTAAGCTTGTAAATCTTACAGGCTTTGAGAAGCGTCCTGTTCAGCGTTTGTCAGGCGGACAGCAGCAGCGTGTTGCTATTGCACGTGCTCTTATTAACCGTCCCAGAGTATTACTTCTTGATGAACCTCTGGGTGCTCTTGATTTAAAGCTTAGAAAGGAAATGCAGATCGAGCTGAAGAAAATCCAGCAGAGTCTTGAAATAACCTTTATATATGTCACTCATGACCAGGAGGAGGCTCTTACAATGAGTGATACCGTTGTTGTAATGAACAACGGAGATATTCAGCAGATAGGAACGCCGCAGGATATTTATAACGAACCTGTTAATGCATTCGTTGCCGATTTTATTGGTGAAAGTAATATTATAGACGGAGTAATGAAAGAGGATTACTGTGTTATAATAAGCGGAAATGAATTTGAATGTGTGGATAAGGGATTTGAAATGAATGAAAATGTTGATGTGGTTATAAGACCTGAGGACATTAAAATCACATCTCCCCAAAATGCAAAAATTACCGGAACAGTCGATACTGTAACCTTTAAGGGTGTACATTATGAAATGCTTGTCAAATCTGAGCATTTTGACTGGCTCATACATTCAACAAAAGCAGCGGAGCCGGGTTCTGTAATAGGCATGACCTTTGACCCCTTTGACATTCACATTATGAAGAAAACCGATAAATAGGGGGTGGGTGAAATGAATAATAATTCTGCATCAAAAAAGACACTTTGGCAATATCTCATTTCTGCACCTTATATCTTGTGGATGATAATTTTTATTTTGGTGCCTCTGGCAATGGTTGTATATTTTGCATTGACAACCGCAGACGGTGCTTTTACACTTGAAAACGTAAAGGCGGTAGGTCAGTATACAAATATTTTTGTACGCTCGATTTATCTTGCACTTATTGCGACTGTGATATGTCTTGTTGTTTCATATCCCGTTGCATTTATACTTACAAGAATGGAAAGAAGTGTTCAGAGCACAATGCTTATGCTTGTAATGCTGCCCATGTGGATGAACTTTCTTTTAAGAACATACGCATGGATGACACTTTTGGGAAATAACGGAATTATTAATGTTATTCTTGAGCTTGTCGGAATAGGACCGCTTAAGCTTTTAAACACACAGGGAGCTGTTGTTCTGGGAATGGTTTACAATTATATTCCGTATATGATTTTGCCGCTTTATTCGGTAATGGTAAAGATAGATAAAAGTGTGATGGAGGCTGCACAGGATTTGGGCTGTAACAGTATTGGAGTTTTGGCAAAGGTTGTAATACCGTTGAGTGTACCTGGTATCATTTCGGGTATTACCATGGTTTTTGTACCTGCTATAAGCACATTTATTATTTCCAAAATGCTCGGAGGCGGTTCGGAGCTATTAATCGGTGACCTGATTGAAATGCAGTTTTTAGGTACTGCGTATAATCCGAATCTTGGTGCTGCTATCTCGCTTGTGCTTATGGTTATTGTGCTTATTATTATGGCTGTAATGAACAAGTTCGGTGACAGTGATGAGACGGCATTGATATAGGGGGTATAGAAAATGAAAAAATTGTCAAAATTATATCTTGCATTGGTATTTTTGTTTTTATACGCACCTATTTTTGTATTAGTGGTATTTTCTTTCAATACTACAAAAAGCAGAACTGTATTTGAAGGCTTTACCCTTGATTGGTATATAAAGCTTTTTAATAATGAATTGATATTGGTTTCTTTGAGAAATACAATAATTATAGCAACTATAGCATCGGTGGTTTCAACTATATTGGGAACGGCGGCGTCAATCGGATTTTCAAAGATGAAAAAGCTTCCTAAAACGCTTGCCATGAATGTAAATAATATTCCTATTATTAATCCTGAAATAGTAACCGGTGTGTCACTTATGCTTCTTTTTGCTTTTTTCAGGGCAAGAATGCATTTTGAATTTGGATTTGTAACCTTGCTTTTGGCTCATATAACCTTTGATGTTCCTTATGTGGTATTAAATGTTATGCCGAAGCTAAGACAGCTTGACCCTCATATTTATGAGGCTGCACAGGATTTGGGATGTAATCCCTTAAAAGCCTTTTTAAAGGTTGTAATGCCGGAAATATTACCGGGTGTTCTGTCGGGATTTCTGATGTGCTTTGCATATTCTCTTGACGATTTTGTAATAAGTTATTTTACAAGCGGTTCAAATTCACAGACGTTACCTATTACAATTTATTCTATGACCAGAAAAAAGGTAAGTCCTGAAATAAACGCACTTTCAACGATAATATTTATTGTTGTGGTAACGGTTCTTGTGATTAAGAATATTATTGAAAGAAAAAGCTTAAAACGTGTGAGTATGATTACCTCGGGAGAGGAAAAAATATAATTTATGAAAGGGTTGATTTTATTGAAAAAATTTATTTCATTGACAATGTGTGCATTAATGACAGTCGGTGTACTTTCAGGCTGTGGAGGAAGCGGTAATGAACCTACAGTAACGGTTGAGGATACTGCATATTATGAAATATTCAAGGAACAGAATATATCAATTAATGTATATAACTGGGGTGAATATATATCTGACGGAAGTGATCTGGATTTAATAGACGTAAATAAAGAGTTTGAGGCATTAACAGGGATTAAGGTTAATTATACTACTTATGCCACAAATGAAGAGCTGTACGCAAAAATGAAGGGCGGAGCGGCTGATTATGACATTATAATCCCGTCTGACTATATGATTTCAAGAATGATTAAAGAAGATATGTTAGCTACTCTTGATTACAGTGAAATTCCTAATACTAAATATATAATGGACAACTTTAAAAATCTTGAATATGATCCTGATAATTCATATTCTGTTCCGTACACATGGGGAACTGTTGGAATTATATATGACAAAAATGTTATAACCGATGAAAATATCGGATGGGATATTCTCTGGAATGAAGAATATGCAGGAAATATTCTTATGTTCGATAACCCAAGAGATGCATTTGCAATTGCTGAAAATATGCTTGGATATTCATTGAACACTGAAAATCCTGATGAATTAAAGGCAGCCGCAGAAAAGCTTAAGGAACAAAAACCGCTGGTTCAGGCATATGTAATGGATCAGGTGTTTGATAAAATGGGAGCAGGGGAGGCTGTTGTTGCACCGTATTATGCAGGTGATGCAGTAACACTTATGAATGATTATGACAATCTCGGATTTGCAATTCCTGAAAGCGGAACAAATATATTTGTTGATGCAATTTGTATTCCAAAAACATCACAGAATCAGGAAGCTGCAAAGATGTATATAAATTTCCTTTGTGAGCCTGAGGTTGGACTTTCAAACTGTGAAGCCATCGGATATTCAACGCCTAACTCAAAAACCTTTGAAATGCTTGATGATGATGTAAAAAACGATGGTATCTCATATCCCGATGAAGAATTCCAGAAGACAAAATGTACTACATTTATAAATCTTTCAGATGAAGCGAATAAGCTTATGCAGGATTTATGGACTGAAATGAAGTCATCACAGTAATAAATAAAAAAACTGTCAAGATTTTCTTTGACAGTTTTTTTATTTTTTGTAAACTTTTTTTATGTCAACGCAAAAATAAGTAAGTGATAGATTATTACTTAATCTGAAGGCGGATTCGATCTGCTACCATGGCAATAAACTCGGAATTGGTAGGTTTGCCCTTTCCGTTGTCTATGGTATAGCCAAAAATTTCATCCATTGTTTCAGGTTTGCCTCTGTTCCAGGCAACTTCGATTGAATGTCTTATGGCACGTTCTACTCTTGAAGAGGTTGTACCATATTTCTTTGCAATTGCAGGATAAAGCTGTTTAGTTATATAGTTAAGCAGCTCCATATTATCGACAACCATCATTATTGCGGTTCTGATATACTGATAGCCTTTAATATGAGCAGGAACTCCAAGCTCGTGTATAAAGCCTGTTACCAAAGATTCAAGATCAACCTTTTTGGCTGACGCCGTATCTTGCGCAAAAGCGGCTTTTTGTACAGATTTCGGTACATTGGCAAATGCTTTTAATGTATCTGCTATAGCTTCATTGCTTTGAGGCTTTAAGAGAAAATACTTAGCACCAAGTCTTGTTGCCGATTCTGTTATCCATGCACTTTCGGTAACCGAAACAGTGATTACTGCAGGAGTTTTATCCAGTCTGATTTCCTGAAGTCTTTTTAAAACACTCAGTCCGTCACGTTTTGGCATAATAATATCGAGCAGTACAATATCAGGCTTTGTTTCTAAAATCATACCTAATGCTTCTTCACCGTCATACGCACAACCAACTACATTGAATTCTTTCTGACCTCTCAGATAATTTGCTACACCGTCCGAAAATGCTTTGTTGTCGTCTGCAATTAATACAGAAATTTTTTCATTCATCCCATGAACACTCCTTATTTTATTGTTGAAATAAAAAGGTATCCATTTGCGGCTTTTCTATATTCAGTTGTAAATGAACACGAAAAAGTATCAAATCAAACAGATACTCTTTTCTTGTCTTATATTTTAACACAATTATTCAAATAATGCAATAGTTTTTATGAAAAAAGTTTAATATTTTATTAATTTTTTTAAAACATATTAAATTTCGTTACAAAATTCGACATTTTTCGACAAAGTTTAAATTTTAATGTGAATAAAAAACTATTCATTATAAAATTTGTTGAATATTTTATTTGTCAGTGACATTTGTGTATCATCCGGAATGTGTTTTGGTAAATGATTTTCTATTTCCAATGCCTCATATTTAGAACCTGCATAGTTGTGGTACGGTAACACCCGTACCTTTGTAAGGTTTTTAATTTCTGATAAGAATTTTGCGATTTGTTCTGCTTCATGGTCATTATATCCGGGAACGTACGGATATCTTACTTCAATTTTACAATTATTTTCATCAAGATATTTAATATTTTCAAGTATTTGTTCATTTGACTGTCCTGTACACTTGATATGCGTCTGTTCATCTATTGCTTTTATGTCATAAAGGAATATGTCTGTATAGGGAATAACCTTATCAAGCGCAGTTTTGGAAATAAAACCGCAGGTATCAACCGCAGTATGTATACCGTTTTCTTTAAGCTTTTTTAAAAGCTCTGCACAAAAATCCGCATGTAAAAGGCACTCGCCGCCCGAAAGGGTGACACCTCCGTTTGAATTGTCGTAAAAATCCTTATCTTCTAAAAGAATTGAAAGCAGTTCATCTACAGTCATTTCTTTTCCGTAAAAAGTCAGAGCATTACCTAAACATACATCAGCACATTTTCCGCAGGCAATACACTTGTTTCTGTCAAATGAATGCATATTTTCAGATATGCTGTGAGCAGAAACGGGACAAATACTTATACATTCTCCACAGCCTATGCACTTATATTCATAATATGCAATCTGAGGCTCCGGACTTATACCTTCGGGATTATGACACCATACGCATTTTAAAGGACAGCCTTTAAAGAATACAGTGGTTCTTATCCCGTCACCGTCATGGACGGCAAATCTTTTTATTTCAAAAATTTTTGTTTTCATTTGTTAACTCCTATTGTTTTTAAATATGCTTCAAAATAACGTTTTCCCAAAATTCTGTATGATTTTGAATCAAAGTGAATATCATCGCCTCTGTGAGTTAAATCTTTCGATTCTGCAAATCCACAATACGGAATTTTATCTGGCATATCGGAAAGTGCTGTATTTACAATGTCAAGATATTTAAGCGCTCCGTCCTGATATTTTTTTGCAAATGAACCCAGCTCTCCGACAATAACAGGAAGATTTTCATTTCCAAGCTCTTTTCTGAGAGTTGTAATCATCTTAATGAATCTTTGACTGTAGGTTTGTGCTTTTTCAATACAACGTGAATCATTTTCACCCTGATGCCACAGAATGCCAACAATTTCAGATGTTCGCTGAGCAAGCTTTGCATGAAATACAGCATTGTCATATAAAATCTCACCCGGCATCCACATAGATAACTCTGTTCCGCCGTCTGCACACGGTATTAGACCAATGTGTTCATTAAAACATTTTGCATATTCATCAGCAAAAGAAGCAGAAAGTCCGACACCACTGTGAAAGTAACTGAATATTGCTCTGTCAGTGTTTATTGGTTCGCTCATCGGAATCCATTTTCCGTTTCTCATCATAAAACAGTTGTCGTTAATAATTTCGGGAACTTCGCCAAAATCCCCTCGTCCCGCCATGTTTGACTGTCCGATTAATAAAAATGATTTCATAATTATATACCTCCTAATTACGGTTTCCTAAAATAATTCCCGATGAAATAAGTATAAATGCAATAAGATATTGAGGTTTTAAAATATCTTCACCAAGTAGAACTGCACTGAATACGCAAGCAAAGAGCGGTTCTGAAAATTTAATTATAAACAGTTTGGAAAGGCTGCTGTTTTTAAGTACATAGTACCAGAGAATATAACCGGTAATTGATGCTGTACAGATATATGCAAATACCAAAAATGATTTTAAATTAAAGGTAAGCATATCCGCACCCATTGCATAAGCGCAGGCAACCAGCACTATACCGCCGGTAAACTGCGACATGCCTGTAATCCGGAACGGTGAAGTTTGCTCTAACTTCAGCTTTGTGATTAAACTTGCAATTACTGTACATACAGATGCAAGGATTATAACTGTTTCGCCTACAGAAAAACTAAATCCTCCTGAACCGATATTTATAGCTATGATGCCGGTAAAGCCTATTAAAGCACCTATGATTTTAAGTACACTGAATTTTTCGCTCCTTATAAAAAGAAATGAAAAGCATACATAAAGCAATGTGCCGAGTTGTTTTATGATGGACGTCTTTGAACCGTCTGCCAGTGCTAAACCTATATATGTAAAAGTATAGTGAAGTACGATAGTGAACAGTCCGACGAGAAGTATATATTTAATATCTTTTTTGTCACCGGGCTTTTCTTTTTTTAAAATGCTGAAACCACCTACAAGTATTCCACATAGTGTAAAGCGAACTCCTGCAAACATTAGTATGTCGGGTATTGAGGATGAATCTATTTCAAACACCTGATACCCTATTTTGATAAATGGGAAGAGTGACCCCCAAAGTGCCATAACAATTAAAGCTAAAATTAATGATGTTATGTTTTGATTTTTTTTAGTTATTTCCATTTGTTTTCTCCTGTAAAAAATAGTTTGTATTCTCAGTAGCTAATGATTAACTTAATAATCAAATTCCTATAGTATTTTCGGGAAGATTGAACAGTGCATTATAGTCAAGATTTTTAGCTTTTAAATTTAATGTATTTTCAATATGGGCTATAACATGATTTGTTATTGCTTCTGTTCCTTCTCTGGTATAATAATGTGTTAAATCAGAGTGATACTCTACAGGTAAATTCACCATAAGAGAATATAAATCGTTTATCTCGCCGCCGAACTTTTTTACTATTTCGACTGCGGCAACATTATATGCTTCGGTATCTTTATTATATCTTTTATGAGATGTAAACAATTCTTCCTGAACGGGTGTACTTGTTGCAAATATCATTTTTGCTTGAGGGAGAATAATTTTGATTAAATTGCATATTCTCTCAATATTGTTTTTATATTCGTCAAGAGAAACCAAATGCTTGCCGTCAAGCATGATAAGATCATCCCAAAGACCGGCATTCCAGTGTATTAAATCAATATCATTCCCGCATTCTGTTTGGTTAACCCAATCTCGCAGATTTCTTATTATATATGAAGAAAATCTGCAGTTTTCTTGCGGATAATATACATTTGCAATATCCTCAAATGCCATTTTTACATATTTGTCATATCCTAATCTTATTGAATCGCCTATTAATAATATATTTTTCATAACTTGTAATTCCTTCTTTAAAATAAATAAGGCTTCCTGCCAGAACAGTTCATTTCTTTCAATATTAAAAAGCCTGAATTTTTATCGTTTATAATATCAGCGCTATAGCTGGCTGTAGTGATTGCAAGTATATCCATGTTCTGACCGCAAAATGCACAGCTTGTCGGTATTGTCGTCGGAACAGGGATATGTTCAACCACCGACATTGAACAAGTATCAACAATAGCTACATGTCCTTTTCCCCAACAGCCAACATACAGATTATCATTGTTATCAATTGTAAAACCATCAACGCCCGGCACATTTAGTTCTCTGCCTGTAAAAGATATTTCACCGCTTATTTTATCAAAATTATATTCCTTTATAATCCGGGTATCGCTGTCTGTATGATAAAACCGTTTTTCATCAATCGACCATTCGAGTCCGTTGGATAAAATTAGATTATCCAATAAAACACGGACATTGCCGTTCTTGTCAATAGAATAGAGTTTGCCGTCTGTTTTATCCGAAACGCCTTTTCTTTTACCGCTTTGTGTTCCTACATAAATCCTGCCGTCGGGACCTACTTTCATATCATTGGCATATAAAATACTATATGCGGCGGTATTGTATAATTCTTCGGTGGTATCATCGTCTTTCAATATAAACACACCATCGGGGCGGGATACAATCAAACGATTTTCTTTATCAAATGCAAAGGCGGCAGCACCTGTTTTTAAAGATCTAACCTCAATTTTTTTTGTATCAATATCAAGCATACATATTTCGTTTCCGCCCATGCCATTTGTATAATATAAACGGTTTTCGTACTGGTTCCATATAGGACCTTCTCCGATTATACATCTTTTGTCGGTTATAACTTTTATATCATTAAACATAGTTTTGCTCCTATTGCAGGCTTTCTGCCTGCCGGATAAAGCCGTCCTGTTCAACCTTATTTATGTTATTCCAGAGCACGTTCCAGCCGCAGACTCTTATCTGCAAATCCTGATATTTTTCAGGATGTTTTTGTGCATCACGGAGCGTTTCGGCATCAAATACATTTATATGCATTGCGTGACCGCCACGTTTTATAAAGGTCATAAGTAATCCGTACATTGCATCTAATCCGTCATCTCCTTTAACTGCTGACGGAAGAAGTCCCAAATCAAGGCAGGCATCACCTGTAAATGCTGTTGCATCAATTTTTGTAACTGACAGGATTGCAGCAGTTGCACCCTCGCGGTTTTGTCCCATTGAAGCGGAACAGTTTTTTGAAAGCTCTTCACCTAATAATCTTCCGTTGGGCGATGCTGCTGTAACAGCTCCTTGTGTATATGACATTCTTGCTACATGAAAATTGCAGTTCCATTTTCCGCCTCTTTGTTTTGCGTTTGGTTTTCCGCATACATACGAGACAACAAAATCTGAAATATCCTTAGCAAAGAAATCGGGTAAATCCTTATTGTTTCCGTATTTGTCCTTGTCATTGAAGAGTTGTTTTTGGAATTCTTCATATCCCTCAAAGTTTTTATCAAGAATATTCACAAATTCAGATAATGTAAGTATTTTTTTGTCATACACATATTTTTTTATTATTGTAAGTGAATCGGAAATATCTGCAATAAATCCAAAAGATATTACTGTGTTATTTGAGATTGCACCGCCGCCAAGAGCGTCTTTTGCCTTTTTGATACAGCTTGGATATGTAGCAGAAAGCATAGACTGCGGATTGATATAGGTCAGGTAATCCTCATAACAGTTTACTATATCCATTGTACAGTCCACGATATAACATAACTGTTTTTTATATTCCTTATAAAATTCTTCAAATGTTGCAAAACTTTCGGGTGCAGGACTTTTTAAGCCTGCGAAGTGTCCTGTTACTCCATCACAACCCTCATGGAGAGCGTATTCCAATGGCTTTAGTAAATTCAGATAATTCATTCCGCAGCCCATTGAGCCCTGAGTTGAGTATTCATAACAACCTTTTACATTACAAAGTCTGGCCTGCTCTTCGGTAGCACCTGCATTAACAAGTGCTTTTCTGATTGTTGAGTCTGATACAAATACTATACAGTTATTTCCGCGGCGTATCATATCAAGAGCCTTTAGAGTGAAATCCTTTGGTGTACTGTCTGCAAGCTTAATCTGAATTTTAGGATTGTAAATCTTCATTTTGTCATATACATCTAAAAATAGATAAGAAAGTTCATTTATTTCTGTTTCTTCATTTTCTTTACAACCTCCTAAAAATACAGGTTGATTCCAGTAATTTCCAATGGCTGTAAATTGAAGGAAAAAATAAGCAAGGTCAGTGCGGATTTCTTCTTCCGTAACACCGTTTTTAATATCGTCTAAATAAAACTTATAAAAAAGTCTGTCAAAATTTGAAAGTGAGCGCACCTGCAGTCCCTCAATATGCTCTGAAATCATAAAATAAATATAATCAACGAGCAAGGCTTCATAAAAAGTGGATGGAGGATTGTTTTTTATATTTTTTAAAGCCTCTGCCATTCTTTCAGAACCGGAAGTTTTTTGTGCAAGGGAGGAAAGACGGTCAATAAAATCAATAATTGCTGTGTATGTAATTTTAATTCCCTCAAAAAATGCTTCTTCTTCGTTTGTAAGTTTTCTTGCCAAACGAGCATTTTGGCTTTCTTCAAGTAAGCCCGAAAAGCCTAAATCAAAAATTCTGTCCCAAACAGGTACACTGTGGTCGAAATCAGGCCACATGGTTACAATCCCCGCACTTTCAAAATAATTACGTTTTTCTCCTGTTTCGGGAATGATTTCACAAAAAACTTCATGACTCCATAAGTTAATTAATGTGGAGTTCAGTGGTCTGTCAATCATATTAATTGCAGGAAAACGGTCATGCATATCGCATGATATTTTTGTGTTTTCCAAAATGTATGAAAAAGCCTTTGCTTTTCGTATTGAGTGTGGCAAATCACTTATTTCTTTATCGTTTAATAAAATATTTTCTTTTATTTTTTCGCCGTCAATGCCTGTTTCATCAGAGAAGATTTCATCTCTTCTCATAAATCTCTGAAAGCTGTTAAAAGGCTTTGACTGGTCATGGTATTTATTCATAATATACTCATAATCTGAATTTTTGATGTATTCCATACAAAACTCTCCTTTTATTTTTTTTAATAATTATAGTACAATCCTAAAAAAAAGTAAATGGAATAAACAAAACACTTGACGAAAACAAAACAGTATTATATAATAAAAACGGTGATTTGTTATGAATGATAATTGGAAAAACGCAATAGTGACAAAAATTGCACTTGCAGTATATGTTGCACCGGGAACGGGGAGCGATGTACATAACAACCGTCCTTTTCACGGATTGGTTATAAATACAGATAATTCGGTAAAGGAATATTTATTTTCTGACGGTACTGTTTTAAAAACAGAGTCATATGATGTTTTCTACCTACCTAAAGGTTCAAGCTACAAGGTAAATTCTTTGGTAAAAAGCGGATGCTATGCTATAAATTTTGATATGGCACAACCGTTTTGCGATAAGCCGTTTGTAATCAGTTTCAGAAACAGTGAAAATATATTGAAGCTTTTTAAGGAATCGGAAAATATGTGGAGACAACAGTCATCATTTTATAATGCGACTGTAATAAGGAATGTTTATGATATAATTTTACTGATGAACAGAGAAGTGCAGAAAAAATATATGCCGGGTGAGCATGAGATGATTATACAGCCGGCTGTGGAAAAAATCAAAAATGAATTTACTAAAAGTGAACTTTCGGTAAAAGAGCTTGCTGATGTCTGCTCAATAAGTGAAGTATATTTTCGCAAGCTTTTTATAAACAAATTCGGAGTTACTCCTAAAGAATATATAATTATGATGCGTATTAATTATGCGAAGCAACTACTTGAGTCGGGTCAGTTTTCGGTAAGTGAGACGGCAGGTCTTTGCGGATATTTTGAACCATGTCATTTTTCAAGAGAGTTTGCAAAAAGAGAGGGAATTCCTCCTGCTAAGTATAAAAAGAAGAGTATTTTATTAAACTGAGTATTTATACTCGCAAAAAATATATAAACAGCCTCAACTGCAAAGGTTCTGTTACAGAAAGAACTTTGCGGATGAGGCTTTATTTATGTAAAATTTGACAACAACTCTAAATATTCAGCAGCAAAATTGACAGTGCAGTGTTTTTTTTCACTCTTGACTCTTAATATAAGCGTATTAAAGTCAACTAAATCTGGTTGTATTAAGAAGATTGCAGATACCAAAGCACAGACACATACCGCCGGACATTAACTAATGCGGTGATATTATGAGTATTCAAATTACATATACCGCGGACGGAGTAAAAATATATCCTCTTCATAGACATAAAAATTATGAAATTATGCTTTAGTTGTGGGGAACAGAGAATCTTAAAACTCCCGTGGAAGACTTGAGTCGACCCCCCCAAAAAAAAGTAAAACTTTGTATTGGAAAAGTTGAAAATATGAATTTCCGCATTAGAGGGTTGTTCTATTTGCTTTTAGACTCTGTTTTAAGTACAGACAAAGCTACAGAATCTACCCATGATATTGCCTTCAAAAAAGCTAAACTTCTGTTAAAAAAACCAGAAGATATTCCCATAAGCCAAATTGCGCGTGAGTGCTCTGTCAGCGAAAGTGGACTGCGTAAAATTTTCGGTGATAAAATCGGAATGTCTCCAACGCAATTCAGATTAAAAGAAAAATTTAATCAAATGCGGATACTTTCTTTTTGCCAAGGATTTATACCATTTGCATTAAGGTTTGAAACCGCTTCACCATATGCAGAGCCATGCTCCGAATGGAGAAGAGCAATGCCCGAATGCATTCTTTCGGAAAGTACAAGTTCAGTGGAGTAACGATTAAGCATAGGGAAAAGTTTTTTCTTTTCTTCTAACTCCAGCGAAGGAGTCCCATCATAGTGATAAAACCCGCAATTGTCAGGGATAGGAGTCCCTTCATACGGGTAGTCACCCTTCCATGCATAATAGCATATACCCTTAAATCCTGCTCCAAGTGTCATATAGGTTTGTGCATATATTTTTCTTGCGGGTGCTTTAACGCGGGCATCTGCCTCAATCATCCAAACACGTTCGCCCTTTACTTCTGCCGCAGATGCTGCTGAGTCAAGAGCGTATAAAGCCGAATAAATGTCTGAACCCACTAAATTTATATAGTGTGTCAGGCCTAAAACATCCATATCATCATCAAAATAACTCACTCCCATAGAAATAGGTTTGTTGCCTGCCTCCACACAGGTGTAGCAAGTATAAGTTTCAATTGCAGGAGCAGCTTCTTTTGCGAAAGCTGATGTTTTGTTTAAAAAGTCTGACAGTGCATTCATTGAAAATATTCTGAAACGAATCTATTCCTCTATACTATCCATATCCGTAGGCTTTTCAGACGGGGGAACGTAGCTTTCAGCTTCGTTTTCGGACATATATCCCTTTTCAACAAGCCACTTGCGATAAGCGTTAAGCGCCAGGGGGTGATAATCAAAAACATCATTTCTCGGATAGTGAGGTTCATTATATATTTGGTATGATACTACAGCAGGAAATTGAGTAAAGTGCTTGGCAAGAGCCTTTGTAGCATCTCGGTCATCCCTTAGTATCCCTTTGTGGTGTAAACAGAACTCAATAAAAACACTCCAAGCCTTTTTAGATTCTTCGCCTTTGTGATTTATCATTTCGTAACCCGTATTGCCTCTTAAATTTGTAATATACCCGTTCAGACGAACACTCAGGGCAATGTTTCTTTTTTCACATTCATTTGCCATATCATCTATAAAGTGTGTGTTGGTTTTCACTTCGTTATTATCCAAAAAAACTTCTCCTAATGCCGCTGTGCGCAAAAAGTTAAAGCCCATTTGTTCCATCTGCTTTAAATCTTTTTTCATTTCCCAAAGTCTGTCTCCTTCGGGGGGAACGGGGAATTTAGCCGGATGGAAAGACGGGTAGTAAGATACCCCGAGTGCTAATTTCGGAATACCATTATCATACAAAATTCCATTTTTCATTGTATACGACATAATTTAACCTCCTATTTCAGTAAAAGAATTGCAATAAACGCAATACACATACCAATTATACATCGTTTAGTAATTTTTTCTTTAAAAAAGATGGCAGACATCAAAGCGCTTAAAATCAGACCGCCGGACTGATAAACCGGGTAAATTTGTGTTGCCAGCAGATATTTGGTGGCCAAAGCTTTGAAATATGAATTTAAAAACAGACAGACTGACATTGCAAAAATCACCAAAAAGGTTCCTTTAAAAAGATTCTTATATTGAACAGAAGCATCCTTTCTGGAAAAACCGATAAAATATGCACCCAGCAAAATAGTGGCAGAAACGTATGTAATAAAGTTCAAAAGAGCCACACTGCCTTCTGAATAGTGAGTAAAAAGCTTTTGTGAAAAATCAAGTAAGCCGCTTGACAGACCGCAAAGGAAAAGGAAAATTGATGCAGTTTTTGTAAGTTTCCCTTTCGTGGTGTTGTTATATGAAATCATGATTAAAATAGCAATTACCACAAGAATAACACCGAGCATTTGTAGGGCGGATGCCTTTTCACCGAAAAGAACAAAACTGAGAAGCAATGTAACAATAACACCAAACATTTGAGCAATACTGACTAACATAAAAGCTCCATATTTAATTGCTAAAAGCCAGGTTATCACAAATACCTATATACTTATTCCGGCAAGAATACCAAAAATAAGACCAGATGTATCCACCTTTACAGCTTGTTCTGTTATCAGAATACCAAACCCTATAAAAATACAAATCAGCATTCTTATTAAATTCATAAATACTGAACTGTTATAGTTTGAAGCGTGCTTGCTTAAAAGCTTCCCTAAAAAACCTTTTGTTGAGCCCGCAAGCAGAGAAATTAACACAAAACAGTAGCCCATAACATCACCTCCTTTATTGCACTGCAAGTAATGATTTGTAACTTTATTTCATTATAATACAAACTATTGACAATATCAATAAAATATTGTATCATAAACATATAAAATTGTATCATCAGGAGGAGTGTATGGATCGTATAAAGCTTTTAGTATGTGTTAAGGCTTTTCGGGGAAAATTTAAGATGGAATCATTCTGTGGTTCTGACGATATTTTTGTTCTTGTGCAAGATGGTTCTTTTTCTTTCGAAAGCTCGTCGGGAAAACAAATTGTTCAAAAAAATGAGGGAGCCCTGTTTCGCCGTAATGTGTTTTATCAAAGGAAGGTTTTAACACCGGTGACAATGTATTTATTCCGATATCATTCGGATATGTTGTGCTTTAATGATGAAAAGGTAGTTTTTCATAATGTCGAAAGGATATTATCCACTCTGGACTTGCTTGATAAAATGGAGAAGATACCGTTTACAGACCTTCATATGTACAGAAAGATGCTGTTTTGCGATATAGTTATGCAACATCATATAGAAAGCGGAATCATACATTTGGATGTTCAGCCTCAGGATAAAACAGTTAATAAAGCTATTGCAATAATGAATCAAAATTATGGTAAAAAACTTAATATGGATGAACTTGCTGATGTATGCGAACTTTCTCACGCGCAATTTTACAGACGGTTTTATCGTTCAATGAGTTGCTCACCGTATAACTATATTTTAAAATTGAGATTGCAAAAAGCCAAAGACTTGCTTGCAAATAGTAGCTTGCCCATCTATGAAGTAGCGTCTTTCTGCGGTTTTGAAGATGAATATTATTTCAGTAATTTTTTTAAGAAACATATGGGAATTTCGCCAACTGCGTTCAGAAAGTCGTTGTTTTAATATTTAGCTTGAGAATTCAATAGCTTTTGTCACATTTTAAGAATTCACTTAAACAGTAAAAATAACTTTTTACAAAGAAATGCTCGCCCATAATTAATATAGGCGAGCACTCTTTTATTTATTTTTCTCCGCCTCAGCTAACATATTCTCAATAAATATGCCGTATCCTCTGGTTGGATCATTCACAAACACGTGCGTTACAGCTCCCACAATTCGGCCATTTTGAAGTATCGGCGAACCCGACAGGATTGATGTCAACATGGGACAACAATTTTTTCTTATAACTTTTTCAAATTCAATCTGTTTTGTTGACAAAATTACCTATATAGATGATGAAATGAGTAAATTTGTCAACAGATTTTAGCTTCGGATTACAGGACTGCCTGACTGAATAACAGGAAAGCCGCATATCTTGTCCGTTGACTTTTATATTAAAATCGGATATGAAATTAATATCAAAGTAACAAAAAAGACAGGACTTTAATCCTGCCTTAATTGGTTTAGCAACTTAGTATGACTGTACCAACTCTAATAACTCAATTGGTGTTGTAACAACATCAATGGTATCTCCTTTTTCATCAAAAAATTCAACCTCAAAGCATTTTCCGTCATATTCCAATACAATTGTTCCGGTCGTACCAGCCGTCAAATCGCTAAAGTCTCTTTTCAATCTTACAACATCTAATTCTTTCATAGTATCAATCCTTCTTTCTCGGATATACCGTTACAATTTTATAGGTAACTCGTCCGTTATCTTTTTGAATAACAACCACTACATTTGCTTTAACTTTTCCACCGTTTTTGCCTATAAGTTCTGTGTTATACGTATGTTTTGTTCCATACGGAGTGGTAGATGTTTTTGTTGGGGTTTTACCTTTTATAGATTCAACAACATTTTTATGAAAAATCTTTGAATCATTTTTGCCATACACCAATACATCTTTCATAAACTTTGCTTTCGGTCCGCCTTGAGGATGGTTTGAATTTAGCAAATATCCTTGTGTTTTCTTTTGGCTATATCTTACGTCGCCAGCTTTTGAAACAGGCGGATTACTTCCTTTTGTATTTGCATAATTCCCTGAAATTCCGGCACCCATTAAGCAGACCTCCTTTTTTGAATGGAAGTCCAATCGGGATAGTGAACAAACTTTGCTCTATCCTTAACCTTTGTAAAAATACTGTCAGGCATACCACCATAAACAATTACAACTTCGGGTTCGAGTTCTTCAAGCATTGCTTCTAAACCTTCGGCAAAATATATTTTGTTTTCTTTACTCTTTATACATCCGTAAGTGCCGATTGAAACAATGCTGTGTTTTGGAACGCCTAAAAAAGCAAATTTTTCGGGTAGTTCTATGGTTGTGTAACTTCTTTCATCGCCCCAACGTATATTAGGAATAACATAAAGCCCCTTTGATTGAAGATAATGCCCAATTGCACGATTCATATATGTATTTGCAATCTGTAATACAAGTGGCATATCTCTGTAAAGTGAGCAATCAGGAGAAATAACTCCTTGAAATTTCTTTAAGCAATCAAAATGTTCTTTTGCAGCAGTTAATACTGTTGCGAAATTTTTGTCGTGCTCATAGAAATGAACAAACTCATTGTAATTGTTACTGCGATTCTTTTTCGAAAAAGGAATTAACTCGGATGGTATAATTATCTTGTCCGATTTTTTAATGTGAGGGATTTCTAAAAGCCCATCAAAGAAAGCACCGCACACAAGTTCGGGATTAAACCCATCATCAATCTTATTTTTTAACATAATTAATCCTTTCTGCTGCTTTTTGTAGCTAAAAAATTTGATTTTTTTACCTTGCCTGATTGACAAAGTGGAAAGGATATGTTAAAATATACATACGCTAATAGGTATATGTTTAACATATCCAAGATTGAACACATGGATTAGTTGCTGGTAACAACTTTTCTGATGTGTTTTTTCTTTTTTATCAAAACAATCATAAGCATCATCCTTTCAATCGTTCAAATAGTTAAGTAATTCTTTTTCATATTTCTTTTTAATGCGATACTTTATCCAATTTTGATAACTGTTAAATCGCCAGTATGCACATTCATCAGAAATATTAAAAACGACAGATATATCACCAAAATCCTCACAATTATATTTTTGTATCAATGGTGAAGGGGCTAATGCATATTCGGCATAATGATTTGCAATTACTTCAGCAAGCTGACTTCCGTGTTTATGCCCCATATCAATATGACCAATTTCGTGCATAATTGTAAATCTCTGTCGCTCAATACACTGTTCATCGTCATAGCAGATTACATGAGTTTGTTGATTTGGATCAAAATAGCTTGTGCCATCTTGTTCCTTATTTTTTAATAAAGCATAAGCCTCACTTTTTAAATTTGAATATGGGCGTACTATGTATCCTTATGCTTTTGTTATTTCAAAAGGATCTAAAGGTACAGAGTTTATATTGTGTCTAAAATAAAGTGATACTGCCTTTTCTTCGATAGCATCATACAGTTTTCTTGGCAATATAAGATTTGTTAAATATTCTTGGTCTTTTCTCATTTATCAAGAAGCAATTTCATCAACTTCATTTTTTCATCCGGTGTCATTGTAACTGTACTTCTTGATACCAAATGATAAACCTCGTCAAAGGTATTGCTTTCACTCCTTCCGCTTATAAGATAATCTACGGTAGTATTTAATGCAGTTGCTAAATTAGCAACAACTTCTATTTTCGGCTCTCGTTCATTTTTTAAATACCTACTCATAGCTGCCTCTGTAACACCAACCATTGATGCTAATTCCTTTTGTGAATACCCACTTTGTTTTAATAAGCTAAGTATCCTGTCTCCTATTTTTGTCATAGTATAACCTCCTTTATTACCAATATTATAACATTAAATTATAACTTTGTCAAGTATTTTGTTTTAAATCTTTTAATGCATTTTCTCTATATCTGTTATACACATCTAAATTCATAATAACAAGCTCTGATACTCCGTTTTTTAATATATGTACAGCTTGTTTACTTTCTGCAACTTTTTTACTTACTTCACCTGTATTTTTTAAATCCTTGATATTTATAAATAAAGGGAAGTATTCTAAAACTTTATTAATATCAATTTCACCATATAGCATATAAGGCTCAAAATATTTGTCATAAAAATCCGAATCCATAATAACCATTTCGGGTGTACTGTTACGCGTTACAAAAATTGGAATTTTACATTCCTTACAATAATTTACTGTTGCTGTCGTATTTTTAAGAGTTGATAAAGGGATAAATTTTGTCATATTTTTTCAGTTCCTTTCATATTTTATTTTTATATTAAAATGCCCGCCTATTATTTTATAGACGAGCATTTTTGCTACTTTATTTTTCTGCCTCTGCCAGCATGTTTTCTATAAATATCCCATAACCTCTCGTAGGATCGTTTACGAAAACATGAGTCACAGCTCCGATGAGTTTGCCATTCTGAACGATAGGACTACCGCTCAGGACTGATGTCACTAAGGGACAACAGGATTTAAAAATATTATTTTGTGAACTCGTTAGATTCACCTTTAATGACAACAGCTTTATTTCTATATTCCGGATTAGGATATCTTTCATCGTGATTAATGGACACAGCATCTACACCTTCAATCTCCCGCATTGACTGACCGATATTACAGCCTGTGGATATCAGTTCCGATTGAAGTGCTTTTACATTTATTTCTCTTGGCGTGATATTTTCAGCAAGGGAAATACAGGTAGCAACCCCTGCCGCCTCTCCCATAGAAAGACAGCACAATATCAATCTCGCGCCGGACTGTGCATACACGTCAGACGAAAGATTTCTGCCTGCCGCCAAAAGATTTTCTACTTGCACCGGAAGCAAGCATCTGTATGGAATATCGTAACATCTGTTAGGCTCAAATTCTGCAAATTCTGCCCTTTGTCCTTTGACGTTAACAACCGGTTTCCCATCAGGAGGCGGAGTGGTGGTACCGAAGCCGCCTGAGTTACTGATGACATATTGAAGTTCGCCATTCAGCATAATGGGGGCCCATTTGATATTGCCCGTCTCCTCAAAATTATGTATATCGTATCCGTGGTTGGATATAGCAATAACATCATCGTGCTTGCGACAGAAGGCTATATCTTCTGCTGTCAATCGATATTCACCTACAATTCGTCGGCTTTCTCTGACTCCAAGCAAACTTGCCGTGGTGGTAAGAAAAGAGTTTTCAAAACCGGGAACTCTCTTTTTGATGTATTCCGCCAGCATAGTTGCTTGCTCTCTGCCTTCAAAATACATTCGGGTAAGATCTGCGTTATCAATCGGGAAGCACTTTCTAGAGTGCACAAAACAAATGCTGACCTCGTCCATACCACAGTGTTGAGGCCTGCCGGGGATGTGTGTAATCCAATTCAAATGATTGTCAGATTCAAATGGAAGAAGTCCGCTTGCAAGGTCTTCCTTAATCATTTTTGTCCAACGGCCATCGTTTTTCTTTAAATCCGAGTTTTGATAAGCCTCCCAGTTTACTCCGCCAAGAATGAACTCCAACGAACAAGCCTGGCTCATTCCATCCTCAGGGCGTCCGCTTTCGGTTTTGGCATCGGCATAATATGCAAGATCGGAGTCGCCTGTGGCATCGATAAACCGCTTGGCTGTTATATATTTTCTGCCTGTCTTTGTTTGTATAACAACGCCTTTTACAGTATCTCCATCCATCACTGCATCTACAATACTTGTAACAAGGAGCACCTCAACATTATACTTTTTTACCATTCTGTCAAGTACCAGCTTGTGCTTTTCTATATTGGTGTTTCTGTGCCAGTGTCCCTCAATCTTTTCCAATTCATCCATCATTTCTCTTCCTATTCCCGAAACGAAGTCAAGAGGAATGTTTACAAGCCCCATAGTTGCAAGACCGCCAAGGGCAGAGGTTGCTTCAATCAGCAATACCTTATAGCCTCTTTTTCCAACGGCAACAGCCGCACCAAAGCCCGCAACCCCGCCACCGGCTACAACAACGTCGTAATCGCCGTAAAACGGGATTTCTTTTACCTTTTCCATAATTTTTCCATTGTTAAAATCTATCATTTTTATTTTCTCCTTTTTAAATTTCTATTTTTATAATTGCCTCAGATGCGCAATTTTTTGCACACATTCCGCACCCAATGCATTTTTCCCGGTCAATGTGTGCACCATCTTTATCCATCGTAATTGCTGCCACAGGACAGCTGTATTGACATTCCTGACAAAAGCAGCACCCAGCTTCAACGCTGTATTTTACCACAAACATCACCTCCTTTGTAAAAGAGTATATCAAAATGTATAAAAAAAGCAATGGAGATATTTGACCAAAAATAGCATTATTTTTACCTTTCTATTGACATAAAAAACTTTTATGCTATAATTTTATCAAAGAGGGTGAGAGAATGAATTTGGCGGAAGACATAACGTCTTTTATAAATGCTGTACGTACTTTGTGCAATGCAGGAATATGCTTTTATGACTTAAAGGATTTTTTTAATTATGGCAGCTACGGGGAGAAGATGAACAAGGGTCATTATTGCTCATTTTGTAAAAAGGCACGCACTTTACCTATAGGTCGCCAAAAATGTGATGAAAGTGATAGGGAAAATGCTGTCTTGCTTGCAAAACAATACAAAAAACCCTTTTTCCACGAATGTCATCTTGGAATGAGAGAACTTGTTGTTCCCTTGATAGAAAACGATGTGCTGATTGGCATTATTTTTGTTGGACAATGCAGATTAGATGAAAATTACGAAGCTACCATCTTTGAAAAGGCAAAAAAAATAACAAATGACCCATCAGATATAGTTCGTCTTTATAACCAATTACCTGTTGTATCAAGAGAAATCATTACGAATGTGGGGGAAATTATTTTTCATTATTTTTCTACCCAAATTCAAAATATAGAACTCCTCTTCGGCGAATTAAGAAAGAAAGAATTTACAGGCACAAGTCTGGCAGACGGCATCCGTGATTTTATAGAATTAAATTTTCAATCCCGAATATCCACAAAAGAAATAGCTCAGGTATTTCATGTAAATTTATCATATGCTTCGCGATGCTTCAGCAAAAAATTTGGCATCACAATAACGAATTTTATATTGCAAACACGTATAGATTATGCCAAATTGCTTTTGACACAGACAAAAGCATCCATAAACGACATATCGTTCAACGTTGGTTTTGAGGATAGTAATTATTTTTCCAGACTGTTTAAAAAGAATGTCGGGTGCTCTCCCAAGCAATACCGAGAACAATTAAAATAATGCCCGCCTATTATTTTATAGACGAGCATTTTTGCTACTTTATTTTTTCTGCCTCTGCCAGCATGTTTTCTATAAATATCCCATAACTTCTCGTAGGATCGTTTACGAAAACATGAGTCACAGCTCCCACAATTCGACCATTTTGCAGGATGGGCGAACCTGACACGACTGTTGTCAATGGGGGATAACAAAAGGTTATATGCTGATAGTCAAAGAATCTGTACCTTTTACTAATGATTTACGGTATTCCTTTTCGTAAAATCCTTCAGCGTCAACAGTTATATCGTAATCTCCATAAAACCCGGAAAACTCAAATATACCGTTGCTGTCGGTTTCGGAAGTGATGCATGTATTCCATTTGCGTTTTATTAAATGTTCCAAGGTGTAGTAGGATTTCTTTTTACGCATATATTCATCGATCAGGCAACCGAGACAATCTCCCTCATTTTCCCAGGCATCTCCGTCCTTAAGATTCCAGTATATGATGCCTTGCATATTGGGAATGCTGAACCATAGCCTGTATAATTTTTCAAGGATTTCTGCCTGAAGATCTTCGCCTTCCTCCTTGTTTATCCCTTCATAAACCGAAGGAATGGTTATTTCGGATATATACATTGGAACACCGAGTGTGGACATCTGATGATATGTATTATAGATGTTTTCAAGACTTGCTTCTCCTGAAATGTGCCTTTCGATGCAACTTTTCCCATTAAAGAAATGGAACTGAAAACCGATTGAATCAAGACGAATTCCTTCTTCGAGAAGTTTTTTGTTTTCATCATAATATTTCTTGGCATATTCGCCGTAGTTTACGTGCGTTGTTTCGTTTCGTTCCATGATACAATTAGCAGAAAAAATTTCTCCGGCTGTTTTAAGCATCCACTTAACAAAATCCTCTACGGGCATAGGAAGCCACGACATATTCTTCCAGCTTCCATTAGTCTGATAGGATTCATTTACAACATCAAACAGATAATATTTTCCGTCGTACCTTTTTGCAACCTCTTTTACATAGGAAATCCACTTTTCCTTAAGACTATCAATGTCCTGATGCACCCAGTCGGGAACCCAACGTCCGCAAAACAACGGCTGTCCTTTTGCTTTCATATTGTTTGCTTTTGCAAATTCCAGCACACGGTCTGACGGTGGTCTGCGATAGATTTCCTCACTGCCTTCTTCAAATCTGAATTTTCCGGGTTCTGTTTCCATTACGCCCCAACAAAAAGTTGTTGTTATTAAGTTGAACAAATTTGAAACAGCATCGCGATATTCGTGCTCTTTTTCGCCCATATCACCTATCATCAGTGCACTTGTACCAAAATCAAATGCGTGCTTTTTCTGTTCAACTTTAATTTTTGCTTGAACAGGCACACCTTCTTTGTTTATAACCTTGATTTTGAAGGTGCCTTTTCTGTATTTATCAATGTTCTCATTAATCTCCGGCAACAATCTGTTAAAGGTTTCTCTGTAAATTCTGATTTTTTCTTTCATAACATCCTCCTTAAAGCGCAGTCTGGGTGTCATTAGGGTCGCCGTTTATTGCAAGATCATATTCAAGAGACCAATCGAGTCCACGATATTCCTCACCGCGAGGATCGTTTTTAATAAATTCCATAAGCATATCAAGCATTTCTGCCGTCCATGTGTTTCTGTCAATCTGTGCAGTAGTGAATTTATTCTGAGTAATCATCTCAAATCCGAATATATCTTTAACCTGAGTTTTTGATGCTCCGTCTACAACCTCTGCCACAAGATGACTTGGTATAAATAACACTCCACCGCCTGCACCGAATACAATATCTCCGGGCAGTACTATGGCATTGCCTATTCTTGTGGGTGTATTAAAGCCTGTCATGATAAAATCACGTATAGGTGTCGGGTCAATACCACGGTAATAAACCTGAACATCTTCAACCTTTTTCATCTGCTCAACATCTCTTACCCCACCCCAAATTACACCTCCGCCGGTTTTGGTCTTAGTTTTTATGGCGGTAGTTAAATTTCCGCCTAAAAATGTGCCTTTATATATTTTGTCATACATATCGGCAACAACCACATCGCCCTCTACAAGACTGTCAATAACCCATTGATTGTAATTCCCTTTTCTGCCTTCTTCCATACCTATTCCAAACATGGTTTCATGAAGGTCAGGTCTTGTTGGCGCAAAGGTTGCGGTAACAGCACGTCCTATCAGCTTTCTGCCGTCGTCATGCAGAGTGTGTAATCTTCCTTCAAACTGGCTTTCATAGCTCTTTACAAATATAGGTTTCCATACTTCTTCAAGGGTAAGATTTCTGAGTGCTTTTAAATATTTATCTTCTACCTTAGGTCTGCCGTCCGGAAATCTTTCACCTTTCCATTGAGGAGTTAGTGCAATTATATTTTCCTTCACATTAAAATGCATTTTACTTCCTCCTTAGAACTGACATCTGGAAAGATGTCTGCCTGTATCCGGTCTTTCGCCGTTAAGAGCTTCAAACTTAAGATTTTTCCATCTTTCATGGTAGAACTCAACCTTTTCATCATCAAGCTCGACACCGACACCGGGTGCGTCGGGAACAAGCATTTTTCCGTTAATATACTTGTGCTTTCCGCCTTTTATAATATCATCAAGCTCATGGTGATAATGTCCGTCGATGGAATAGTTAATCTGCGGTGTTGAAGCGGCAAGCTGAATATTTACTGCTGTTGAAACACCAAGTTCAGCACCTGCGTGCATACTCATACCGAGATGGAATGCTTCACATACTGCCGCAAGTTTCTTTGTTACCCAGATACCGCCCCATTTATGAGCATCTGCAAGTATAATATCGCAGGCATTTTCCCTTATACCCACAGGAAGTGTATCAAAATCTACAACACACATATTTGTAGCAATAGGGATGTGTATGTCTTTTCTGATTCTTGACATACCCTCAATACCCCAGCATGGGTCTTCAAGATATTCAAGCCCTATTTCGTCAAGCTCTCTTGCGTACTTTATTGCAGTCTGTGGACTCCAACAGCCGTTTGGGTCAATTCTCAGCTTGAAGTCAGGACCAAAGTGTTCTCTTAGTGCTTTTAAAACCTTTATTTCATGTGCGGGGTCATGTGCTCCGCCCTTAAGCTTAAGACAGTCAAAACCATGCTCTGCTACTGCCTTTTCGCAGAACGCAATAACTTCCTCAGGTGTCTTTTCGCCACCTGCGCCGGTTTTTTCATCTTTAAGTCTGAAGAAAATATATCCTGAAAAAGGTACTTCCTTGCGGTACATTCCGCCAATAAGCTCACAAAGCGGTTTATCTGCCTTTTTGGCAATTATATCCCAAAGCGCAATTTCAATTCCGGCAACGGCGCTTAATCCGAAATAGCCATGGAAATATGCTTTCATATGAAATTTTTCCAGGATAGTTTCGATATTGAAGGGATCTTCTCCAATAAGTTTTTGTGCCATTTCCTTAATCATCTCTTCGATACCATTGTCGCCTCTTGTTTCGCCTATACCGGTTATTCCTTCATCGGTATAAACTTTAACAAGTGTTCTTGTTGTTGAGTTTCTGTATCCTTGTGACCATAATATCGGCGCTTCAAACGGGATATTTACTCTGATTGTTTCAATTTTTTCGATTCTCATTTTTTACCTCCTGAGATTTTAGTATTAAAATGTTATTTTATATTTTTTATGCATTAGGGAAAAGCTGAGCATCTGCCCCGCCATCAACAGTTAATGTAGTTCCTGTAATGTTTTTCGACATGTTGCAGGATAAGAACCATGTTGCATTGGCTATGTCTTCAAAATCCGTAATGTCATTGATTGGAACTCTATGTTTTTTCTCTTCTTGTACTTCATAAGAAAGCGCATCAAAACGAACTGTTTTTATTGACCCCGACATGATACAGTTTGCCCTTATACCATATTCACCAAGTTCAACCGCCAAAGCCCGAACAAGAGAATTTATACCTCCTTTGGAAGCAATATAAGCACTTCTGTTTTTTATGGCTCTTATCGAAGTGTTAGAACCTATGAAAACAATTGAGCCGCCGTTTTTTTTCATAATATTAACAGCGTTCTGAACTATTTGGAAGTTCCATACAAGGTTTGTGTTTATAACGCGTGCCCAATCCTTTATATCTGTTGTAAGTACCGGCATATCAATTCCCAGATCGGCGGCATTCAAAACAAGCGCAGCAAGATAAAATCCTGATTCTTTTATTTTTGCGAATGCAATATCAATATCTTCCTTTGATTCTGAGTCCATTTTTAACCCAAGAGCATATGTGCTATATGTGCTTTCGATTTTCTCTGCAGCGGCTCTCGCATCATCTTTTGTTCGACTACTCATAAAAACCGCATATCCTTCTTTGGCAAACTTTTCTGCTATTGCAAAACCGGTTCCTTTAGATGCACCTGTAATTAAAACTGCCTTTTTCATTTTTTTACCTCCTCCCTATACAAGGTAGTGTCAAGTTTGACACCCCGTTTTTATATTTTAACTATCGTTAAAACCTTATTTTACGAGGTTTTTGAATATTTTTGCATAAAAATATAGCAATAACCTCCCTTTTGCTGTATAATTGAGTTGCGAACTACAATTA
>JAZOTP010000046.1:0-3971 GCA_045657705.1 Clostridia bacterium
GTGAAGCTTTTTATTGTTGTTTGAGTATCATCTGCAAAAGCAAATGTGACATTTAATGAAAATATCATACTCATAACAAGAATAATGCTCAGAATTTTTTTCATAAAAAATCTCTCCTTTTGTTTTATTAGTTTTATAATACTTTTATGTGATTTAAAAATCACAAGTAATATGAAAAAGGTTTTCATATTAGTTCTGATTTCTATTGATAAAAAAGGATTGTTGTATATTGCATATACAAAAAAAGACTATAGTCTTTTTGTTTTTTTCAAATTCAAAACTTTTTTAATACGAAATGCGTTTTACCGCAATTATTAATCATTCATTATGTATCGGGAGGGCACGGAGTCCGTTCGTAACATCAATTCAAACTTCAGGTGAACAAGCCACCTTCGTTTTCGTTGTGTTACAGCACACCCCTGCGCCCTTCCTTCATCATCCATTAAGGATGCGGTCGGGTTCGGTTCCCTCCCCTACATATATTCTTCTTCGAAGAAATTGCCATAAAGCTATTTAATTGCAATCGGTTTAAAGCCATCAAGCAAGTATGCTCTTACCTCTGCACCGTCAGGAACATTTGTAAGAGAAACTTCGCCTGTAGTTGTACCTGCAGTAATGGTTACGGTTGCAATACCTTCCATTTTTTCAACACCGTCAGTAACTGAATATGCTGCAATTACAAGTGTAAGATCTTTATCTGATGCAGTCATTTCAATATTTGCTGTATTATTTGTAATAGTAAAGCTTGTTATTTTATTTGAGCATGTTGTAATGGTATCTTTAAATATAAGTTTATTGCCATAAGTATCTGCTACATTATCAAGATACAAGTCATATTCGGTATTAAAATCAAGAGATTTATCAAATACCAGTTTTGCTTTAAGGGCATAGCCTGTTGCATTTGCTTCTATAACAGGTTCTATGTATAAAACATTGGCAACTGTGTCGCTTGAATCCTTTAAGGTTATCTTAGCATTTGAAAGCGAATTTGTATCAACAAGATTGTTAAACTTTACAGTAACCGAATCAACATCACAGTCTGTTTTATCGGATACAATTTCTGCTCCGAAAGTATAAGAAGCAGGAACTCTGTATGCTCTTATATAATCGATATCCACAATACCGTTGGTATCGGCTTTGCCATATGCATCTCTTACTCTGAAGGAAAGACTTAAATTTTGTGTTCCATATAAGAACCCGTAGTCTGCCTGAACATAATCAGCTTCATAGGTCGAATTATACACGCCGTTAATATAAGTGTCTCTTGAAACCTTTGTTCCGTCAGAACTTAATTTAAAAACTGAGGTTAAAGTAACCCATTCGTTGTTGGTGTAGTTTGCTTTTTTATTGCTTAAAACAGCATTATCATAAATTCCGCCATTATGAATTGAAGGCAAATGAGGTCCATATCCACCTCCACCGTTTCTTGCGTCAAACATTGCATTGGCATTATCCGAAAAATCCGCTCTTACTCTGTATTCAACAACTACAGTTGTACCGATTGTGTCATCAGGAATATAGTCGTTTCGCAGTATAAATCTTGTCATTGGCGTTATAGCATCCTGAGTCATTCTTAATGCTTTTGTTCCATCAATAGTTTCTATGGAAAGTGTTGAGCCTGAATTTGAATTTATACCTTCTCCATTAACCTTACTTACTGTTGTAGTATATGTTGAATCAACATTTTCAAAATCCTGTTCAAGTAATTCTATAACATCAGAATAAACCGAATTATCAAGTCTTCCTGTGGTTACTGTTACGCCTGTATCAGAAGAGGAAACTGAAAGGTCGGTACAGATATCGCCTGATGCTGTTCCCGCTTTAACTCCTGATGGTTTTATTATATAGTCAGTGCTTGCACTTAATGTGTTCGCAAAATTGATTGTAACCTCTCTTGGATTGGTTGTGCTTAAAGTTGCACTTGATACTGTGGTAGCAGCTGTTGTTCCGTCTGCATTTAAAATTTCAAAATCTGAGCCTTCATACTCTGTTGGAATTGCATTGAATTCTAAAACAGCGCTTTCAGGTGATATTGATTTAACTTTATATTTTAATTCGGATGGTAGTGCATAAACCTTTAGATTATCAAGTTCTAAAGAACTGCCTGCATCATAATTACAAAAGACAAATCTTGTACGGGTGCCTGCTCCTCTGTATGTATACGCCGAGGTATCACTTGTTTTATTATCCAAGGTACAATAATACTCACCGTTTATGTATATATCCTTATAATATGCCGGAGCATCTGTTGTTCCTGTGTTTGCATCGTTATATACCACAGTTACATTCATCCATGTACCTGTTGTGTAGGTTTTGGTGCTTACATTCCCCGTAGAACTATATGCAAAAATCTTATTGTCATAGTTTACGAATACATGATCGCTACCATAATCGAATCTACCTCCACCACGAAAGTATTTTCCTGTTTTATCAAACTTGATATCATAGCTGAACACTAATTGTCCTCCGGCGTTATTGTAAACATAAGGTGTCCAGATGTAATCGTATGCATTACCGGTATTAGTTATTTTCAGCGTTCCTTCATCAGTTAAAGAATATGTAGCAGAAGATGATGAATACATTGTTTGAGTCTCTTTATTATATACAGCGCTCCCTGCACCTGTATTTCCTGTTGTATAATTTACTAAGCTATCAACACTGGAAAAATCATCATTCCAAAGATATGTAATGCCTAAATCAGTATCTGAATCAGGATTTGCGTAGGCAAAAGCCGGCATAACGCATACAAATGAAGATAATATTACTGAAATTGCTAAGATTATGCTTAAATATTTTTTCATTTTAATCTCCGTCCTTTCATTAAGATTCCAGTTCGCAGGTGGTTATATTGGCATTCGAATAGTTATATTCGCCGTTTTCCAGCCAATCGCTCAAGGAGGTTATATTTTCTTTTTGTAATATAAGACTTACATTTAATTTAGGTGCTTCATATTTTTTCATTTTTCTCTCCTCCTTATTCAGTTACCGCTTTAACTTTAAACTCTACTACACTGCCGTATCTGTAAACGCCATTGTATTTAACATATGTACGGGCATAATAGGTTGTATCGGTTATATTACGGTTGGTGTAGAAATAAATACCGAATGCTCCATGGTCGGCTAAGTTGCCTGTTGACTGCTTATATGCACAGCCTTCATCAATTGTAGGAGTAGTATCGGTATCCGAATACGCAATTCCGAATTCGGAAGCCTTAAGAGTATTCAGTCTTGCAAAAATAACCGCAGCATATTTTGCATCTTTGGCATCTTCGAAACTATCTCCATACTTTTCGGAAAACTCAACCGGGTCAATTTCCATAGTAAAAGGAGTAGTTCCCATAACCTCGTAGGGTTCTTCCATTTTTGCTTCTTCGCTTCCCTTGTAGGTAATTCCTCTTTCATTGGAAACCACCATATAAACACCGAAAGAAGCATCAAATCCTTCTTTTAATCGGAAGGTAAATGTTGCGTTACCGTCTGCATCGGCAGTTATGACACCAAAATAACCGACAACGGCATCATCAACGGAAGACGGAACCTCATATCTGTTATCTACTGCCATACAAGATATGTCGGAATTTTTAAATTCCGGGGCAGAAACTGTAACAGTGTAAGTGTCCCCGCTCTTTGCAACGGTAACAGGGTTTGTGCTTTGCGGCAATTCGTATGCCATTGCGCTTAAAGAAAACAGCATACAAAAAACCAAGCACGCAGATAAAATTTTCTTTGCCATAAAAATCACCTTTCTTTATTTTTTGGGCTATTATACTTTGTGCAATTTGCCATTGTAGAACATGCCCATTTTTTCTTTAATTATAAAACTTTCACAGCATATACTCTATATAAATTTTATCTTTTTTTTTGTACAGGATTGACTTTTTATTTTTTAAATGTTATTATACTTTTACGAACATAAAATCTTGAAAACCTTTGTAAATTGGGTATTTTTGTTAATTTAAGCGTTTAATAAA
>JAZOTP010000047.1:0-9242 GCA_045657705.1 Clostridia bacterium
ACAGAGAATTCTTTCTGAAGCAGAAAGCAGAGCCGATTCTATGATTAAGACCGCTGAAGCTAAAATGATTCAGATGGTTGATGAAAATGAAATTACAAAGCAGGCTCAGGAATATGCAACTCAGCTTGTTGAGGATGCAAAGGCTCAGTCAACAAAGCTTATAACAGACAGCGATCAGTATGCAGATGATATATTGGGTGATGTTGAAAGACGTTTGGAAATGCTTTTAAAGAAAGTAACTGATGACAGAAATTATTTTCATAACAAATAATACATAACAGAAAATGCAGGCTGTGCCGGATAAAAGGGGATTTTTGCGCTTTTTTTGAAGGTATAGCCTTTGTTTATTATGTCAAATATTGTGTATAATAAAAATGGAATCTATTAAATTGAGAGGAGAATAAAAATGCTTACAGATATTGAGATTGCTCAAAGTGCCAGAATGAAGCATATTAAGGATGTGGCACAAACTATTGGAATTAAAGAGGACGAACTTGAATTTTACGGAAAGTATAAGGCGAAAATGTCCGATGAACTGATTGCAAGAGTTCAGAAAAATGATAACGGAAAGCTTGTTTTGGTAACTGCTATTAATCCAACTCCTGCCGGAGAAGGAAAAACCACTACAACAGTAGGTCTTGGTGATGCAATGGCATTAATAGGAAAGAAATGTCTCCTGGCACTAAGAGAACCGTCGCTCGGTCCTGTTATGGGAATTAAGGGCGGAGCTGCCGGCGGCGGCTACAGTCAGGTTGTTCCTATGGAGGATATAAATCTGCATTTCACAGGTGATATGCACGCAATTACTGCTGCAAATAATTTATTGTCTGCAATGATTGACAATCATATTCACCAGGGAAATGAGTTGAATATTGACGTTACAAACATTGTGTGGAAAAGAGTTCTTGACATGAACGACAGAGCTTTGAGAAATGTTATAGTTTCTTTGGGTGGTAAAATAAACGGTGTTCCGCGTGAAGACGGCTTTATGATTACAGTTGCTTCTGAAATTATGGCAATTCTTTGTCTTGCAAACGATCTTGAGGATTTAAAATACAGACTCGGTGAAATAATTATAGGTTATACACGTTCGGGTGAACCTGTTTATGCAAAGCAATTGAATGCTGAGGGTGCAATGACAGTACTCCTAAAGGATGCAATCAAGCCTAATCTCGTGCAGACTCTTGCAAATACTCCGTGCTTTATTCACGGCGGTCCGTTTGCAAATATTGCACATGGCTGTAACAGTGTTATTGCGACAAAGCTTGCATTGAAGATGGCTGATTATGTAATTACGGAGGCAGGCTTTGGTGCAGATTTAGGTGCTGAAAAGTTTATGGACATTAAATGCCGTTTTGCAGGTTTGAAGCCTGATGCAGTTGTGCTTGTTGCAACTGTTCGTGCATTGAAGTATAACGGCGGTGTTGCAAAGTCTGATTTAAAGGAAGAAAATGTTGAAGCACTTAAAAAGGGTGTTGTAAATCTTAAAAAGCATATTGAAAATATGCAACTATATAAGGTGCCTGTAGTTGTTGCGCTTAACAGATTCGATACCGATTCCGATGAGGAGATACAGGCTGTAATTGATGCTTGTGCAGAATATAATGTTGAGGTTTCATTATCGGAAGTATTTGCAAAAGGCGGAGAAGGCGGTGTTGATCTTGCCCAAAAGGTTATTAAGGCAATTGATACCATTCCTTCTGAATATGAGCCTTTATATGATGTTAATTTATCAATAAAAGAAAAAATTGATATTATAGTTAAGAAAATATATGGCGGAAAAGGTGCTGTCTATACAACAAAGGCGGATAAGCAGATAGCACAGCTTGAAGAGCTTGGCTTAGACAAAAAGCCTGTTTGTATGGCAAAAACGCAGTATTCATTATCTGACAATCCACAGCTTTTAGGACGTCCGGAAAATTTTGAAATTACAGTTTCAAAGGTAAGAGTTTCAAACGGAGCAGGCTTTATAGTTGTTGAAACGGGTGATATTATGGTTATGCCGGGATTACCTAAAAAACCGGCTGCAGATAATATTGATATTGATACCGACGGTAAAATAACAGGATTATTCTAAAAGATTTTTGCCGTGTTTTGGAGGAAAAAGAATGGTATATAAATCAAACAGTCCAAAGGAAACCGCAAATATTGCAAAAGCATTTTCAAAAACCTTAAAAGCAGGAGATGTTCTTTGTTTAAACGGTGATTTGGGAGTGGGGAAGACTGCATTTGTACAGGGGCTTGCAACTGCATTGGGAGTAATTGAGCCTATAAGCAGTCCTACATTCACAATTGTAAACTGCTATGACGGTGATCTTCCCGTGTATCATTTTGATGTTTACAGAATTGAAGACTGTGATGAAATGTATGAAATAGGATTTGAGGAATATGTTTTCGGCAACGGAATAACAATAATTGAATGGTCTGAAAAAATAAGTGATATTCTGCCTGATGAACGTTATGAGATTACCATTTCAAAAGATTATGAAAAGCATGAGGATTTCAGATTAATAAGTATAGAAAAATTATAAATACATTGTTTGCAGACAGGTGTAGACGCCTGTCCGGGCAAATATTAATGCTTTGAAAGGAACTGATATTTGATGAAGATATTGTCGGTTGATACATCGGCAAATGTTGCGACAGCGTCGATAACGGAAGATGATAAGCTGATTTGTGAGTTTATTTTAAATAACAAGCTTACTCATTCTCAAACATTAATGCCTGTTATTGACAATATATTAAAGCAATCGGAGCTTGATTTGTCTGATATTGATTTGGCTGTGGTTGCAAACGGCCCCGGGTCTTTTACCGGGTTAAGAATAGGTGTTTCGGCAGTTAAGGGGCTGGCGCACGCATTAAAAATACCGGTTATAGGTGTAAGCACACTCACAGGTATGGCATATAATCTGCCATTTTGCAAAGACATAATCTGTCCGATTATGGATGCAAGAAGAGCACAGGTATATAATGCTGTGTATAAATGGAATGACGGTGAATTGACACAAATAAAAGAACCGAGAGCCTTGGCTGTTGAAGAGCTTTTAGAGGAATTTGTAAACTCTGATGATAAGGTGGTTTTCTTAGGTGACGGAGTTCCTGTACATAAAGATAAAATAGTTGAAAAACTCGGTGACAGAGCAGTATTTGCTCCCTCATGTGCAAATGCTCAAAGGGCATCAAGTCTTGCAGCTGCTGCTAAAAAACTATATAATGAGGGAAAAACTCAAAGTTGTTATGAGCTTATGCCGTTTTATCTGAGAAAATCTCAGGCAGAAAGAGAAGCAGAAGAAAAGATAAAGGAAGGTAAATAAAAATGATAGCTATAGGAAGCGACCACGGTGGTTATGAATTAAAAACACATATAATTGAATATTTAAAAAATAAAGGTATTGAAATTAAGGATTTTGGCTGTTATGATGAAAACAGCGTAGACTATCCCGATATTGCACAGGCTGTTTGTAACAGTATTAATGCAGGAGTTTGTGAAAACGGTATACTGATTTGCGGAACAGGCATAGGTATATCAATTGCCGCAAATAAAATAGACGGAATAAGAGCGGCTCACTGTCATGATGTATACAGTGCTCAAATGACCAAAAGACATAATAATGCAAATGTAATCTGTATAGGCGGAAGAGTTATCGGAAGAGAGCTTGCTTTTATGATTGTTGATGCATGGTTGAATGCTGAATTTGAGGGCGGCAGACACCAGAACAGAATTGATAAAATTCATAATTTAGAGAAGTAATTTTAAAGTCTTAAATATAATCACACATCAGGTATTAAACCTTTTGTGTGATTTTTTATTTTATCTGTATTACAGATGTATTTATTAAATAAACAGTGACCTAATTTATTTAACTCTTGACAAATATAAATAAAAATATTATATTTATTGTTTCTGCTGTTTTTGCACTTCCGTTGTGCTTCAAAATTAAAAATGCAGTTGTTGCAACGGTATGTTTAAGTGCTATTTACGCCTTTGTTTCGATTATAAATACCTCAATTCTTTCAATCTATCCCATGCAGTTAAAAAAATACGGAAATGTTGCATCGGTAAGCGGAGTTATGGATTTTCTTACATATCTCGGACACGCAATGAGCTCGGCAATTTACGGTTTTACGATTATAATTTTTGGATACGGTTCTATGTATATTTCATGGGTGGCACTGTCAATATTTGCATTTTTTCTTATTTGCAGACAGTTAATGTCAGCAAAAAATATTAATGAAAATTATTGACTTATAACATAAGTAATGATAAAATATAGCAAATAAATAAATGAGGTGTTTTGATTATGAATGATAAGATGCAATGGTTTCGTGATGCGAAGCTTGGAATATTTATGCACTGGGGAATCTATTCGGTTTTAGGAGTTACCGAGTCATGGTCATTTTACAGCGGTGACGTTGGCTATGATGAGTATATGAATCAGCTTAACAGCTTCGACGCAGAAAATTATGACCCGGAAAAGTGGGCAGAATTATTTGAAAAAACAGGAGCAAAATACACTGTTTTAACAACTAAACACCATGACGGTGTTGCACTTTGGGATACAAAGGCAAGTGATTTGAATGTTGTTAAAAAAACTCCGGCAAAGAGAGATTTAATTGAGCCGTACTGCAAAGCTATGCGTGAGAACGGTTTAAAGGTTGGTTTGTATTTTTCTCATCTTGACTGGAATCATCCCGATTATGCGTGTATTCATCCTGAAAGTGATGAATGGTGGGCAACAAATAAATTCACAGCACCACCCGAGGGAGTTCCTGATGATTTTGAAAAATGGGAAAGATTTTTAAAATTCCACCGGGATCAGCTAACAGAGCTTTTAACAAATTTCGGAACTATAGATCTTTTGTGGTTTGACGGTGTGTGGGAAAGAACTCAGGAACAATGGCGTTTTAAAGAAATGAGTGAATACATACGCTCACTTAATCCACAAATTATTATTAACAGCAGAATAGGGGGCTACGGTGATTACAAAACTCCGGAACAGGCACTTCCTACACTTCCTCCTGAGGGCGAATGGGAATTTTGTGTTACATTGAATGATTCTTGGGGTTACAATCCAAATGATAATAATTATAAATCACCAAGACAGCTTGTAAGGATTTTAACAGAATGTGTAGGAATGGGCGGAAATCTTCTTTTGGACATCGGTCCTAAACCTGATGGCACAATTGATAAGCGTGATGAAGAATTACTTCTTGAGCTTGGCGGTTGGGTAAAGAAATATGATGAGGCTATATACGGCACCATAAGAGGTCTCCCGGGAGGATTTTTCTTTGGAAACAGTTCACTTTCTAAGGATAGAAAAAATATTTATCTTTTCTATTACGATATGCCTATGGGTGAAATTTCTGTTAAGGGTATCAGAAATGACATAAAGAAAATAACAGTTCTTGGGCAAGAGGGCGAATTGAAGCACTATAAACAGGGCGGATTTTTGGATATGCCCGGCATTTTGTGGTTCGACCTTCCGCAAGAAATGTGTGATCCGTACTGTACAGTTATAAAAATTGAGCTTTCAGAACCTCTTGATTTGTACGAAGGCACAGGCGGTGGAATAAAATAATTTTTAAAAGGTGCAAAGATTAACTTACAATCTCTGCACCTTTGTTTATTCATATAAATATACTATCTGACCATCTGCAACAGTCATCATATTCACATATCCTTTTTCATTTTTTACGGCATTATTTGTTAAGCCTGAAAAATCATAAGAAGAATTGCAATATTTTAAAACTGCAATATCCGCTGTTCTTCCAACCTCAATTTTACCGCAATACTTTTCAAGGCTTATTGCTTTTGCAGCATTTAATGTTACAGCCTTTAAAATATTCTCCTCTTTCATTCCCAATTGACGCATTATACTCATGCACATTGTCATACCGTATTTTCCGCCTCTGATATTCAGACTATAGTTTGTCACGTCTGTACTTATAGTATCGGGAGCAGCATTATTTTTTATAGCATCTTTCAATATATTAAAATCGGTATGAATATGACCTGCCATACCTGCATCTATTATAACGCCTCTTTCCCCGGCTTTCTTTAAAGAAATAAATTCATCTTCTGCCGAGGTGTTTTTTCCGCCATGATACACATGAGTTACAATATCACCTTTATCAAGACATTCATATATTTCTTTCATTGCAACAGGTGTTCCTGTGGTATGAACTAAAACCTTCAATTTTTTACCGTGTGCATACTCACATACCTTTTTCAAAGGTGTAATATCTGTTATTTCTCCATATTGTCCGTCAAAAGATACCTTTACGCCTATCATTTTATCTCCGTACACTTCAAGCATCTTTTCAACATTTGAAAAATCAGGTTCATTATTTTTTATATATACAAAAGCAAAGACGACACCTTTTATTGCAAATGAATCTATCAGTTCCCTGCATCCCTGCACTGTACCGGCATCGGCGGCAGTCGTCACACCAAACGGTATGCAGCTCAAATCAGCATAAATACCGTACTTATCGCAGGAAACGCCTTTCATATGAGTATGGATATCAACAAGTCCCGGACAAACAATACAATCTGATGCATCATATTCAAAATCCGCACTGAATCCGTTGCCATCCCCGATTTTATAAATCTTTGCTTTATCAATCATAATGTCAGCATTAAAAAATTTACTTCCGTCCCAGACTTTTCCGTTTTTTATTAAAATTTTCTTATAACTCATTATATCACCGACCTTTAATTTGTCTGCATATCCTTCCAGTCAAATACAGTTCCCATAGGGAAATCCTTATCATCGCATAGCTGTAAATAAATTTCGGGAGCTTGTGTTGGATTTACCACTCTTGAAACTATAGGCCTTACCTGAATACGTTTAGCTCCGATTAAATCAAGAATAGCCTTACAGTCATCATGATGTGTCCAATGGTGCGGATATGATTCAATTTTCGGTCTTACAAAATTATGTGCACCAATTAATTCAACACCCGGCACATGTACCTGTTTGTAATAATCAACCGGACAATCGGAAATTCTTGTGCAACCAAGAAGTGCAATTCTTCCTTTAAAACTTGCACACTCCAATGCCTGATTCATTGCCTTTGAAATCCCGGTAACTTCAACACACGCCCGAACGCCATTTCCATTAGTTACACGTTTTACATTCTCTGTAAAATTCTCATCAGATGGGTCAAATGCATAATCTGCTCCAAGCTCAAGTGCAAGCTTTCTTCTTTCAGGATTCAAATCTGCCGCAATTACAGGATACGCTCCGTTAAGTCTACAAAACTGAAGAGCGAATATTCCAAGCAATCCTAATCCCATAACCATTGCAGATTCTCCGATTTCAATCCTGCACTTTCGTACTCCTCCGAGTCCCATAGAAGCAATTATAACAAATGCTGCGTCAAGTGAATCTATATTGTCATCCTCTACTTTAGTAACATCAGCTTCTGGTACGACGTTTATATTAGCGTGATACCCATGATACACAAGACATCTGTCCCCAACTGAAACCTTTTTTACATCTTCTCCTGTTTCAATAACCTTTCCCACTCCGCAGTATCCGAGCCTTTTGGGAAACTTACCAGCCCCTGTGTTGGGCATATTCATAATATTTGCTCTTTCAGTTCCTCCGCTTATAACTGTGTATTCCATATTTATTTTGACGCTGTCTGCATTCATAACCGGAATATCTGTGTCAAGAAGCTCTGCCTTTTTTACGTCTGTAAATAAAATTTGTTTTCTTTTCATAATCCTACACCCCTTACATTAATTGTACATATTATAACAGTCTTATTTTAAAATGTAAATATCTTATTTGTCTTTTTTATCATATTTGATACAAATTTTAATTCTTGTTTTTTTTTATGAAACATGATACAATAGTATATGATATAATTTAAATCAGAAAGGCTGTGGATAACAATGAAAATGAGAAATTTCGGAAAGCTTGGAATAAAAGTCTCGGCATTCGGTGTCGGATGTATGCGTTTTCCGACAATTGAAAGGAACGGAAAGACCGTAGTTGACCAGGAGCTTGCGACAAAAATTATACGCACAGCGGTAGATAACGGTGTGAATTATATAGACACTGCATATGTTTATTCAGACGGAACAAACGAAAGTGTTGTTGCAAAAGCACTTGCAGACGGTTACAGAGAAAAAGTGATGCTTGCAACAAAGCTGCCTCCCTGGTGCTGTGAGACTAAGGATGATATGCAAAAGGTTTTTGAGGAACAGTTAAAGGCTCTTAACACCGATTATATTGATTTCTATCTTGTTCATTCTCTTAGACGTAATTCATGGGAAAAGATGAAAAGCTTCGGAGTATGTGATTTTCTTGATAAACTTAAAGCGAGCGGAAAAATTAAATACGCTGCATTCTCTTTTCATGACAATTATGAGCTTTTTGATGAAATTATTCATTACTATGACTGGGATATGTGTCAATTGCAGTATAATTTTATGGATATAGAAAATCAGGCAGGAAGAAAAGGTGTTGAGCTTGCAGGTGAGCTTGGAGTGCCTGTTGTAGTAATGGAAGGTCTTTTGGGCGGAAAGCTTGCCAAAGCTCCGAAAGAAGTTCAAAAGCTTTATGACGAATTCCCTGATAAGCGTTCACCTGCTGAATGGAGTTTTCGCTGGCTTGCAAATCATCCACAAATTGCAACAATTTTGTCAGGTGTATCAGATATGGAACAAACAGTGGATAATCTAAGAATTTTTGACACCGTTGATGTTAATATTATGACAAAAAAAGAGCTTGATTTAATGGAAAATGTGCGAAAGGCTTACCTTGCAAGAACTAAAATTCAATGTACCGGCTGTCGTTACTGTATGCCATGCCCTCAGGGTGTTGAAATCCCTGATATTTTCTCTGTCTGGAACTCACAGTCACAGTATAATGAGGAGGTTATCAAAGGAAATAACGGTTATACACGTTTGAAAAAAGAAGGTTCGGGTCAGGATAAATGTATTGAGTGCGGTGCTTGTGAGAGTGTATGTCCGCAGGGACTTGATATAATTAGTGCATTGAAACAGGCTGAGTGCGAGTTATGGAAAGTTGTAAAATAAAATGACCAAAAAGATGACTCACATTGAGAACTCTGATATAATGTTAAGTGACCATTCAAAACATAGAAAAGAGTAATCAATATGAGTCACTTAAATAATACCACAAAAAACAGAAAAGGTAAACACCTAAATTACGAAGAAAGAATAAAAATTGAAACACTAAGCAAAATTGGCATGAAATCCGAGAAAA